>CAVQPP010000181.1:0-12899 GCA_963714445.1 uncultured Actinomycetota bacterium
GTGTATGTAGTCTTGCTCGACTCATCGTATTGCTCGCCGCTGAAGCCGTCCTGGCCGGTCAGCGCCACGGTGAAGGTCCAGCCGGAGGCCGGGGTGCCGAACGCCGACTCGGGCAGCGCGATCGTGATCGTGTTGGAGATCGTGGAGGCGACCACGGCGGTCGGCGTGCCGACCTGGTTGCCTTCCGCGTCCCGCCAGGTCGGCGAGGCGAAGCCCTCGACCTCCAAACGCTGGTTCCACGCGTCCGCGTCGGCGATCGCGTAGTTGCGCGAGGTGAACGCAGCGGCCGTGGACGTGCCCGCGCCAGCCGCGATGGCCGCCGGGTTGTGGACGTACACGTCGAGCAACTGTGCGCCCATCACGTTGCCGAACGTCGGGGTCAGCTTGGCGAGGGTGGTACGCAGGTACACCGTGCCGTTCGCCGTGATGACCTGGAAGCGGGTCAGGTCGAACGAGCCCGCGACGAACGACGACGAGGTCGGGTACTGATACGTTCCCGGTCCGTTCTCGTCGCCGGTCGGATCGGTGAGATCGAGCACTGTCGTACCACCGACCACGTCGCCGACCACCGCGGTCTGCGCGTAGCCGGTCGCGCCTGCGGCGGTGGTCGCCGCGGCGGTCAGGATGTTGGTGCCGAAGCCGACCGGCACGCTCGCCGAGAACGCGCCGGACGCGTCGGCTGTGGTCGTCGCGGTGGCTGCGGGGGCGCCGGTGTCGGTGTCGTCGGAGGCGATGACGACGGACGCGCCGGGCGCGGTGCTGCCGGTGACCGTCGTGCTGCCGCCCTCGATCGTGGAGCCGGAGGCGGGAGCGGTCAGCGTGACGCTCGCTACCGCCGGGGCGCCGTGCGTGACGTAGCGCGCGGTCGTGATCGAGGGCTGATCGACGGTCCGGTTCGCGCCGAGATCGACGATCAGGCGCAACTCCTGCGCCTGCGCCCACGTGAGCGGCGACGCCGAACCCGCCGGCTGGCCGTTGGCGAAGCCGATCGACGCCGACATCGGGTCGCTGCCGTAGGGCGAGGCGGCCAGGTTCGGGTCCTCCCACACCTGCTCAGGGACCAGGCCGACGCCGGACGCTGACTTGGTCATGAAGGACGAGCAGCGCGGAGGCTTGCGCGGGACTGCCTTCGGTGAGGGCTGATTCGGCGCGCTCGCCGGAGAGCACCGGCCACAGGTGCCCGGTGCCCACGTCCGTGGTCGGCCAGGGCTGCCCGGCCACGGTGCACGAGGTCTGACTGTTCGTCGTGGAACAGTCGCCGTAGCCGTCCGCGCTGCCGGACGTCGCCGCGTTGCCGTAGCGGTAGTAGCCGGTGCCGGTGGACGTGGTCACCGAGATCTGCTTGTCCAGCACGGAAAGCGAGTTGAGGAACGTCGGGTCGGTCGGGGAGAGCTCGCCGAGCCTCACCAGCTCCTGGAACCCGCCGTCGATGACCGTGCGCTGATCCAGCGTCGGGCCGCCGTTGCCCAGGAAGTACGAGGTCGCGGCGTTCGGGTCGCCGGTCTTGGACAGCCGGATGAAGTACGGGTTCGAACTGTCCGGGCCGGTGTTGGTGACCGTCCAGGTTTTGATGTTGCGCTGGAAGTCGTCCGCGGTGGCCTGGTACACGGCGGCGTCGGCCGCGTCGCCATGGCGCGTCGCGATGGCCGCTGCGGCGGTCAGGCCGGCGATCTCGGCGGCGATCGTCGAGACCGAATACCCGGACTGCTCCTCCCAGCGCTCCACGCCGAACGACGGACCGTGCGCGACCAGGAAGTCCGCGGCGGGCTTGATGTGCGCCGTCCACAGCGCCTGGTCGCCGCCGAGCCCGGACAGGTACGCCATCAGGATCGGGTACGCGGTCTCATCCAGCTGGTCGCCGCCGGTATCCGGCGCGGACAGGCCGTTGACCAGCGAGTTACGCGGCAGCTCGCCGCCCGGCCGCTGCTGGCGCTCCAGCAGGAACCGCGCCGCCGCGCGCGCGGTCGCCACGTCGCCGTCGGCGAGCAGGCCGGTGAACGCCTCGTACAGGTCGCGGGCGAACACCTCGCGGTACGAGCCGAAGTACACCGCCTTGCCGTTCACCGACGCCCCCGCGTTCACCGACTGGCCCCACGGCGAGGCGAGCGACGCCACGATCGCGCCGGGGAAAGTCTTGTCCTCGCTCGCCTTCAGCACGTTCGCGTCGAGCAGCGTAGGTCCGCTCGATCGTCTCCCGGTCGATGCCCGGCACCGATCGGGGAGCGGAATTCAGCGAGCTGTCGTAGTCGCGCCAGCCGTCGATGTACGACTCCTTCACGGCGCCGAAGGGCGTCCGCAGCGACTTGGCAGCGGTACGCACCGCGTCGGCCTGCGTCCGGCCGAAGCCGAGCGAGAGCGTCAGCGACCGACCGTGAGCCGGGGTGACGTCCTCGGTGGCGACGATATGGCCGTCAGGCGCGGACGAGGTCGGGGTAAGCGAGTGCGTCGCGTCGAGCTGCGTCAGGCCGTCGCTCGCGGTGCCCGCGTAGCCGACCGACGCGCTGCCAGCCGAGTCCGCGGTCAGAGCCATATACGTGGGCACGGCGTAGGTTCGGTTCGCCGCCTGGCTGGCCGTAGAAGCGTCGTAGACGACTGGCACGCCGCTCGCGGCATCGACCACACCGCTGTCGGCGCCCGCGTTATCCGTCCCGCCACCGCCGTTGCCGTTGACGTGCGCGTCAAGCCGTGCGTACACGTGCAGCGCGCGCACATCCGTGCCGCTGCCCGACGTCGGCGCTATCCGCGTGTTCATCAGGACGCTGTCACGACTCGGGTCGGTGACGTACGTCGTGGTCAGCTGATAGCCGTGCTGCGCGTCGGTCGAGGTCACCGTGCAGACCATGCCGGACTCGTCGGCGCTGACCTTGTACGTCATGTCGCGCGTCTGCAGGTCGGTAAACGACGAGCCGTCAGTCACCACGTACTGCAGCGTGCTCACGTTCGTGTTGTCGATCGTCGGCTCGTACACGTCCGAGAGCACGCCGCCCGCGACCGTGTACCAAACCTTCGACGTCGTGTTACGCGCGGTACCCAGGCAGTCCTTACGCGCCAGATCGAAGTAGGACGCGGCGCCGGGGCCGCCGGAGGCGACGGGACCTGGGGCTGTACTGGAAACGGATGAGGACGCCAAGGCAGTCTGTGCAGGCTGGACTGACAAGGCGAGCAGGGTGAAGGCGGCGGCGGACGCGAAGGCGGCCGACCGCCTCACGGGTCGCTTCATTGTGACCTCAATAGGTTTACAGGCGTGCGCACCGCCTTTCTGGCGGCGCGGAGACGCGGCAACGGCTCTGGTGTCCGTCGGGGGCCGTGCGGCCGACCGCCGGAACGACGCCGCCATGCCCGGCGCACGACACCGCCTCTCCGTCGTAGACCTGCGCGATGCGCGGGGGCTACTACGGTTCGACTCGCCTGTTTCGTGTCGCCGTCCGAGCGCGGTTCACATGCCGGGTTCGGGTGAACCTTGCCCGAGCAAAGCGTCTCCGTCAAGAGGATTTGCTGCCCGCGACACCAAACTCAGGCCGAAGAAATGAGCCGCATCGCCGTCCGCGGCTGACAGAGCGCCGAATCCGTCGCAGGTCGCGTAAAAAGAACACGAAATCCGGCCTCGCGGCCCTCTGGGCGTGAGCTGCGCCACGACTCGTCATCGCAATTTGTTCTGCAACACAACTAAAAGGGTGGCTGCTGCGCCCTGATCGCGGGGCGCGCGCAGAATGCGCTGAGCGAGGCGGGCGTGGTCGACGTGAACAGCGGCGCGCACACGCTCGTGCTCACTGCCACGGACGGCCCATCCAACCCGACCTCCGTGGCCATCTGCGGGAACACGGCGTACGTCGCCAGCGGCGCCTACTTCACCCGCACGGCTTCGAGCCTGGTGGCGCAACCCTCACCCGATAGCCCAACTCGACGCGTCAGCGCGCGACGCCACGCCCCCCCACGGTCGGCGCCCCCGCACTGGCACATTTAATTTCCAGATTATGGCAGACGGGGAGCCCACCCCAACGCGCTCCGCCTCGGAACCGGAGAAGCCCGTGACGAACATGCCAATGCCTGCACACCACCCCTGCCCTGCGCCATCGCCGACGGCCCGGCCGACTACCAGCGCCTGAGGCTGGCCCAGGATTCGATCGCCGTCTGGGAAGACGGCTTCCGCACCGACCCCGGCGGCCCCGGCACCTTCGAGTGGTGGTACTTCGACGCCGTGCTCGACGACGGCTCGACCCTGGTGATCAACCTCATGGTGAAGGACATGCGCGCCGGCAAGGGCCTGAACCAGCCCCCCGCACCCCTCGTCACGTTCGAGTTCGACCGCCCAGACGGAACCCACGTCGAACGCACCTCCCCGATCTATCCCGAAGACCGCACGTTCGCCACGGACCGCTGCCAGGTGCGCATCGGATCAAACACCTTCGCGGGCGACCTGCACCACTACCGCATCCACCTCGACATCGACGGCGTCAAGGCGGACGTCACCCTCACCGGCCAGGTCCCCCCGTGGCGACCGGCGACCGGCCACATCGAGTTCGGGTCAGGCGACGCCCGACACACCTTCGCCTGGCTGCCCTCGGTGCCGCAGGGCAGCGTCGAGGCGACCCTGCAGATCGACGGGACGAGGCGAGACCCGCACCGGTGTCGGCTACCACGACCACAACTGGGGCGACGCCCCCATGATGCAGCTGATCCACCACTGGTGCTGGGCCCGCGGCGAGGTGGACGACTACACGGTGATCGCCTCGTGGATCACCAGCGAGAAGAAGTACGGCCACACCGAGGTGCCCATCTTCATGCTGGCCAAGAACGGAAAGATCATCGCCGACCACGGCTCCCTCGTGCACTTCACCAAGACGCGGGAGCAGCCCGACCCGGTCACCGGCAAGCCCGTCGCCGACCTGACCGTCTACGACTACGACGCCGCCGCGCACGGCGGTGAGCGCTACCGCGTCACCTTCCAGCGGGAGAACACCATCGTTCAGGAGAAGATGCTCGAACACGTCGAGGGCCCCAAACGCCTACTTGCCCGCCTGGTCGGGTTCGACGGCGCGTACCACCGCTTCACCGGACAGATCACCGTCGAACACTTCCCCGGCAACGGCGAGAGCGAACCGATCGAAACCGTCACCGCGCCCGGCCTATGGGAACTGATGTACTTCGGCAAGAACCATTGACCCGCCGCGCCACCGCCAGGAGGCCTCGCATCAATTCCAGTTCCCCCAGCAGCCTCGAAGCGGACGCGGGCGCGGGCGCCCGCGCGGCGGCCAGGAGCCGGACCCAGACCACCTGCTCCAAACCGCGCTGAACGCGTTCGCCGAGCACGGATACGAAGGCACCTCAGTACGCGAACTCGCCCGCCGCGCAGGAGTCAGCCACGCCCTGCTGAACGCGCGCTTCGGCTCGAAGGAAGGACTCTGGTACGCGGCGATGGAACAGGCCCTCGCCCTGATCGAACCGGCCTGGCGCGCAGCCGCCGACCCCGCCGCCGGAATCGACGATCTCGCCGCGCTACGCCAGGCACTGGTGCACCAGGCGCTCTTCTCCGCCGCCCACTCCCACGTGCTGCGGATCATGAACCACGAAGGAGCGATCGACAGCCCCCGGGGCCGCTTCGTCGTCGACCGGTTCATCAATACCCTGCGCCCCGGCGTCGAAGACCTCCTCACCCGGCTCGCCGCAGTCGGACGCATCCGCCCGATCGGCACGAGCCTCCGTGTACGGTGCCTGACCTCAATATGCGAGCTGATCACGCCTGTGGCAGGCTGAATCGGCGCAGTAGGTCCCGTGGAAGGCGGGCGGCGCCGGGTTCGTCAGTGTTCGCATTCGGGAATGGGTTACTTCAGCACGCTGGCACTCTCGCGTGGCCTCCCAGACCTCCCACTTCGAAATCTCAAACGACTTGCCCGGCGCTTTCAGCTCGTCCACGCGACTCCTCCCGGAGCACATCCGGTTGATCGAACAAACCAGCCACGAATGACCCGACCCCTTCGCTCCACCCCGATTACCGGGGCCTCACCGCTACTACGGGCCGGTCCGCCAGCGCGCCTTGCCTCGGCACTCAGACCCTTACGGTTCCTCCGCTCGGATCACTCCCTCCTGCCGCCCGGCGAGCCGGGCGGCGGTATCAAGGCACGCCTTCTCACGTTCCGCGCGAGCGCCGCAGACCAGGCTCACGTCGCCTCCGTGCCGGACACCGCCTGGCCAGTACACGGGACGCCCGCCAGACTCATCCCGGAGCAACCACAAACCTCCGGTTCTGATGTCACCTATCTTCTAACGACACGTCAGCAGCGATTCACTTGCGTTCGTCTTCCCAGTCCCTACCTGACGGCTCTTCCGCCGCCTTTTCCACATCGCTCACCACGACGGTCGCTAACCAACGCAGCATGTGGCGGTTTGGCACCATCCCCCGCAGGACGGCACCGAAGGTGCCAACACTCCTTCATCACTCGCACAGCACCGCATCAAGAAACTCCGCCTACACAAAGCCTCCCTCAGCGTTCGTGACACACGCGGTTTGAAGCCTCTCCCCACAGAGCGGCTCCGAAGGGCCACAAAACCTTCATCTCCCGCGCAGCACCGCAAACGATCAGCTGCTCCTACATCAGCCTCTCCCCCACGTTCAGGACACACACCGCTACAAACATGTTGAGAACCGTGCCGACTCCAGGGGCCGACCAGGCACGCACGGTACTGCAGCGGGCGCGCAAGTTGCACGCGTCAGCGACGTGCTGCGCCACTCGCGACCCGACCTCCTGGCGATCTCCGCCGCGGCCGCGGCCGCGATGTGCGCCGCCTCCTTTGCGCTGGATTGGTGACTGGCCCGCGCTTTGAGGAGCACTCATCCGGATACCGTCGCCGTCACTTCGCCACCGGCGTGAACGACGCGAGTGCCGGAGCCGTCCTGGCTTCCTTCCACCTGCCGGACGATCCCCTCGTACTCCTGCCGGTCCGCGCTTACGGCCTCGGCCAACAGGTCTTCGCGGGCCTCACCGAGTCAGCCCTAGCAGCCGATAGAAACCGGTGAACACGAGCTCGCCGATTGATCTGCCTCTACGCTCGGGGGCATGGATCAGGCGCACCTGCTGGTGGTGGAAGACGACGTCGATATCCGCGAGGAACTCGCCCAGGCGCTGGTCGGCCACGGGTACGAGGTGGCCGTGGCCGACGGCGCCGCGCAGGCGCAGGCTGAGGCGACACGCAGGGCGCCGGATCTGATCCTGCTCGATCTCGGACTGCCCGACGGTGACGGCGTCGCGGTGTGCCGGTCGCTGCGGGCGTCGCTGCCGGAGGCCGTGATCGTGGTGCTGACCGCGCGGACGGCCGAATTCGAGGTCGTCGTGGCCCTCGACGCCGGCGCGGACGACTACCTGACCAAGCCGTTCCGGCTTACTGAACTACTGGCCAGGTTGCGGGCGCATCTTCGCCGCCAGGTGACGTTGACCGGCCCCGCGGCGCTGTGCGTCGGAGCGGTGCGTTTGGACGTCCAGTCCCGCCGGGTCTGGGTCAACGGGCGCGAGGTCGCGCTGCGCCCCAAGGAGTTCGACCTGCTCGCCGTGCTGGTTGAACGCGTCGGGCATGTGGTTACCCGCGAGGACCTCATGGCGCTGGTCTGGGACGAACACTGGTTCGGCGCGACCAAGACGCTGGACGTGCACGTCTCGGCGCTGCGCCGCAAGCTCGCCGAGCACGGCGAGGATCCCCGGCGGATCAGTACATTGCGAGGCCGTGGATACCGGTACGAGCAGGAACCACGGTAGGTCGCGCGCACCTACCGCCGGCGGCTCGAAGCCGGCTGCACGGCGATCGGCGCGGCGTCGCCCGTGGCATCCGGCACGTCGGCCAGCGGAAGGAGCAGGCCGAACATCGGGCGCGGTGCGGCACGCCGCACCAGCAGGCGACCGCCCTCGGCCTCGGCCAGCGAGCGGGCCAGGGCCAGGCCGATGCCGTGCCTACCGGGCCGGTCCGTCCGTGGCGTGAAGGCGGCCTCGGGGTCCCCCTGCAGGCCCGGCCCGTCATCGGACACTGTCACGACCAGGCCGGCGCCGAGGTCTGAGACGGTGACGCGGACCTGCCCGGCGCCATGGGCCAACGCGTTGCCGACGAGGACATCGACGATCTGGCGTACGGCGGCGGCCGAGGCGTTCGTGGGCGGCGTATCCGGCTCCGCGGTGACCGCCAGGCTGCGGCCGCGTTCGGCGAAAGCGGCGTCCCAGCGGTCACGCACTCCGGCCAGCAAGGCCGACACGTCCAGTGGCTCCGCGCCGGGCCGGGCAGGGCGGCTCAGCTTCAACAGATCTTCGATGGTCGCCTCCAGGTGTTCGGCGCGACGCACTGCGGTGCGCATCGCGGCTTCCAGGTCGGCGTCAGGACGCGACAGTGCCGAATCAAGCCCGAGAAGGAGCGCGGTGAGCGGGGTGCGCAGTTGGTGGGAGACGCGAGTGCTGAAGGCCCGTTCCCTGTCGAGCAGGACGCCCAGCCGCCGGGCCGTCGAGTCCAGCGCGGCGGCGACGGCGTCCGCCTCGCGGATCCCCGAGCGCTGCGCCCGGACGCTGAAGTCCCCGGCGCCAAGGGCCTCGGCCGTGCCGGTGAGCCGTTCCAGCGGCGCCGCGGCCCGCGCTGCCAGACGGCCCGCCAGCGCCGCGGCCAGGGCGAGGATCAGCGCCGCCAGCGCGGCCATGGCCAGCCAGGTCCGCCAGACGCGGCCGGTCACGGTGGCATAGGCCACGTCGACCCGCACGACGGCCGCGACGGTCTGATCCGAGGAGACGGGCGCCGAGACGGCCAGGCGGTCCGCCTCCACTGTGTCGTGCAGCCGCCCGTCTCGCGCGGCGGACGCGACGGCGGAGCGGTCCGGTCCCGACCCCTGCAATCGCCGGCCGTCGGGAGTGTAGATGCCGACGGTCAGGCCCGGCGTCAGGCCCGCGGGTAACCGCACCGTGCCGCCGTCGGTAGCGATGGTGTCCGGTACCACCGTGGTGATCCGCGTCGCGTCGCGCTGGAGCGACGTCACCATCTCGGTGCGGTAGACGTGCTGCAACGCGATGCCCAACGGAACCGCGAACAGCAGCACCGCGATACCCGTGACCACGACGATCGCGACTTGAACCCGGCCACGCAGGGAGCGACCTACACGGCCGCGCATACGACGCCGCAACATGTTCACGCTCCTTCGGCACAGGCCTCTATCGTGCACGGCCCAAGGTAAACAGGTCGCTTACCTAACGCGAAGCTGCCGATTACCCGGCGACTTCTACGTTTGTGCACGCGCTCGACCTACCCGGGCGCATCGCCCGGCCGGGTGGCGTTTCGGCCGCGTTCGAAGAGCCAGTAGAGCCAGTTTCGGAGGCATCATGCGCCGTGTATATGGCGTCGTCATCGCCGCGCTCGTCGCCGCCTGCGTGGGGGCGTGCAGTTCTTCTTCGCAACCAGCGGCGCAATCGGGGGCGAGCCCGGCGGAGAGCGTCCCGTCCGGCGATATCCCCGACAGCACCGTGTACGTGCCCTATCGGGCGGCCTCCGGGCATGTGCAGGTGACGGTGCCGCAAGGTTGGGCGCGCTCCACTGACGCGGCCGGCACGGTGTTCACCGACAAGCTCAACTCCATCCGCATCCAGGAAGTCCCCGCGGCAACCGCACCGACCGTCGCCACGGCCCACGACACCGAGGCGCCGAAGATCCAGTCCACCGGCTCCAACGTGCAGATCGGCGACATCACGATGGTCACGCGCAAGGCCGGCGCCGCCGTCGAGATCAAGTACACCGCCGACAGCGCGCCCGACGCGGTGACCGGCAAGGTCGTCCACGACGCGGTCGAGCGCTACGAGTTCTTCCGGAATGGCACCGAGGTCGTGCTGACGCTGTCCGGGCCGGTCGGAGCCGACAACGTCGACCCGTGGCGCACCGTTACCGACTCGCTGGTCTGGGTCTCGTGACCGCGGGCGTCCCGGTGCTCGACGCGCGGAGCCTGTACCGCTTCTACCGCGCCGGAGACGAGGAGACCCTCGCGCTGCGCGGGGTCAGCCTCCAGGTCGAGGCGGGCGCGTACGTGGTGGTCGCCGGCCCCTCCGGGTCCGGCAAGTCCACCCTGCTGAACTGCCTGGCCGGCCTGGACGAGCCCGACGGCGGGGCGGTCCGCATCGACGGGACCAGGCTCAGCCACCGCCCCGAGCCGACCCGTGCGGCGATGCGGGCTCGCACGATCGGCGTCCTGTTCCAGTCGACCAACCTGCTGGCCCATCTGACCGTGGCGCAGAACATCGAGCTGGTGCAGCGGCTGACCGGGGCGGCGGACCCGGCACGGCGCCGCCGGTTGCTGGAGACGGTGGGGCTCACCTCGCGTGTCCACGCCCGTCCGACGCAGCTGTCCGGCGGCGAGACGGCACGCGCCGGGCTCGCGGTGGCGCTGGCCAACCGCCCCCGGGTGCTGCTCGCCGACGAACCCACCGGCGAGCTCGACCAGCACACCGCCGGCCTGATCGTGGATCTACTGCACGCTCAGGCCGACGAGGGCTGCGCCGTCATCGTGGTGTCGCACGACAGCCGGGTGCAGGACGGCGCCGACCGCGTCGTGCTGCTGCGTGAGGGCACAGTGGCAGATGAAGGCGGGGCGGCATGACCGGGCCCGAGCCGGATCAGCATCCTGATCTTGTCCGCTGCGACGGCGCGTCCCGCGCGTACGGACCGCGCGGCGGCGAGGTGACGGTGTTGCAGCCCACCACCTGTCTGATTCGCCCGGCGGAGCGCATTGCGCTGACCGGTCCGTCCGGCTCCGGGAAGTCGACCCTGCTGCACCTGATGTCGGGGCTGGACCGGCCGAGCTGCGGCCGGGTGACCTGGCCGGGACTCGGCGGCGATCCGGCGCGGCGCGCTGGACTGGTCGGCGTGGTCTTCCAGGGGCCGAGCCTGCTGCCGCCGCTGGACGTCGCCGAGAACGTGGAACTCCCCCTCATCCTGGCCGGAGTACCGCGGGACGAGGCGCGCCGCCGGGCCTCGGCCGCGCTGGACCGCACCGACACGGCGGCGCTCGCAGCGCAGCTGCCCGAGGAACTGTCCGGCGGCCAGGCGCAGCGCGTCGCCGTCGCCCGGGTCCTGGCGCTGCGGCCGAGGCTGATCCTGGCCGACGAACCCACCGGCCAGCTCGACGCCGCGCATCGCGACCAGATCGTCAAGGTGCTGCTCGAAGTCGCCGGAGAGCTGGGCGCGGGGCTGGTGGTCTCCACCCACGACCCGCTCGTCGCCCGCCACCTGGACCAGGAGTGGCGGCTGCGGGACGGCCGCCTGACCACCCCGGCCGACACGGAACTCCACAGCACAGCGCTCGAAGAGCGAACGCTCGCGGATCCAACGCTGGAAGACTCGGAGGACCGGTGCTGACCTGGACGTGGCTGCGCGGCCTGGTCGGCCGGCGGGGCGGACGTCTGGCCGCCGCGGCGGCCGGAACGGCGACCGCCGTCGCCCTGCTGGCCTGCCTCGGCAGCTTTCTGGCTGTATCCAAAGCCACGATGACCACCCGCTCCATCGAGCGCGTGGCCGTCGACTGGCAGGTGGAGGGGCAGCCGGGCTCCGATCCGGCCGCGGTTCTCAGCGCTGTCCGCGCCGACCCGCAGGTCGTCGCGGCCGTGCCGGTCGGGTACGCGACGACCACCGGCATAACGGCGACGCAGCCCGGCACGACGCTGGCCACGGGGGCCGGCCGCGTCCTTGGCCTCGACCCGAAGTACGCGCAGACCTTCCCGGCCGAGTTGCGCTATCTGGTCGGCAGCCGCAACGGGGTCCTGCTGGCCCAGCAGACGGCGGCCAACCTGCACGCAGTGCCCGGCACCGCGATCACCATCGGCCGCGCCGGCCTGCCCCCGGTATCGGTCCGCGTGGACGGCGTGGTGGACTTGCCACAGGCCGATTCGCTGTTCCAGAAGGTCGGCGCCGCCCCCGGCGCCCAACCGCAGGCGCCCCCGGACAACATCCTGCTGCTGCCGGCGGCGCTGTGGCACACCGTCTTCGATCCACTGGCCGTGTCGAGGCCCGACCAGGTGCAGACCCAGGTCCACGTCGAGCTGGACCACCGGCTTCCCGCCGACCCGGTCGCCGCCGTACACCCAGGTGACCGCCTCGGCCAAACACCTGGAAGCCGTACTGCTCCGGCACGGCGTCTGGTCGGCGACAATCTCGGCGCCGCGCTGGCATCGGCGCGCCAGGACGCCCTCTACGCCCAGGTGCTGTTCCTGTTCCTCGGGCTGCCCGGCGCGGTGTTGGCCGGGTTGCTGACCGCCGCGATCGCCGCCGCCGGCGGCACCCGGCGCCGAGCCGAGCAGGCGCTGCTGCGCACGCGCGGCGCGACGACCGCGCAACTCACCAGGCTGGCGGCCGTCGAGGCCGCCGCGGTCGGCGTGCTCGGGGCGATCGCGGGCTTGGCCGTGGCGGTCGTGGTCAGTCGGCTGGCGCTCGGCGCGTCCGGACTGCGTTGGGACTGGGCGCTGGGTTGCGCGGCCGTCGGCCTCGTGATCGCGCTGGCGGCGGTGTTGGCGCCGGCTCGCCGCGACGCCCGGGCGACCACCGTGGCCGGAGCGAGGCAGACCGTCGGCCGCGGCCGCTCGCCGCGCTGGATGCGCTACGGCGTGGACCTCTGGCTGTTGGTGGCCGGGCGCGGTGTTCTGGGCGACCAGCCGCAACGGCTACCAGCTCGTCTTGGTGCCGGAAGGGGTGCCGAGCATCTCGGTGAGCTACTGGGCATTCGCCGGGCCCGCACTGCTGTGGGTCGGTTCGGCGCTGCTGACCTGGCGGCTCACCGACGTCCTGCTGCGCCGGGGACTCCCACTGCTGATCAGGGCGCTGCGCCCGATCGCCGGGCGGCTGGCACCGACCGTCGCGGCCACCCTGGGCCGTCAGCGGACCCTGATCGGGCGCGCGGC
>CAVQPP010000182.1:0-4340 GCA_963714445.1 uncultured Actinomycetota bacterium
GGTTAGCACGGGTAGATCGGCGGCGCGAGCTGACGGTGCACGGTGCCGTCGCGGCACTGTGCCTCTTGATCGCGACGCTCGCCGTCCTGCACACCTCGGGCGCGATACCGGACGACGCCCTGATTACATACCGTTACGCCCAGAATCTGCTGGACGGCCACGGTTGGGTTTACAACCTCCACCGACCCACCACGGATGCCGCTACCGCGCCGCTCTATACGGTCTTGCTGGTGATCGGCGGGTTCGTCGTTGGGAGCGTGACGCGTGCGGGAACTGCGCTGTTCGTGCTCACCACCGCTGCCGCTGGATACCTCGCCTTTGCGTTGCTGCGTCGGCACGAGATGACCATCGGTGGCCTGGTGGCTGCCTGCTTGTTGATCGTGAACCCGTGGCTGCTGTTCACACGCGGGATGGAGACCTCTCTATTCGTCACGTTGCTGCTGCTGGCCTCGCTGATGCTGAGCATGCAGCGGTACGCGTTGGCGGGGGCCGTGCTCGCGGCGGCGACGTTCGTGCGCGGGGACGGCGCGGCGGTGCTCGCGGTGGCGTTCGTTTTCCTGGCGGTGCAGTTGCGCCGAGTGCCGTGGCGGTTCGTCATCGGGGCGGCCGCGGCGGCCGTGCCGTGGGCGATCTTCGCCACGGTCGTGATCGGCTCGCCGATTCCGGACACGCTCGGGGCGAAAGCGGCGCAGGGCAAGTCGGGGCTTTGGGGCACCGGTTACGTGTTCGTGCACGGCCTGACCGTGATTCCGCAGACGTTCCGATTCAGCGGCTGGGCGCTGGCGCTGCTGGTGGTCGGGATCGTCGGCCTGCCGCTGGTGTTCGTCGATCGGGGGCTGCGGCGGTCGGCGGGGCCGTTTGTCGTCGGGGCGCTGGTCATCTTCGGCGTGTACGGGTTCATCATCAAGACGCCGAACTATCACTGGTATTACGGGCCACAGGTCGCTGCGTTGGCGCTGTGCGCTGGGGTCTCGACCGGGTTGGTGGCGCGGTGGCTGGGGCGCCTTGGCTCGGCGGACCGGTTCTCGGCGGCGTCGGTCGCGGGCGTCGCGGTCGCGCTCGTGGCGGCGCTGGTGGTCGGTGGGCTGGGGTGGGCTCAGACCGATCGCGACTCGGGGCTGAAGCATTACGAGTCGGTGGCTCGGTGGCTTAAGGCGAACACGCCGACTGACTCGTCGGTCGCTGCATCGGAGATCGGCGCGATCGGCTGGTACAGCAAGCGGGACATGGTCGACTACCTCGGCCTGCTTTCGAAGGCCTCGGTCGACGAAATCTCGCACGGCGACCTGATCTCCTGGCTGGCGCGCGAGCAGCCGGACTACTGGGTCGTGCACCAGCCGGCCTGGTACTTCGAGCCTGCCGTGGCGCAGCCGTGGTTCGCGCTGGCGTATCAGCCGGCGTGGACGGACGGGACCCTCGCCGTCTGGCACCGCGTGCGGACGATCGATGACGCCAAGGGCATGGAGCGCAGCGTCATCGAGCCTGCGGTCAGTCAGTTCGCGACGCAGTTGTCGGTCAGCGGCTCTGACACGGCGTCGCGTCAGGCGTTGGCGTCCCTGGTCGCGTTGTACGCGACGACGCCCGGTCTTCAGGCCGCGTATGTGCACGGCGGACGGCTCGACCTGTCGGCGATGCTGACTTGGGCGGGTGGCTCTGGGCCGTCGACGGTCGCGTACGGCGCGGCTGTGGAGCGCGATGTCGCGACGTATCAGGCGTTGGCGGCGAAGGCGGCCTCAGGCAAGGTGAGTGTGGATTCCGCGACTCTGCCGGTGATCTCTGCCGCCGGTTAGGCAGCGGCGCGCTGTTTACGCGCGGATCGGTGACGCGGGATGATCGTCGCGTGACGTACGGAGGCGAACTGCCGGTGCCGACGCTGGAGCGCAGCGTGCGGCTGGAGCAGGACGCGGTGCTGATCTTGGATCGGCGGGTGTTTCCGCATCAGGTTGAGTGGGTTGTCGCGCGCTCGGGTGCCGAGGTGGCCACGGCGATGCGGCAGATGGTCACGCAGAGCACCGGGCCAATATTCGCGGCGCTCGCTGCGTTGGCGTTGACGGCGCGTCAGCAGGTCGGGCGCGCGCCGGGTGACGCGGTGGCGGAACTGCGTGAGGTCGGCGCGCTGTTGGTGGGGGCGCGGCCTACGAACAACAGCGTGCGTGACGTGGTGCAGGCGGTGCTTGAGTCGCTGGATGCGGCCGTTCAGGGCGATGCGGCGACGCGTGACGTCGGCGCAGGCGCGGTGGGCGGGCTGGATACGGGGCAGATCGTGGCGGTGGTCGAACGCGAGGCGGCTGCGCAGGAAGAGTGGTTTCGCGCGCGCTGCGCGCAGATGGCGACACACGCGGCTGGGCTGCTCTCCGACGATGCGCTGTTGCTGACGCACTGTTGGATGGATACATATCTGATCGAGTTGGTGCGGGCAGCGGCGCGGGAGGGCAAGCGGTTCCGGTACGTGGCCACCGAGACGCGGCCTTACCTGCAGGGGGCACGGCTGACCTCGCATACCCTCGCCGAGATGGGCCAGGACGTAACGCTGATCACCGACGGGATGGCCGCCGCGGTGCTCAGTCCGTACTCGGCGCTCGGCCGCGTTGACGCGTTGGTGACCGCGGCGGACCGGATCAGCCTGGACGGGCACGTGTTCAACAAGGTCGGAACGCTTGGCGCGGCGTTGGCGGCGCAGGCGTTCGGCGTGCCGTTCTACGTGCTCATCCACGCACCGGACCTCCGCTCCCCCACGGTTGGCGATGTCGTCGTCGAGCGGCGTGACGGTGCGGAAGTGTTGGCCGTGCAGGGGGTGCGTACGGCCTCCGAGTTGGTTACGCAGGGTTACTATCCGGCGTTCGACGTGACGGCGCCGCAGTATGTCTCGCGGATCGTCACGGATCGCGGGTCGTTCGAGCCGGACAAGATCTCTGCGTACTTCGACTAGTGGTCGCGGCGGGTCACCAACTCGGCGAGGGTCAGTAAGTCTTCGGCAGCTTCCAGGTCGGGCGCTGCGCGCGTGAGATGGTCGATCGCCGCCGACATGTGCTCCGCTGCCTGCAGGTGCGCCCACACGCGCCCGCCCGCTCGGTCCACCGCGTCGGCGGCGGCGCGTACCTGCGCCGGGTCCATCGGGCCGAGTGCCGGGGTCGCGGTAGAGCGCGGCCAGTTCGGCTGCCGCGGGGGTGCCGGAGGTCAGGGCGGCGACGACCGGCAGGGATTTCTTGCGCACGGCCAGGTCCGCGCCAGCTGGTTTGCCGGTGACGGCGGGGTCGCCCCAGATGCCGATCAGGTCGTCGACGAGCTGGAACGCGAGGCCGACCTCGCGGCCGAAGGCGTTCATCGCGTCGACGGCCTCGGGCTCGGCGTTGGCGTAGAGGGCGCCGAGGGCGCAGGCGGCGCCGAGTAGCGCGCCGGTCTTGGCCTGGGCCATCTGCACGCATTCGACGAGGGTGACCTGGTCGCGGGTCTCGAAGGCGCAGTCGGCCTGCTGGCCCTCGCAGAGTTCGATGATGCAGTCGGTCAGGCGCGTCGCGGCGCTGGACGCGGCCGGGTGCGGGTCTTCGGCGAGCAGGCGCAGGGCCAGGGAGTGCATCGCGTCGCCGGCCAGGATCGCGTCCGGGACGCCGAACAGGGACCATGCGGTGGGGCGGTGGCGGCGGGTGGTGTCGCGGTCCATCACGTCGTCGTGCAGGAGGGTGAAGTTGTGGACCAGTTCGACGGCGGCGGCCAGGCGGATCGCGGTCGCGGGGGCGGCGCCGAACGCTCGGGCGGCGGCCAGTACTAGGGCGGGGCGTAGGGCTTTGCCTCCGCTTCCGTTTCCACCACTCCCCCCGCCTCCCCCGCCGCCGTTGGCGCTGCGCGTGTCGCTGCCTGCGGTGCTGGCGTTGTCGACGGGGGTTCCGTCGGCGTGCTGCCAGCCGAGGTGGTAGGCGGCGATGCGGCGCATCGCCGGGGGCAGGGTGGCGACCGCTTCGCGCAGCGCGGGTTCGACGAGGCGCCGGGAGCGGGCCAGGAGCGCCGCGGCGGCGTGGTCGTCCTCGTCGTGGTCGAGGCGGTCGGGCGCGAAGGCTTGCAACGGAACGGTCACCGGTCTCTTCCGTAGTGGCCTGGAAAGGCCGGGTCGCGGCGCGCCCGAATGCGGAGCGGGCGCGCCGCGACCCGGGACGGGCGGCGGCGTGCGGTGCGTTGGGCCGGGGTGCGGGGCCCGTGGCGCGCAGCGTGGGTGGTCTGCCGGCGCGCGCCGCCGCGGGCGGGTTAGTCGCGGGGGCGCGCGATCTCCACGTTCTCCAGCACGCCGAGGGCGTCGGGGACCAGGACGGCCACCGAGAAGTAGGCGCTGACCAGGTAGTTGATGA
>CAVQPP010000183.1:0-6847 GCA_963714445.1 uncultured Actinomycetota bacterium
ACTGGCACCCACGGATCGTTGCCGGCCGGCTCGGGCTCGGCCGGTGCACCGGGCTGCTGCGGCACGTGGTTCGGCTGCACGTGGATTGGCTGTTGCACGCGTTCCGGCACCGGCATCGGGCTCGCACCGATCAGGACCGTGGCGGCCTGGAGGGTGGCGCGCTTGACCGGGTCCTTGACCAGCAGCGCGCGCAGCAGAGGCGCCAACGGACCGGCGTGCGGCGCGGGTGGGATCGGGTCGTCCAGGATCGAGGAGAACATCTCGTCGACCGTCGTGCCGGTGAACGGGTCGGTTCCCTCCACCGCGGCGAACAGGGTCGCGCCCAGGGACCAGAGGTCCGCCGCCGTCGTCGCCTCCTGGCCCTGCAGCACTTCCGGCGCGAGGTAGGCCGGCGTGCCGACGAGGGTGCCGCCCGCGGTGAGCGTGGAGACCGCGCCGCCGAGCGAGCGGGCGATGCCGAAGTCGGTGAGGACACAGCGATTCTCGGTCAGCAGGATGTTGTCCGGCTTTATGTCCCGGTGCACGATGTCCGCCGCGTGTGCGTGGCGTAGCGCGGCCAGCAGCCGGCCGGCCATCGAGACCGCGGTCGCGGCCGGGATCGGCCCGTCCCGGCGGATCCGCGCGGCCAGCGATTCGCCCGGGATGAACTCCATGACGATCACCGGGCTGCCGCCGTGGTCCACGATGTCGTATACCCGCACGATGCCCGGATGGTTGAGCCGCGCGACCAGCCGCGCCTCGCGTTTGATCCGGTCGCCCAGCCGGCCGCGCCCGGCCGCGCCGATTCCGCTCGGCAGGGTGAACTCCTTGAGCGCGACGTCCCGATCGAGCGTCTCGTCGCGGGCATGCCACACGCGGCCCATGCCGCCCTCGCCGACCAGCCGGACCAATCGATACCGGCCGCCCACCGCCCCGTCAGCAGTCTGAATCACGACTCAAGCGTAGGGCGGCGGACGGGCAGCGGGGCGCGATGTTCTCCTAGTTCTCCTACACGTTGCACACTCGATAACAGTCGGGGTGCGCAGGTGCGGAGCCGACCGATGACTGGGATGTCTCGCTTCAGGACGCTCGATCAGGACGCCTCGACGGCCGCCTTGATCCGCCCGGCGAAAGCGTTCGCGTCCTTTCGCGCCGCACTCAGCGCGAAACCCACGAAAAGCTTGCCGATGCCGTGTCCTTCAAGCACGTTGTAGACCCGCAAACGAGTCTTACCGTCAGCGGTGGACTCAAGGTCATAGCCGCCCTCGGGCACCGTGACCATATTCTTCGACAGTTCCGTCCAGCGAATCCTGTTCGGCGACTGGAACTCGCTGATCCGGAACTCCCGCGAGCTCGTCATACCCGCGTCCTTCACCGTGCTCGCATATACGGTGCCCAACGCGGTCGGGCCATCCGTCTTCTTCTCCATCTTCAACACCCGAGGGCTGAACTTCGGGTCGTTCTCACCATCGGCGAGAAACGCGAACACCTCCTCGATCGGACGCTCGATCTCGGACGTTCCCTCGAACTGACCGGCCACGATCTCTCCTGTCGTCGGCTCCGCTGAAACCACTGCCAGCACCCCCGCCGAAATCGCTGCCAGGTGCAGGGCCAGTATCACGCCGCGGGCCGACCATCACACGCCACAATCGGCAACTGATGACGGGTTGCCAATGCCAACGGAGGATGAGCCATGTTGCTGAACGGAAAGATCGCAGTCGTCTACGGCGCCGCAGGCCCGGTCGGTACCGCCGTGGCCCGCGCGTACGCCCGGGAAGGCGCGGTGGTGCACCTCGCCGGACGCACTCCCGCCACGCTCGACCCGGTCGCCGACGCGATCCGCCTGGATGGCGGCACGGCATACACCGCACCGGTCGACGTGCTCGACCAGGCCGCGATGGAGCAGCACGCCGCCGAGATCGTGGGGACAAGCGGCGCCATCGACATCTGCTTCAACGCCACCTCGAACGACGACATCCAGGGCACCAACCTGGTCGACATGTCGCTCGCCGACTTCCTACAGCCGGTGACAAAGGCCGCCACCACCCACTTCATCATCGGCACGACCGTCGGCCGCCACATGATCCGGCAGCGCGGTGGAGTCATCCTGGCCATGGCCGGCGGCCGGGAAGCGATCCCGCGCCTCGGCGGCGCGCACGTGGCCTGGACGACGCTCACCGGCCTCTGCCGCCAACTCGCCGCCGACCTCGGCCCACACGGCGTAAGGGTCAACTGGCTCCTGTCGCCGGGCTCCCCCGACTCAACTCCGGACCCCGACTCCGGCGCGGCCTCCGGCGGCTTGGTGCCCCGTCACCAGCCCAGCTACGACGAGGTCGGCAACATCGCCGTATTCGCCGCCTCCGACTGGGCCCGCACCATGACCGCGACCGAAATCAACTTCACCGGCGGCGCCGTAGTCGACTAATAGAAGTCGACTAATAGACCGATACTTAATAGACCGATACTCAGCGAAGCGCGGGCTCGCCCGCGCGCACGGCTGCCATCACGCGGTCAACGGTCTCCCGCTGCTCCCCCACCGGCGCCACGTAGTCGATCACGGCGCGGGCGCTGTCCTCGCCGAGCGTGCGAGTGATCACCCACGCGGCCAGGTACTGCGACGCCAGGCAACCGCCCGCGGTGGCGATGTTGCCCTCGGCGTGGAACGGCGCGTCCAGCACCGTGACGCCGCACGCTTCGACGTATGGACGACTGGTCACGTCCGCGCACGCGGGCATCGTGCCCAGCAGGCCGAGCCGCGCGAGCACCAGCGCCCCGGAGCACTGCGAGCCGATCAGCTGCCGGTCCGGGTCGAGCGAGATCGCGCCGAGCAGATGATCGTCGGCGACCACGTCCCGGGTCTTGATGCCACTGCCGACGAGCACGACGTCCGCCTCCGAGGCGAACGCCAGCGGCCGCTGACCGGCGACCTCGACCCCGTTCATCGACGTCACCGTGGCCGTAGGGGTAGTGATGTACGCGCTCAGTCCCTCGCGGCGGCACCGGTTGATCAACGCCGACGCGATGAAGCTGTCCAACTCGTTGAACCCGTCGAAGGTGATTACCGCAACCTGCATGACCACTCCCCGCTCCTCAGTGCCCCAGTGATTCGACCAGCTCAGCGTTACACGCCCCGCCGCGCCAGGTCAGCAGCCAATCCATGTCCAGTGGCCCAGAACCGCGGATGCTTGTCTCCCTCACGGTTCACAGGGTCCGTAGAACCGGCGGGCCCTGGACAATGCAGCGTGGGCGGAACGCGCACGGACGTCGCCGCCCGCTGCGACTCGCAAGGAGGACGGTCAATTGAACATGCGTGCCCTGACGAAACCGCGCATATACGTCTCTGCCGCCGCGGCACTCGGCCTCGCCACCGGGGCTTGTGTCAGCGGCGTCTCAGTAGCTGTAGCGTCACCTGTCGCCGCTGCGCGTCCCGCCTGCGTTGACGTCCAGAGCCTGACATATTCCGCGGCCGATCAGAACGCGAAACCCGTCGTGGCGACGCAGTGCATACCCACCGGCGGCACGGTGACCAGCGCTGCCGTGTACACACCCCACACTGCGGTGCAGAAGGCGACACCGGCGGCGACGACAGCGTTCCCGACCATCGGCAAGCTGACCTTCAAAGCGGACGGGGTGCTGAGTCTGAACTGCACCGCGACCGTGATTCAGGGCACGAAGGTGCCGAACAACGAGGAACTGATCGCGACCGCGGCGCACTGCATCGAGGGCACGACCGGCGGCGTTCCCTACACCAGCACGAACCTCGCGTTCTCGCCGATGTGGCACGACAACCAGAGCCCGCTCGGGGTGTGGACCGTGCGCAAGGTGTTCCTCAACAGCGGCTGGATGCACTGCCCGATCCCCGTCGTGAACTGCAGCACCAATCCGGCCGACGACTACGCGATCGTCGTGCTGAACCCGCAGAACGGACACGGCGTCGGCGCCGTGACTGGAGCCGATGGCTGGCTGATCAACCAGCCGGCCACCATCGCGGGCGTCACGATCGCGGGCATCCCCAGCAAGAGTCCACAAACCCTCGTCGCGGTCAGCAACACCACGACGGTCACGCAATCGGGCGTCCCCTACCGGCAGGCCACCACCCCGGGCTTCACCGACGGCTCAAGCGGCGGCCCCTGGCTCGAACACTTCAACACCACCACCGGGACCGGCACGCTGATCGGCGACACCGGCGGCTTCGAGCAAGGCGGACCCGCCAGCGGCACGCCATCCTTCACGGACACGTGGAACAGCGCGTTCGCCAGCGTCGTCACCGCCGCGACCAACTTCGAGGGCTAAACAACGTACTCGAAGCCTGACGCATTGGTGCCATCACAGGCGTCTTACTCTCTGCGGCATAAGCATGCACGAGCGGTGCCGACGCCGAAACCATCGTGAACACGATCTCCTGCCTGAGCGTGGGCTCCGCGGGGTCCGGCACCGTGACGTTCGCCTGGAACAACGGCCGCACCAGCACCTTCTGCTTCAACCAGAGCGTGAGCCATCCAGTCGGCCAGACCGTCACCACCTACACGGGGAACATCACCGCCGGTGAGTTCGCCGGCGATTCGGCGGTGGCGATCTTCACCGGAGTGTCGCCGGACCTGATCGCCTGCCTCACCCGGCCTGGCGTCACCAGCGACTTCGCCCTCTCGACGCTCGCGATCACCAGCCTCTGACCGGCACCCACGCGACACGCGAAGGACGCCGACCCGACCGGCGAGCGCGTGACGATCGGCGCCTGACGCCCCGCCAGTCAATCCAGCCCGCCCCCAGTAGTGAGGGGACGGGCTGGATTGTCCTATTCGAGCACGGAGATGGCCGCCCTCAATTTGGCGAGTATCTCCCGCGCGTACTCGACGAGCGTCCGCTCATCCCCCGACTCCCCCGACGACGTCCACCGCTCGAACGCGCCGTAAAACGCACGCGTACCCACCTCAGCCGCAAGGTCGGCGACAAGCTCCGACACGCCACGTTTGCGAAGCGCCTCCGCCATCGCCCCGGATAGCGCGACCCGCTTGGAGGCGGCGCGCTCCTGCAGTTCCGGGCTGTTCGCGATGACCGCCCGAAGCCGCCGCCCGATCTCCCGCCGGTCCTGCGTGAACGCCGCCGCGAGTTCGTCCAGCGCCAGGCCGATCATCTGCAGCGGCATCGCCGATTCGGGCGCCTCGGCGATCGCCTCGGCCACGATCCGGTCGTGCATTTCCTGCCCGGCGAACAGCACCTCGCGCTTGTCGGCGAAGTGCCGAAAGAACGTCGTCTTGGTCAGGCCGCCGGCCCGCTCGGCGATCTCGTTGACCGTCGTCGCCTCGTACCCCTGTTCCGCGAACAGTTCGACCGCGGCGCGGATCAGCCGTTCCCGTGCGTTCGGTTCCCATCGAGCCATGTGGACGATTCTAGGTGACGTGACTTGGTAACATCACCGTGCTAGCGTGATGTTACCGAGTCACATCATCTCTATGAGGAGATCCCATGCGCGTCTTCGTCACCGGCGCCAGCGGCCACATCGGCTCCGCCGTCGTCCCCGAACTCATCAGCGCAGGTCACGAGGTAGTCGGCCTAGCCCGCTCCGACGAGGCGGCCGCGACGGTCAAGGCGATGGGCGCCGAGCCCCACCGCGGCAACCTGACCGACCTCGACAGCCTTCGCGCAGCCGCACGCGACGCGGACGCGGTCGTCCACCTCGGCTTCCAGCACGAGGGCATCGCGTCAGGACGCTTCGCCGAGGTCGCCGCGCAGGACGCGGACGTCGTCCACGCGATCTGCGGCGAACTGGTCGACACCGGCAAGTCCTTCCTCGGCATCGGCATGGGCCGCGTCGAAGACCTCGCGAACCACCCCAACCCCCGCGCCAAGGTCGCGCTCGCCATCCACGGGTACACCGAGCGCGGCGTGCGCACGGTCCTCGTCGCGGTCCCGAACGTCACCCACAGCGAGCTCGACCAACACGGCTTCATCCCGCAATACATCCGGATCGCCCGCCAAACCGGCGTCGCCGGCTACGTCAACGACGGCGCCAACACCTGGGCCGCAGGCCACACCCTGGACGTCGCCCGAGTCTGGGCGCTCGCGATAGACAAGGCCCCGGCCGGCGCCCAAGTCACCGGCGCCACCGAGCCCGGCGTCCCGGTCCGCACCATCGCCGAGGCCGTCGCCCGGAACCTGGGCATCGAGGCCGTCAGCATGTCGCCGGAGCAGGCCGCCGAGCACTTCAAGGCCTTCCCCTTCATCAACATCGACGTGAAGATGCCGAACGAGCACACCCGCGAACTGCTGGGCTGGGAGCCGACCCACCCGACCCTCCTCGCCGACCTCGACGCAGGCTTCTACTTCAGTCGCTGAGAATGCACGTAGAGCTAACGACGCACCGGCACTCCGATGATCGGGGTGCCGGTGCGTCGCGTTTGTCAGGTCAGGTCAGGTCCGGTCACAAGCAGCGGACGGGGTGGCAGGCACTGGTTCCGCCGCCGGACGGTGGCGCCGCAGGGGGAGGTGCCGGTGCCTCCGGTGCCTTCGGCTCCTGACCGAGCAACCACTCCCAGAACTTGTCGAAGTCCGGGTGATCATGGTCGTCGGGCAGGCCCATGTGGGTGTAGTACTCGATTTCGCCCTTGCGGTTCTTGACCCCCCAGTTACCAGTGATCGTGTTGTAGTAGATCGTCTTCCCGGTGTCTTCGTCGTAGTGCTTTTGGATGTGGTCGAGGTTCCCGGGGGTGCAATCGCAGGTCAGCTCCTGGGCCGCGGCGTCGTACTCCTCCTCGCTCCGCGCGCCGACCGACCTGCCGTACGCCCGGTACTGGGCCATCAGGCCGCCGACCCAGGCCTCGGCGCCGCCGCAGTTGTGCACGAGCACCGGGGTACCCGCGCTCGTCTC
>CAVQPP010000184.1:0-5433 GCA_963714445.1 uncultured Actinomycetota bacterium
GCGCAGCGGGGTGGCTGGACAGGTGGGCGGCGATGCCGTCGAGCAGGCACGCCAGGCCGAACTCGAACCGCGTGTCCCGGGTCTCCGCGGCGTCGGGGTCGATGCCCTCCTCGAACACACCGGATGAAGTAAGGGATAGCGGCCGGTGGCCCTGATCCGTTCCATGTGCAATAGGTGTGAATCTCGCTGGGCCTCGTCCTCGGTAAGTCTGGGCGAGTGCCTCGTCGTCGCGGAACTGACACGTTGTTCCTCCTGACCTCGCGGAGCACTGCACCCAGCACGTAGGTGCCGATCGGTGGTCAGGATGTACGATCCGCGGCGGTCGCGGTCCCCAGGCCCGGCCTTTCGATGGCCCTCAGGGATCGTTCAAGGTTCCGCAGCGTGTTCGGGCCCGGCGGCGGCCGCCCGCCGATGAAGTCCATCAGCCACTGATGCCGGTGCAGCACGGCGCGGCTGCGCCTGGGCGCGGCCCGCAGGTCTGCCCGCCACTCCCCGGTGGGCTCGGGCGTCTGCTGCTCGCCTTCCACGGTCGTCCTGCATCAGGTCGAGCAGGTCTTCCTTGGACGCGACGTGCCAGTACAGCGACATCGCCCCCGCGTTCAGCTCGCGGGCGATCCGGCGCATGCTGACTGCGTCCGCCCCCTCGACGTCGGCCACTTTGATCGCCGCCCGGACGATCTCCTCGCGGGACAGGGCCGGCGCCCGCCGGCTCGGCGCTGGCCCGGCGCTGACCTCACGGGATGGGCGGCCGCGGGGACCGGCGGGGGCGGAGGTCAGAAAACAGCGGCCACAGGTCCTCGCCGTCATCGGGTTCCACGACCTGCCACTCCCCTTCCCGGGCGACTGACCTTACCCGGGTTGGCCTGTACCTCCCGTTCGCGCCTCCCCGTTGCTTTCTCGTACATCGTACTGTTATAGTACAGCGTACGATCTAGTACAGCGTACGAGCAAGCCATTGGAGCGAGCATGGACGACACTTTCGGCCATCGAGGCGGAGGGCCTGGTCAAGAGGTTCGGGACGACCAGGGCGCTGGCCGGGCTGGATCTGTCCGTGCCCGCGGGCGGCGTCCTAGGGATGCTCGGGCCGAACGGGGCGGGCAAGACGACCGCGGTGCGGGTGCTGGCCACCCTGCTCCCGCCCGGACGGCGGGCACCGCCCGGGTGCTCGGCGCGGGACGTGGTCAGCCAGGGTGGCCTGGTCCGCGGCGGATCGGGCTCGACCGGCCAGTACGCGGCGCTGGACGACTACCTGACCGGCCGGGCCAACCTCATCATGATCGGCGAGCTGTGCAGGCTCGGGCGCCGGGAGGCCACGCGCCGCGCGGACGAGCTGCTGGCCCGGTTTGACCTGACCAGCGCGGCCGGCCGGGCAGTCAAGACCTACTCAGGCGGCATGCGGCGGCGGCTCGACCTGGCTGCGAGCCTGATCGGCAGGCCCGAGGTGCTGTTCCTCGACGAGCCGACCACCGGGCTGGACCCGCGCAGCCGCGCCGTGCTGTGGGACATGATCCGCGAGCTGGCAGCGACGGGCAGGACGCTGCTGCTGACCACGCAGTACCTGGACGAGGCCGACCAGCTGGCCGGACCGGATAGTGGTCATCGACGCCGGGCGGGTCGATCGCCGCGGGAACGCCCGACCAGCTGAAGGTCGGCGGTCGGCGGCGAGCGCATGTCGTGGTGCTCGCCCCCGGCGCCGCCGACCGCGCCGCCGCGCAGGCGGTGCTGAAGGAGTACGCGGCCGGGCCGGTCCAGGCGGACGGCACGGCCCCCAGCTCACCGCCAGGTAACCAGGCGGGGGACGGCATCACCACCGAGGTGGTCCGCGCGCTGGACGCGGCCGGGGTCGAGGTCAACCAGCGTGACCGTGCAGCGGCCCACTCTCGACGACGTGTTCCTCACCCTGACTGGAGGTGCGGCGGCATGACCGCGCCAGTTATCGCTCTGCCCGGCCGGCCACCGCCCGGACGCGCGGCGGCGCAAGCTGCGCTGGGCCATCACCGATGTGCTCGTGCTGACCAAGCGCAGCCTGGCCCGGATCGCCCGGGAACCAGAGACGCTGATGGACGTCACCGTCCAGCCGGTGATCTTTGTGCTGCTGTTCGCCTACGTGTTCGGCAGCGCCATCGTGCTTCCGGGCGGCGGGAACTACCCGAGTACCTGATCGGCGGGATGCTCGGCATGGGCCTCGCGGGCACCGCGCCCGGCACCGCCGTCGCGCTGGTCACCGACATGAGCACCGGGCTCATCGACCGGTTCGCTCGCTGCCGATGTCCCGCGCCGCGGTGCTGGCCGGGCGCCCTGGCCGACCTGCTGACCCAGGGGATCGGGCGTGATGGTGGTCCGGGGTGGGGCTGGCCATCGGCTGGCGGGTGCACACCGGGCCGGCCGACGTGCTGGCCGCGCTGGGCCTGGCCCTGCTGTTCGGCTACGCGTTCACCTGGGCCGGCGCCTGCCTGGGCATGGTTGCTGCGCAGTCCGGAAGCGGCCCAGCAGACTCGGCTTCATCCTTTTCCTGCCGCTGATGTTCATCTCCAACGCGTTCGTGCCGACCCAGGGGATGCCCGGCTGGCTGCCGGGGGTCGCGAACTGGAACCCGCTGTCAGCGCGCTGGCCGCCGCGGCCGGCACCTGTTCGGCAACCCGAACCCGGCGGCCGCCGTGCAGGTCTGGCCGATGCAGCACCCGGAGCTGGCCGTGCTGCTCTGGTCGGCCGGCGCTGCATCGCTGGTGTTCGCCCCGCTGGCCGTGCGGCTGTACCGGCGCAAGTCGCTCGGCTGAGCAGGCCGGGCCAGGCTGCACCACTGCCAGGGCCGGGCCAGCACAGCTAATGGCCGCGGAACGCCTCTTCCAGCCACCACGAGCCCGGCCGGCGGTGACCTTGGCGTCCACCAGCAGCGGGCGGTCCCGCGGCCCGTCCAGCCACGCTTTCACCGGGCCCAGGTCGGCCGGGTCGCGCACGGTCACCCCGTCGCAGCCGAAGCCCCGGCCGATCGCCGCGATGTCGGCGGCCGGGAACCGCCGATGTCCAGCGGGTGCCCGTCCGGGCCGAAGTGGTGCACCTCGGCGCCGTAGGCCTCGTCGTCATACACCACGATCAGCATGGGCAGCGTGAGCCGGACCACCGTCTCCAGTTCGCTGACCCCCATCAGCGCCCCGCCGTCGCCCAGCGCCGCGACCGGCAGCCGGTCCGGCCGGGCGATGGCGGCGCCGATGGCCGAGGCCAGGCCGAGCCCGACCGACTGGTAGGCCTGGGTGAAGCAGAATCCGGCCTCGTCCGGCACGGACAGGTACATGCTCGGGTAGCCCATGAAGTTGCCCGAGTCGACGGACACGGTCCGCTTCGCGGGCAGCATGGCCGTCCAGCGCGATGCTCAGCGTGCGCGGGTCGATCCGGCCGCCACCGGTCTCGTCGTCATACGGCACCGAGCTCCAGGCACCTCGCGGTCGATCCGGTCCCGCACCTCGTCGGTCCGGTAGCCCAGCCCGCTGCCGAACCGGTCGCCGAGCGCGGTCAGCGCGGCCCGCGCCGTCTCGGCCACGTCGCCCAGCACGCCCAGGTGCACCGGGCGGTTCGCGCCGATCGCGGCCGGGTCGTCGTCCACCTGGATGACGGTGGTCTCCGGGCCGACCAGATTGCCGTGCCGCATCGTCCACATGTTCAGCGAGCAGCCCCAGCCCACGATCAAGTCGGCCGCGGTGATCAGCTCGGCGGCCAGCGGGGAGGCGAACCCGCCGCTCACGTCCAGGTCCCATGGGCTGCCCCGGAACAGGCCCTTGGCCGCCGCCGAGGTGGCCAGCAGCGCGCCGCACGCCGCGGCCAGCCGCTCCAGGTCGCCGCGGGCCTGGGCAATGCGGGCGCCGCGCCCGGCCACGAAGACCGGCCGCCGGGCCATGGCCAGCCGCCCGGCCAGGGCATCGGCCGCGCCCGCGGCCGGCGGCAGGGGGCCGAGCGCGGGCTGACCGGCGGCGGCTGCCGGTCGCACTCGCCCGCCTGCACGTCCAGCGGCATGGCCAGTACCACGGTGCGGCGCTGCAGCGTGGCCGTCTGGTAGGCCCGCGCGGTGTCGGCGGCCGCCGAGGCGGGGGAGTGCAGCCGTTCCGGCACCGCGCCGACCGCGGCGGCCAGCCCGGCCACGTCGATCCGGAAGTTCGAGTTGACCGCCGCGCCGGCCACGTCGGCCGCCAGCACCAGCAGCGGCGTCCGGCTCTTGGCCGCCTCGGTGATCCCGGTCATGGCGTTGGTCAGCCCGGGCCCCTGGTGCCCGGGTGCGCATCCCGGTCAGGCCCGCGGTCCGCGCCCAGCCGTCGGCCATGCAGGCCGCGCCGCCCTCGTGCCGGGCCGCGACGTTACCGGGTGCCCTGGCTGATCAGCGCGTTGGTCAGCTGGAAGTTGCCGCTGCCGACCACGCCGAACAGGGTGTCCGCGCCCAGCCCGGCCAGCGTGGCCGCGACCGCGTCGGTGACGAGCATCAGGCTCGCTCGCGCGGCCCGCTCGACCAGCGCGATGGCCCGGCACGGGCTGCCCGAGCCGCCGGTGATCGGCAGCGGGCCGGTGATCACGCACCGCGCCCCGAGCTGGCAGCCGGGCCGGTTCTGCAGCTGGGTCAGCCCGTACTTGCCCGCGCCGAGCAGCGAGGCGTGGCACGGGAACGGCGGGTCGAACGAGTGCGCGGCGCCCGCGTCGGTGCCGACGGTCTCCACGCCCAGGCCGATCAGCTCGGCGCCCGGCCGCCAGCCACTGGGCGCAGGCCACCGAGATCCCCGGCGTGTGCGGGCCGGTCTCGTCGGCGTTGAGGAACTCCTGCTGGCTGGCCGACCTGGCGTCCCAGCCGGTCCGGTAGAGCAGCCAGCCGCCCTGCGGCAGCGGGCCGTGCGCGGCCTCCCACTGCTGGACATGCCGATCTCGAGCAGGAAGTCCGGGTCGGCCGCGGCCTGCGCGGCGAAATCGAGCACGACCGCGGGGGCGATCAGGCGGCGCACCGGGACCTGGGCCACGTCGGCGCCGTCCTTGCCGGTCACCCAGTGCACCGGCGCGTCGAAGTGGGTGCCGGTGTGCTCGCCGGTGGTGATGTCGTTCCAGTACCAGGCCGGGCCCCGATCGTCGTACCGGCTGATCTCGTGCAGCGCGAACGTGGCCGTATTGCCGAACGGCGGCGGCAGCTTGATCACCGGGGTAGGTCGGGACAGTGGCGCGGTGAGGTCGATGACGTCGATGCTGCCGTCCCGGATCGCCTCGGTCAGGTCACTCAGCACGGACATGGCGGCTCCCATTGTCAGCACGGCTCCATTGCGGCTCTGCCGTTGTCCACCGCTTCCGGCGACACCGAAGCCGACTGCCAATCATGTTATGGTCATAACATGGCTGAGAAGAAGGCAGTGCTCAACGTCACGGTCAGCGAGTCCCTGGCCGAGGACATTCGCCGGGCGCCAAGCT
>CAVQPP010000185.1:0-21487 GCA_963714445.1 uncultured Actinomycetota bacterium
TGGTGATCCCCGCCATGGCCCGCACCGCGTCGGCGCGCTGACAGGCACCAGAACGCCGGGACAGCGCGACCGTCCCGGCCGCAGTTAGAGCCTGTTTGAGAACTCGCGGCCCGGCCAGCGGCATAACCTGTAACACTTCGTGATCTTTCGGTTGCTGCCTGCGATCACCCGCGCGGCGGGGGGTCCTGATAGCGGCGGTGGTGTCAACTCCCTGCCACGCCAGGAGCCCTTTGATGGCTTTGTACTTTGTCCTGCGCGATAACGCATCTTCACGGCCCGCCGCGGCGGTGGCCTGCCGCTGCTGCACGGCCGGGTCGCGCAGCACCCGGGGCACGCCGGCACCCTCGGACATGAGCGACGCGGACCGGGCCTGGCTCGCCGCGCTGGCGCGGATTGTGCGCCGACGCCGCGCTGGGCCGAGGTGTTCCCGGTCACGCCCGCGACGCTCCCGGCCTGGCACCGGAGGTTGGCCGCGAAGAAGTATGGCACGAGTCCACTGGGTCACCCCGAACCGGACGGGGTACTTTCGTGCGGGCAGAATCCTGTGATCCCGGCGGTAGCCTGTCCGGTGTGGAACGCGCCAGGGTTGCGGTTGCGGACCTGGATGAGGAGTCGGCGGTCTGGCTGCGCCGCCTGGGCGGCGGTGGCGGGGGGAGCGGCAGGCGGCTGAGCGTGAGCTGCACGCGAGGCTGGTCCGCATCGCGCTGGCCGAAGTCTTCGCCGGTCGGCAGGCACTCCGGTGACCGGCCCGGAGCTCGGCGACGTCGAGGTCCAGGCCGCTGGTGACGCCATGCTTGCGGTCCTGGCCAAGCTCGGTGAGTTCCGTGGCGAGAGCCGGTTCATCACGTGGGCGTACCGGTTCGTCATCTTGGAGGTGTCCAGCAAGCTCGGCAGGCACTACTGGCGCAACCCGCCGGTCGCGCTGGACGCCGGTCAGTGGGAGCGGGTTCCCGGCCGGCTCGGGATCGATCCGGCGCGGCAGGCGGAGGCGGCGGGCCTCCTGACGGAGGTGCGGCGGGTCGTCGAGGAGGAGCTGGCCAGCCATCAGCGGCGGGTCTTCGTGGCGATCGCGGTGGACGGGATACCGCTGGGTGCGCTGGCCGCCGAGCTGGGCGTGCGGCGTAACGCCATTTACAAGGTGATTTTCGACGCGCGGCGTCAGATCCGCCGGGCGCTGGTCGCTAACGGGTACCTGGATGAGCCGGGGTTGGAGCGGCGATGAGTGAGCGGGGCAGGCTGGAGCGGTTCCTGCGGACCGACCCGCGCAACGCCGGCTGCGACGAGGCGCTGGCCGTCCTGCATATCTACATCAACCTGGTGGCTGCCGGCGAGGACGCGGCCGGGCGCTATCCCGGGGTCGCCGCTCACTTGCTGGCCTGCGGTCCGTGCGATGAGGATTTCACCGGGCTCCTCATGGCGGTCACCAGTGGCTAGCCGGCGGATAACCCGGCAGGCGCGGCGGGCGGCCGCGAGGTACTGGCGTTCGACCTGTACGGGACGCTGGTTGACCCGATCGCCATCTCCACCGGCCTCGGCCAGGTTCTCGGCGGCTGTGACGGCCGCGAGGCGGCCAGGCTGTGGCGGCTGAAGCAGCTGGAATACTCTTTCCGGCTCACGGCGATGGGCCAGTATGAGGACTTCCGCTGGGTGACGTCACGCGCGCTTGACTTCGCCCTCATCTCCATCGGGGCAGACCTGCCGGACGGGCAGGCCCAGCGGCTAGTCGAGCTCTATGACCATCTGCGGCCGTTCCCCGACGCGGTCCCCGCCCTGCGGGCGCTGGCCAGCCTGGGGTATGAGCTCGCGGTGCTTTCCAACGGGACCGCGGCCATGATCAGGAACTGCCTTGATAACAGCGGTCTTGGGGGGTTCTTCGCCGAGCGGATCAGCGTCGATGAGGTCCGCGTGTTCAAGCCGTCGCCCGTGGTGTACCGGCACGCGGCCGGGCGGCTTTCCCGGCCGATCGGGCAGCTTCGGCTCGTCACCAGCAACGCGTTCGACAGTGCCGGGGCCGCCGCGGCCGGGATGCGCACGGCCTGGGTGAACCGCTCCGCCGCCCCGTTCGACACGATCGGCGTGCAGCCAGACCTCACCGTGCCCGGCCTCGGGCTCCTGCCTGCGGCGCTGGGCGGCTGACGGGACTAGGGCCAGGCGGCGCCGCTCCAGCCCGCCGATGTCATCGCCGTCAGGTAATGGGGCAGCATACGCACGGTCCGGCCGGGCATCAGGCGCCGGCGCGGGCGGTGCTGACATCCCAGATGGCCCCGGTGTCTTCGCTGGCCAGATGGGTGAGCAGCGCCGCAGCGGAGTGCGCCGGGGTGATCAAAGAGCCGCCGGCGAAATTCCTGTTGAACCGCTCGTGCAGGCCGGCGCCGATGCGCTCGGGGTCCTGCCGGCGGATCCAGGCCTGCATGGCAGTGTTGACCCCGCCCGGCCGGTAGGCGTTGACGGTCACGCCGGTGCCGGACAGCTCGGCGGCGAGGTTCACGGTGTGCGCCTCGAGCGCGGCCTTCGTGGTGGCGTAGGCGTTCCCGCGGACCATGCCTTCCGGGTGGGCGGCGATCCCGCTGGAGATGTTGACGACGCGGCCCCAGCCGGCGCCGAGCATGCCGGGCAGGACCGCGGCGGTCAGCGCGGCCGGCGCGACGACGTTGATCTCGACGGCCAGGCGCAAGTCCGCCGCCGCGATGCCGGCGGTAGCGCCTAGCGGCTCGACGGTGGCCGCGTTGTTGACCAGGATATCAACGCGGCCCGCCGTGAGCACGGCCGCCGCCGCCTGGCCGCGCTGCTCCCCGTCGGCCAGGTCGGCCGGCACCACGCGGATCCGCCCGGCAGGTACGCCCTGTTCCCGCAGCCGGGCGCGGGTTTCGCCCAGCTGGCCTGTGCTGCGCGCGAGCAGGACCACGCGGGCGCCCGCGCCACCCAGCCTGAGCGCGACGGCGCGGCCGATGCCACGCCCGGCCCCCGTGATCAGCGCAGTCTTGCCAGCGAAGTCAGTTGCCACTGCGGTCTCCTCAACGGTTGACGGTGCGAGCGGGACGGCAGGCAACCATGGGTGACCGTTCCGCTGAATGCCCCCGAACTTCCAGTTAGCGGCGCACGGCGGCGATCTCTTACCAGGCGCACGCCCGCGTAAACCCACCGGTAAGACCTGGGAGGGAGGCGACGCTTACTTACCGGGCAGTCCCGTCCGGCACTGTCCCGGCAACCGTGCAGGAGAACCGCAATGCCTCTGCTCAACCCCGGCGACCCCTTCCCGCAGCTGACGATCACCACCACCGACGGGCAGGTGCTCACCATCCCGGACGCGTTCGGCGGCGACTTCGGCGTCGTGCTCTTCTACCGGGGCGCCTGGTGCCCGTACTGCAACGCGCAGCTGCGCGCCTTCCAGCGGGCCAGCCAGGCGCTGGCGGATGCCGGCATCCGCGCCGTGGCCCTCTCGGTCAACGACAAGGAGACCACCGCCGCGCTGGTCGCCGAGCACAAGCTGACCTTCCCCGTCGGCTACGGCGCGGCTGCTCCAGCCGTCGCCGCGCTCACCGGCGCCTTCGTCAACCCAGACCCGGTGTACCTGCAGTCCACCGGCTTCGTGCTCAACCCCGCCGGCAACGTCGTGGTCAGTGTGTACTCCAGCGGCGCGATCGGGCGGCTCGTCCCCGACGACGTCATCGGCCTGGTCCGCTACCTGCGCGAGCACTCGGCCTCCGCGACGGCGTGACAGGACAGAAGATGCCAGCATGACGGACACGGACAGGCAGTGTTGCGTTGGCCAGTCGGGGCGCATGATAGGGCGCGATGAGAGCGATGGCCGGCTGATCAGATGGCCATCGCGAGCTCGTCGAATGCTGCGCGGATCCGATGGCGGGCGGGGATGTCAGTGGCGAGTTCGTAGTGACTTCGGTGGAGGTTCTGCACGAACGCGTGCCCGGCAGAGATGATCCGCGCGGACCGGTGACGCTTCAGTCCACGCATCGGCCGCAGCCGTGCTTTCAGCCGTCCGTGGTCGGCTTCGACCGGGTTGTACGCGTAGCACGCGACGGTAAGCAGCGCTGAGGGGATCAGCTCATCCAGGACCCGCGGACAGGCCGGGGCCCGGTCGGTGGTGACCTCGGCCGGGATCGTGCCCGCGCGCAGCGCCAGGATGAAGAACCGCCGGGCTGCGGCCAGGTCACGGCGCGTGGATAGCAGCACGTCGATGACCTGACCGTGCTGGTCAATGGCCCGGTACAGATACGTCCATCGGCCGGCGACCTTGACGTAGGTCTCGTCGGCGAACCACCGGTCGCCGGGAGCATGCCGGCACAACCGCGCTGTGTTCACCGGCAACGGCACGCGGGTCATCAAGACTCCAGTCCGGTCGCCGCGGGCGAACTCTTTCGCGGAGCGGTATGTGGGGACGCTACGCCGCGAGTGCCTCGACCACATGCTGGTCTACGGCGAACAGCACCTTCGGCACCTGCCGGCCGAGTACTCGCGGCATTACAACGAGCACCGGCCGCACCAGTCGCGGGAGCAACGACCTCCGCTGCCCGAGCCCGGCCAGCCGATCGATATGACCGGCCGGATCAAACGCAACCACGTGGTCCACGGCCTGATCAGCGAATACCGGAGAGCGGCCTGACGAGCACCGGAAGCACCAGCTCAGGGCCAGTGTGGGACTTTTTGCCACGGGCCAGGGCCGGTCCAGGCCGAGGATCAACCGCATCGTCGTGGTCTTGCCGACGGCATAGGCCTTTCCGCCGCGTGGCGTGGCTAGGTGCCGGAGCCGGACCGTCGGCCAGCTCGCCATGCTGCCATGACTCTGTCGGTGTCGCCGTCGGCGAGCAGGTCGAGGAGCAGCCCCCTGATCAGCGCGAGCGTGCTGGCCGCCGTGGCCCCGGCCTGAGCCGGAGGTGTGCCTGGCTGCGCCCTGACCAGCAGTTCCAGGTAGTCCCGGGCGGTTTCGGCGGCGAACCCCTGCCAGGGGCCGGGATCTCGGCTCACCGATCGCAGGTACGCCTCGTAGGTCAGCCGCACCATCGGCCGCTGCCCTGGTGAGGACAGCAGCTCCCAGAGCCTGTCCGTCAGCTGCTCGAACCCTCCGTCCGGGGCGTCCGGGCCGAGCAGTCCTGTGATCAGGCTGATCTGCTCGCGCCGTGCGCGGGCGAGTAGTTCGCGGACCAGCTGCTCCTTGCTGCCAAACAGGTAGAGCAGCACTCGAGGGCTCGTGCCGGTGGCGGCGGCGAGGGGGCGCAGCGACAGCCCGGCTAGGCCGTGCTCGAGCACATAGCCGTAACAGGCGTTGAGAAGCTCGGCGCGCCGAGGCGAGCCCGGCGGATGCTGGCCGGCCATGGCCTTCCTTTCGCGATGGACACGTGAGGGCGCGGGCCGTCCCCGTGCTACATTAACTGAAACGTGCGTTTCAGTGGAGGCTGCCCGATGAACGGCCATCCCAGTTTCTCCCTTGCCGGCCGTCGTGCCCTGGTCACCGGCTCGGTGCGCGGCCTAGGGCTGGAGATGGCCCGCGGCCTCGCGGGCGCGGGCGCAGAGGTCATCGTCAACGGGCGGGATCCGGCCGCGCTGGCCATCACCGTGGCGCGCCTGCAGGATGAGGGACTTCACGTGACCGCGGCCGCATTCGACGTTACCGACCGGGATTCCGCGCGGCAGGCGACCGCCGCTCTCGGGGTGATTGACATCCTGGTGAACAACGTCGGCCACCGCGACCGGCGCGGCGTGGACGCGCTGGCGCCAGCAGACCTGGCGCGCATGCTCGATGTCCACCTGACGTCCGCCTACGCGCTCAGCCAGGCCGTCGCCCGCGACCTCACCCGCCGCGGGCTGCCCGGCCGGATCATCAACGTATCGTCGGTCATCGGCCAGCTCGGCCGGGCGGGCGACGTCGCGTACCCCGCCGCGAAAGCCGGGCTGGACGGGCTTACCAGGGCACTGTCTGCCGACCTCGGCCCCCACCGCATCACGGTCAACTCCGTCGCCCCCGGCACGTTCGCCACCGACGTCAACGCGGGGCTGGCCGAAGATCCCCAGTGGGCGCAGTGGCTGCGGTCGCGGACCGCGCTCGGCCGCTGGGGCAGGCCCGAGGAAATCGCCGGGGCGGTGGTCTTCCTGGCCAGCGACGCCGCATCGTTCGTCACCGGCCAGGTCATCGCAGTCAACGGCGGCATGACTGCCACGTTCTGAGCAGCACGCTCCGATCGCCCCGCAGGCGCCCGGGGCATGGAGCACAAGCAGACGGTTATCTCCGCCTGGAACGTCCCGTAGCGGCGACCCGGCACACACCCGAATCGCGTTGCCGCTCACAAGGACGCATCGTCTTGCCCGGTCCGCTGCCGCGAGGACGCGCGACCGCCGAAGCCCTCGACCGCCTCCATGGCCAATCAGGCGCGCACTAAGTCGGCTCAACTCGGGCTACAGCTATCAGTCAGGCCGGACCAGCCGCCGCCCGCCGAGCCCGGAATGATCCCGCTGACCGTCCCGGAGATCAAGCGCCTGCTCGCCGCCCTCACCACCCCGCCCCTGCCCCGGTCGCTTGTCATTCACTGGGACGCGTGGACCCGCCGCCACCAGGCTCGCTCACGATGGTTCCACAAACGCGCAAGACTCGCCCGCGACGCCGGAATCGCCCTGGTCAGCTAACTTCGGTCGTCGTGCAGCAACCCGTCTGCGCTGTCAGCGCTGTGTACCTGGCTCGTCTCATTTTCCGGCGAGGATCTCACTGCACAGATCGATGCACTCGTCGCAGATATACACGCCGGGACCGGCAACGAGCTTTCTGGCCTGCGTCTGGCTCTTCCCGCAAAACGAGCAGGCGAGATCAGCTTTGCCTCGTTTACGGCGACGCTGCTTTCCGGGGCCGACGTAACCGTCGAGTCCTTTCTTAACAGCGGCGATGCTGACGCCGAGGTAGCTGAGCACACGCCGGGCACGTGAACCAGGATCAAGCGCCACCGCGGCAAGGAGGTGCTCGGTGCCCACCTCGCCTCGCCCGGCCTGCTGCGCAATCGCGGCCGCACGCCGCAGCGCCTCACGGGCCTCGGCCGACTCCTGTGGCGGCCGCCCGCCGGGCAGGCCTCCTCCTCCTCCTGGGAACAGCTCTCGCGCGGCGGCGCGCGCCGCGTCAGCCCGCACTCCCAGCTCCTCCAGAACGGCGGCGGCTACCCCCTCATGGGAAAGCCCGATCAGCAGGTGATGGGTGCCCACCTCGGCGGCCCCGTCTGCGGCGGCCTCCCGCCTGGCCGCTTCCAGGCAGCCCCCGACAGGCGCGCTCAACCTCCAGGTTTCCGGTGCACGCCGCCGCGGGTCCGCAAAGCGCTGCCTGGCCGCCTGCTTGGATACCCCTATCCGCTGGCCGATCTCGGTCCAGGAACACCCCGCACAGCGAGCCTCCTCCACGAACTGCCCGATCAGCTCGTCTGCGCACGAGGCCAGCTCCTCGCTGACCGTCAGGGCCACCTCGACCCGGTCGAGCGGCGCGCGCGGCGCCTGCTCGCGCACCGCCTCCACCAACTCCGCGACATTTACCGCCTCCACATCGACAATGTAACGTTGTCTCCGTATGGCGTCAAGCTAAGCTTGTCACTCTTGACGCGGGCCTCTTCGCCCCGAACCAACGGCGCTGCTGGGCGTCTGGCCGTCGTCCCAGCTCACAGCACGAAAAGCGGCTGCCGGACTAATAAGTGGTAGCGGGCAGTTCGCGCAGCTCAGCGGTTACGTCACCGAGTCAACGGCGCCTCCGCCGCTCGGTGGTGAGGCGAGCCTCAGCGGAAGGCGCCGACGTGGCGCTGACACCAGTCGCGGAAGGTTCCGGGGGCTATTCCAGTGATGTTCTCAACGTCGTCGGTGATGGCTACGGAGCGGCGGGCGCGGAAGACCTCGTTCAGGCGTTCCATCAGGTGCGCCTCATCGGGCGGGGTTCCTCGCTGAATAGCGGCCTGGGCGAATTCGTGCGGGGTGACGTCCTGGAAGTCGATCGAACGCCCGGTCACCTCGGCGATGATCTCGACCTGCTCGCGCGAGGTCAGGGCCTCCGGACCGGTGAGGAGGTACCCCTTGCCGGCGTGACTATCTTCGGTGAGGGCGGCTACGGCGACGCGTGCGATGTCCTCCGGGTCCATCACAGCAAGTACGCCGTCACCGGTTGGGTCGACAACCTTGCTCGCCCGGATGGAGTCGCGCCACGCGAAGGCGTTGGACGCGAAGGCGCTGGGCCGCAGGTAGGTCACGCCAAGGCCGGACTCGTGCAGGACCTGCTCGCGGGCCGCGAGAGCGGCCCCCATGGGGTTGTCGCCCAGCGGCAGGAGGCGCGCGCCGGCGGAGGAGAGCAGGACAATCCTCGGCACCGCCGCGTCTTGCGCGGCAGCGATCATCGTCTTGGTCTGCTCGGTCCCGCCTCCGACCTGCATCAGGAAGATGGCCTCGACTCCCTGGACCGCTTTGGACACGCTTCCGGGGTCGTCGAGATCGCCGCCGGCGAGCTCGATCTCCGCCGGGAGGCTGGCCGCCCGCGAGGGGTCGCGCACCAGTGCCCGGACGCCGTGGCCCTGTTCGTGTAGCTGTCGCGCGACGGGCCCGCCGACGTGGCCTGTTGCTCCAGTGACGAGATACATCTGAGTTCCTTTCGGGTCGGTGGTGATTACCAGGGCACTTCGCCGTCGCGATCGGCGAAGGTGCCGGTCGGGCCGCCGGGTGCACTGAGGGCGCAGGCGACGATGACGTCGGTGCCGTCATGGACTGAATGGCCCTGTCCGCCGCTGAGGTCGGTCGCGGTCAGGCCGGGGTCGGCGGCGTTGATGCGGATATGGGGCAGCAGGCTCGCGAAATGCACAGTCATCATGTTGATTGCGGCCTTCGACGCGGCGTAGAGCGGTGTGCCCGTGAACGCTCCGGTGCGAGTCCGGTCGCCGAAGCGGCTGAACGACCCGAGCCCGCTGCTGACATTGACGATCCGCGGGTCGTCGCTCTTCTCCAGCAACGGCAAGAAGGCATGAATGACACGGAGGTAGCCGACGACGTTCGTCAGTAGCACCTCGGTCATGTCGCCGGCTGTGTAGTCGTGCGGGTCACGCACCGGGCCGGTGATGCCGGCGTTGTTGACCAGCACGTCCAGGTGCCCCTCGGCCCGCTCGACGAAGTCCGCGGCGTGACGAACCGACTCATCGGAGGTCACGTCCAGTCCCAGGAACTGCGCACCGACGGTCGCGGCGGCGGCCTGTCCGCGCTCGCTGCTGCGGGCGGTGAGATAAACGCGGTACCCGGCCCCGGCCAGACGCCGGGCCGTCTCCAGACCGATGCCCTTATCGGCGCCGGTGACCAGCGCGACGGGTGCGCTCACAGATTCTGTACTCATCTTCGGCTCCGTCCTGTCGATCACAGTTCGTCCCCGAGCCGCCCGTCCGCACCGCCGATCGCGAAGGTGCCGGGGACGGCGGGCTGGCTGGTGTTCGTTGTCTCCGTCACGCTCACAGGCTGACCCGGCTCCGTGGCCGCGGCGAGGAGCTGGCAGGTTGCTGCCAATTGCCCGGCCTGGAGACGGCTGGCAGACTGGACGGGTGCCTGATGACCAGACCAGCACGGTGCGCGGCGACGCCGAGTTCATCGCCCGAGCGGGGCACCTGTTCGACGCGGTGCACGAGGAGTTCGTCCTGGCGGCCCGCGACCTGGCCACCTGGTCGCAGCCGGAGGTCCGGTCCGCGGTCGCCCGGCGGGTGCATTCCCCCGGCAAGCACAGACCCACGGTGCGCAAGCTGTGGAGCCCGCTGGTGCTGGTTGACGAGGCGCAGCGCGCACACCTGCGGCAGATCGACACAGCGGGTACGCAGGTACGGATCAGTTCCGCGCCGCTGCCGCACGAGACGATCATCCTGGATCGGCGGGTGGCGATCCTGGCGAGCCAGCCGTCGCCGCTCGGCCGCGAGTACCAGGTGACGACGTCCCCGGTACTGGTGGGCGGGGTTTATTCACTGTTCACCGCCGCCTGGGAGGCAGCCACCGGCCTCGACGCCTACCTGCGCGGCGAAGCCCCCGAGCTCGCTCCCGAGGCCCGGGAGATCCTGCGGGCGCTCGGCGCGGGCCTCACCGACGAGGTGGCCGCCCGGCGGCTGGGCACCTCGCTACGCACCTACCGGCGGCGGGTCGCCGAGCTGATGGCCGCGCTCGAGGCCGGCTCCCGCTTCCAGGCCGGGGTGCGAGCTGGCGAGCTTGGTCTAGCCCGCTGACGCGGCCATCCGTTCTCCGGCTCGGACACGGAAGGCCGGCGACGTGGCCGCTGCCCCCTGTGAAGTGCCAGAACTAGCGCACAGCATCTGAACTGGGCTTCTATCGCGGTCAAAGTGCGGCGATCAGCTCCGCCGCGCCGCCCCGCGCCCGGGCGATCTCCTGCGGGCCGAGGCCGACGACCCGCAGGCAGGACGCGGCTATCTCGTGGGCGTGCCCCTCGTCGCGGGCGCGCCCGTCCTCGCGCGCGTCCCCGTCCTCGCGGGCGTGCCCCCAGGATCCCGCCCGCCGCAGCTGGATGACCGACTCGACGACCTGCATGACGAGCGTCCCGGTCAGCGCCTGGTCGAGGCCCCCGCCGCCGCCCCGCACAGCCGACCGAGCCGGCCGTAGACGGCCTGCAGGGAGGCTCGTTCGGCGCGAAACGACGCGTACTCCTCCCCTTGAACCTCAGGCAGCAGGTACAGGGTGCCGATATTGTGCGGGGCGCGGGTCAGGGTCTGGACGTCGATCAGGGCCAGCGCGTACAGCCCGGTGCCTGGCTCGCCGGCGCATCGAGACTCCAGGGTCGCGGCGACCTGGAGGCTAGGCCGCACCGACAGGGTGAGCAGCTCCAGCAGGATCTCGTCCTTCCCGCCGAAGTAGTAGTACAGCGACGCCTGCCGGATTCCCACCCGGTCAGCGATCTGCCGGGTCGTGGTGGCCGCCGGCCCCTGCAGCGCGAACAACTCGGCCGCCGCGTCGAGGATCTCCTCCCGCGCCGGGACACCCGTGTCGCTGGCCGGGCGCAGCCGTGGCCGCCCCGCGCGCCTCCGCCGCTCCGGAGCCCCACTCACCTCGGGAGAGTTTCGCACCTCCGCCACGGCTGCGATCATAACGGGCCGGTTCACCGGGCCAGCCAGGCGCGCCAGCCGCCATAGCTGGTGATGTCGCTCGCGCCCGATAGGGCGCCGGGCTCACAGGTGAAGCCGAGCACCTCCCGCCCGTCATCCAGCCGGACCCGGCCGATCGTCATCGGGGCGACCAGCCCCGCCATGAAGCGGGCGAGCCCTGCCGCCGGCAGCCGCCAGACCTCCCCGGCGATGCGGGCAGGCGAGCCGGCGTCGCGCACCAGCCCGGGCTTGGGCGGCGTTGTGGCCAGCGCATACAGCCGGTACTCCGGCGCCGTCAGCGCGGGCTCGGCCAGAACGCCGCCGACGGCGAGCAACTCGTGGTTCAGCGGCTGACCGGCCAGGTGCGCGCCCACGACGAGGAGCTCCACGGGCGCCGCGTCATGCCGCGTGGCGATCTCCGCGAGCCGGCCGTCGCTGCCAGCCGGCCCGGTAAGCATTATCCCGAACGGACCGCTGCCGACCGTCCCGCAAGGCACGGCCACGGCCGCCAGGTCGAGGAGGTTGCAGAAGTTGGTGTACCGGCCCAGCCGCGCGTTGACGCCGACCGGGTCCGCCCGCACCTCCTCGAACGTGGGGTGCGCGGTCGTCGTCGGGGTGAGCAGCGCGTCGAAGCCGGCCAGCACCGTCGCAGCCGACGCCGCGAGCTCGTCGAGCCGCGTGCGGTCGGCGAAGTAGCCGGCCGCGCCGTGCTTGGCCCCGTCGAGGATGCTCGTGGCGACAACCGGGTCGAGGGTGTCCCCGATCAGCTCCTCGCGGGCGGCGATGTGCTCGCCGACCGCCGCGTACCGTTCGGCGACGAACGCCCCGCCGTACAGCAGCGTGCCCGCCTCCAGCAGCGGCGTGATGTTGACGGGCTCGACCTCGCAGCCGACGGCCCGCAGCCGCGACACCGCGGCGTCGAACGCCGATGCCCAGCCGTCACCAAGGCCGTCAAGCTGCCCGGGCAGCGGGATGGCGAGCCGCGTCGGCCGCCGTCGGCCGGTGGCCGACCCGGAGCCAGTGGCCGGAGCGGCGGTCGCGCTCGCCGCCGCGGGGTCCCAGCCGCCGACGCGGGGCCGGGTGTCAAGCAGCGTCGCGAGCGGGTCGATGCCGTCCGGGCTGGCCATCACGTTGACTGCCTGCCGCGCAAGGTCGAGTGACCGCGCGAAGACGGTCACGCAGTCCAGCGACCGGCAGGCCGGCACGACCCCAGTGCAGGGGATCAGCCCGCGGGTGGGCTTCACGCCGACGATGCCGTTGAGGGCCGCGGGCACGCGGCCGGAGCCGGCGGTGTCCGTGCCGAGCGCAACGTTGACTAGGCCGAGCGCGACGGCGACCGCCGACCCCGAGCTGGATCCCCCGGAGATGCGCCCGGCGTCCCAGGCGGACCGGACCGCGCCATACGGGCTGCGGGTGCCGACCAGGCCAGTGGCGAACTGGTCGAGGTTCGTCTTGCCGGCCACGATCGCCCCGGCCGCCCGGAGCCGGGCCACCGCCGTGGCATCAGAGCCGGGCTGGTAGGCGTATGACGGCGCCGCGGCCGTCGTCGGCAGCCCGGCGACGTCGATGTTGTCCTTGACGGCGGCGACCAGCCCGGCGAGCGGCAGCGTCTCCCCGGCGGCGACCCGCTCGTCAACGGCGACGGCCTCCGCGACGGCGTCGTCGAAGGGCCGCACCGTGATCCAGATCTCGGGACGGCCGGCCGCGTCGATCGCCGCGTACGCCGCGCGGACCCGCTCGACGGCTGTCATGCGGCCGCGCCGTCCGCCAGCGGCGCGTCCGGGACGAGCGCGACCAGCACCTGGCCGGGCTCGACCTGGGTGCCGACGGCCGTGTAGACCTCCGCCACGGTGCCGTCGTGCGGCGCAACCAGGACGGTCTCCATCTTCATCGCCTCCAGCGACAGCAGCTTGTCCCCGCGCCTGATCCGCGCCCCAGGGCGAGCCTCGACCTGCCAGACGCTCGCGGTGAACGGCGCTGTGACCGTCGTGGCCCCGGCTGGGACGGCGACCTCGGCCAGCGCGGCGGGACCGGGCCCCTGCTCGCGGTCCGTCCGGTCGAACTCGCCAGCGGCCCGCCACCGTTCCTTCTCCGCCCCGAACGCCCTTCCCTGCCGCTCCCGGAACCTCTCAATCGAGGCGGCGTTCTCGGCCAGGAATCGGGTGTAGGCACCATAGTCAAACCAGCCCTCGGTCACCTCGGCATGCCCGCGCCCGGCCTCGGTCTCCGCGCGCAGGTCCAGCAGCTTCTCGGCGCTGACCGGGTACCACTCGATCTGGTCGAAGAACCGCAGCGACCACGGGCGCTCGGCGAACGCTCCCCTGTGCCTGCCAGACTCGCCATTGCGGAAGCGGTTCCAGACCTGGGTTGTGCGGCCGACGAACTGGTAGCCGCCCGGCCCCTCCATGCCGTAGATGCACAGGTACGCGCCGCCGATACCGACGGAGTTCTCCGCTGTCCAGGTGCGCGCCGGGTTGTACTTGGTGGTGACGAGCCGGTGCCTCGGGTTGACCGGGGTAGCGACCGGCGCGCCGAGGTACACGTCGCCGAGGCCGAGGACGAGGTACTTCGCACTGTAGACGATCCGCCTGACGTCCGCGACGGTGGAAAGGCCATTGACCCGGCGGATGAACTCGATGTTCCACGGCGTCCACGGAGCGTCGGAGCGGACACTGTTCATGTACCGCTCGATCGCGAGCCGGGTTGCCGGGTCATCCCACGATAGCGGCAGCCGCACCGTCCGCGACGGGACCCGCAGCTCGTGGGCGGGCGGCAGCTCGTCCTCGATCCGTGCCAGCAACGGGATGAGCGAGCTGGCCCGCAGGGCCGTACCCCCAGACCCCCAGGCGTCGGTGTGGACCTGCAGCGAGCGGATGCCCGGCGTGAGGTTGACGACCCCGGCGAGGCCTGCATCCTCAAGAGCCGATTGAAGCGCGTGTACCCGCATCCGCAGGCCCAGGTCGAGGACCTGCTCGCCGTACTCGACGATGACGTTGTCGTCGCCGTCCCGTCGGTAGACAACCCGGGGGGTGCCGTCCCCGGCGTCCCGCCTGGCCAGGATGCCGTCGTCGCCGTCGCCTCCGGTGCGGACGAGCGTGGGCACGGCGCGGCGGTCGCGGAGCGCGGCGGCGTCCGCCTCGCGCACCGGGACAAACCGGACCGTGTCGCCGGGGCGGATCTGGCCGACCTTCCACAGCTCGCCACTCGCGACGACAGCCGGGCAGACGAAGCCGCCGAGGCTCGGCCCGTCGGGGCCGAGGATGATCGGGGTGTCGCCGGTGAAGTCGAGCGCGCCCACGGCGTAGGGCACGTCGTGGATGTTGGACGGGTGCAGGCCCGCCTCGCCCCCGTCCTCCCGTGCCCACGACGGGCGCGGACCGATGAGGCGCACCCCGGTGCGCGCCGAGTTGTGGTGCACCGTGTACGTGCTGGCATACAGCTCATCGATGTCCGCGCGGGTGAAGAACTCCGGTGCCGCGTGCGGCCCCTCGGTGACCCCGATCTCCCACTCGGAGACGATCGCGGGCCGCCGCTCTGGCGGGGTGGGTCCCCCTAGCCCGGTAGGTGGGGTGCTCGGGGGCCTGTGGTCTGTGCCGGTTCCCCCGGGGAGGGGGGTGAAAGGGGGGTCTCCCCTCCTTTGCCGTGGGGTTGACAGGGGGGTCGTACTCCCGGGGGTAGAGAGCACGTCGCCGGCTCGCAGCGCGCGGCCGGCGTGGCCGCCGAAGCGACCCAGCGTGAACGTTGACGCGCTGCCGAGGTAGGTCGGGACGTCGAAGCCCCCGCGCACGGCGAGGTAGGTGCGCAGGCCAGGGCCGGGGATCGCGCCGATCGTGAGGGTCGCGCCGGCCTGCACGGTGAACGCCGCCCAGCAGGGAACCGGCTGGCCGTCGAGGTCGGCGCGGGAGATGGCACCGGCGAGGCAGCAGGTCGTGGCGGCGGAGAAGCGCAGCGTGGGGCCGGTCGCGGTGCACTCCAGCGCCGGCGCCCCTTCGGGGTTGCTGACGGCGAGGTTCGCCTCGCGCAGCGAGACCTCGTCCATCGGGCCACTCGGCGGGACGCCGACCTGCCAGTAGCCGAGCCGGCCCGGCCAGTCCTGCACGGTCGTGAGCGCGCCCGCCACCAGCACCTCGATCCTCGGCTCGGGGTCGGTGACGCCCTCCAGGGTGGACGTGCAGTGCTCCGCCGCGCGGACGTCGAGGCGGCCGAGCACCGCGCGCAGCAGTCCGAGGTTCGTGGTAACGCCCGCAACGCGAGTCTGCGCGAGCGCGCCACGCAGTGCGTCCAGCGCCGCGTCACGGGTGCCCGCGTGCGCGATGACCTTGGCGAGCATCGGGTCGTAGTGCGGCGAGACCTCCAGCCCGGTCTCGATCCCGGCGTTGACGCGGACCTGCGGCCCGACAGCATGGAACCGGGCCTCGGTGACGAGGCCGGGGCTGGGCTGGCCGCCCTTGTTCGGGTCCTCGGCGTAGACGCGGGCCTCGACCGCGTGCCCGCGCGGCACGTGCCGCCGCGCCATGAACTCGGCGACGCCCGCGGGTCCCTGGCCGGCGAGCCAGAGCATCTGCTCGACCAGGTTGACGCCAAAGGTCATCTCGGTCACCGGGTGCTCCACCTGCAGCCGCGCGTTCACCTCAAGGAACGACGCCTCTTGCGCCGCGGGATCGTAGACGAACTCCACGGTGCCCGCCGAGCGGTAGCCGACAGACGCCGCCAGGTCCCGCGCCGCCATGTGGAGCCTGCCGCGCAACGCCGACGGCAGGCCGGGCGCGGGCGCTTCCTCGATGACCTTCTGGTTGCGCCGCTGTAGCGAGCAGTCCCGGTCGCCGAGGACCGCGATGTTCCCAGTACCGTCGCCGAATACCTGGACCTCCACGTGCCGGGCCTGCTGGCACCAGCCGCTCCAGGAAGACCCCGGTCACCCCGCTCTGCTGGCGCCGGGGGGACGACCCCCCTGTCGGCCCCCCGAAATACGCCGCTGCCAGACGCTCCACCTGAGCGAACGCCTCGGCGACTTCATCGGCGGAGAAGCAGGCGAGCATGCCGATGCCGCCCCCGCCGCCGGTCGCCTTCACCATGACAGGGAAGCCGATCTCGGCCGCCGCGGCGACCGCCTCGCTGGCCGACGACAGCAGCCCGGTGCCGGGCATCATGGGCACGCCGACGGCGCGGGCAAGCGACCTGGCGGTGTGCTTCTCGCCAAACGCCTCCAGTTGTCCGGGCGCTGGGCCGACGAACGCGATGCCCGCCTCCTCCACCTGCCGCGCGAATCCCGCGTTCTCGGAGAGGAAACCGTACCCTGGGTGGATCGCGCCTGCCCCGGTGAGCTTGGCCGCGGCGAGGATGGCAGGGACGTTCAGGTACGAGGACTGCGGCGGGGGCGGCCCGATGCAGATGGCCTCGTCGGCCTCCCGGACGTGCGGGGCGGCGATGTCGGCCTCGGAGTAGACCGCGACGGTCCGCAAGGACAGGCGGCGCGCGGTCCGGATGACGCGGCGGGCGATCTCGCCCCGGTTGGCGATGAGGACGGTGTCGAAGGCCCACTGGCTCACGCGGGCTCCGTGACGATCATGCGCAGCGGGGTCGGGTTGAAGTCGTTGCACGGGTTGTTCATCTGCGGGCAGTTGGAGACGAGCACGAGGATGTCCATCTCGGCGCGGAACGCCACCCGCTTGCCCGGACCCGAGATGCCGTCCACGATGCCGAGGGTGCCGTCAGCCTCGATGGGGACGTTCATGAACCAGTTGAGGTTGGACACGACGTCGCGGGCGCCCATTCCGTACTTGCTCGCCTCGGCGAGGAAGTTCTCCCGGCAGCCGTGCTCGGAGCTGGTGTGGTGGCCGTACCTGAGGGTGTTGGACTCCTTGCCGCACGCGCCGCCGATCGTGTCTTGCCGGTCGATCTCGTTGGCGACGACCGTGGCGAGCGGGTTGCCGAGGCAGGAGCGCAGCACGGTGCCGGTGCGGACGTAGACGTTGCCGCCCCAGGCGATCGTGTCGGGCACGTTGTAGCGCTCGCTGGTGTCGTGGGCGTTGTAGAGCAGGCAGTCGCCGGACTGGTTGCCGCCGACATCCACGATCGTGAGGACGTTGCCCTTCTGCACGACGGCGGACCAGGGGCCGCGGGCTGGGACGACCTCATCGAGAACGATCTTCCCGGCGGCCAGGGGCCCGGCGAGATCGAGGATGGTGCCCTCGGCGTACCGGGCGGGGTCTAGGACCACGGCGAGGTCCGCCGGGCAGCCCGGGACCTCGCCGGCGCTGTCGGTTATCTCCGGCATCGTTTTCTACCGTCCCCTCGCGGTGGCGTAGTCAGCGGTGTTGAGGTAGTAGCGGCGGGCCTCGGGGGTGGCGTCCCAGCGCGGGTCGTGCGGGCCAGTCGGGCGGGACCTCCAGGCGTGGATGCGCAGCAGCCCGCACGTATAGTCCGGCCGGGGGTCAACCGGGTGCGGGACGTTCGCGATGAGGATGATCAGCGGCAGCTCGGCGAGCAGTTCAACGGCCTTGCCCGGGCCGGCGGAGCCGGTGAAGGTGAGGGCGCCGTCGGGCTCGACCCAGGCGCCCTTGAAGAACGACACCGAGGGCGGCAGGTCGCGCGGCCCGAGGCCGTGCTTGGCGGCGGCCAGAGTGAACAGCTCCCGGCCCGACGGCGATGGCCCTTGCGGGGCCGAGTCGCCGTACCTGGCCTGGTTCGCCCGCGGGGTGCTCGTCCCGCACAGGGCGACATGCATGCCCGAGTCGTCGGCGACGACCGTGGCGAGCACCCGGCCGTCGCCGGACAGCAGCGGGTGCCCGGCGCGCAGGTAGGCCTGCCACGGGATCTTCAAGGTGTCGGCGACGTTCAGCCGCTCCCACGGCTCGAGCGCGTTGTAGAGGAGGACGTGCGCGCACGCCTCACCGGTGACGTCCGCCAGCTGGATCCGGGTGCCGCGGGCGAGCACCTTGTGCGTGTAGTTGCCGCCGGCGACGGTCTCCGCCCACGTGAGGTCCGCGGGAGCCGCGCCCGGCGGCGGGTACGGTGTGCTGCTCGCGGGCAGGTAGGGCATCGCGTCGGCGACCTTGGCGCCCTGCGCCCGCGCGTCGGCGCGGGCGGCGAGGACGGTGCCGGTCTCGCGGGAGTCAGCTATGGCGGCCATGGTCTTACGCGGCCCCTTCCTCGGCGACTTCCGCGGCGAGGACGGGGGCCAGCCGGGCGTCCTCGATCGTCGCGGTCCCCGTCCCAGCCGCTGGTGGGCGAGGTAGCCGATGACGAGCGTGAGGCCGATGAACAGCGGCGCGCTCCACTGCAGCCACCACGTGTGCCCGGTCAGGTCGTAGACCGATTTGCGCGGCCAGATTAGGTTGATGACAGCCAGTACCTGGTAGACCACGGCGATGACGGTGACCGGGATTCCCCACTTGCCGAGGGAGAAAAGTCCTTGCCGTGCTCGTCCACCCCCTCGGCGGTCGCGGCTGAACCGTGACCGCGGGCGGCCCGGATGCGGTGCAGCAGCAGCGGCCCGGTCACGCCCAGATAGCCGAGGTAGAGCATCGCGATGCACAGGCTGGACAGGGCGGTGAAGACGGCCGGTGCGGAAGGTTGACGATCAGGGCGATCGCCTCGCCGGCGCCGACGACGATCGAGGTGACGATCGGCGTGCCGGTGCGCGGGTCCACCCGGCCGAGGATCCGGTGGCACGGCAGCGCGCGCTGCCGGGCCATCGAGAACATCATCCGGGATCCAGAGGTCTGGCAGGCGAGCGTGCAGACGCAGATCGCGATTACGACGTCAACCAGCATGATCCGCCCGGCGACCAAGCCGAAGGCGGACTCGACCACGTATGGCATGCCGACGGTCGCGAGGTTCCCGTCGGTGAGGCTCGGCGCGGCCATGAGCGCGCTGATCAGCAGCAGCGCACCGCCGACGCCGGAGACCGCCAGCGCCCGGATGATGGTGCGCGGGGTGAGGTTGCGGGGCGCATGAGTCTCCTCCGACAGCTCGCCCGCGGAGTCGAAGCCGACCATCACGTAGGCCGCCATAAGCCCGGAGGCGAGGAAGGCCCATATGTACGGCGAGCCCGGAGTCGGGGCCGCGCCGGTCGTGTGGACCAGGACGGCGGGACCCCGCTTGGCGTGGGCGAACAGCGTGATGATGATCGCGGTCACGCCGAGGAGCTCCAGCACGACGCCGGTGCTGTTGACGATCGACATCAGCCGGATGCCGATGACGTTGATCGTGGTGGTGATCGCCAGCAGGATCACGCCGAGGATGACGGCGTTTTGCGCGCCCGTCGGGCTCGTCGGGGACGAGTTCGCGGCCGAGCCGCCGACGACCTGGAAGCCGGTCCAGATGGACGGCAGCACGGCCTGCAAGGCGATCGCGGCCGCCGCGACGGTCAGGATCTGCCCCAAATGCATGACCCAGCCGGTGAACCAGCCGAACGTCGAGCCCGCCAGGCGGGACGACCACTGGAAGATCGCACCGGGATCGGGAACCGTGCGGCGAGCGTGGAGAAGTTAAGCGCGACGAGCAACTGGCCGCCGAACACGATCGGCCAGGTCCAGAAGAACGCGGCCCCGCCGAACCCGTAGCCGAGGAAGAACAACTGGAAGACGGTCGTGAGGATCGAGACGAAGGAGAACCCCGCCGCGAACGAGGCGAAGCCGCCGACCCGGCGGTGCAGTTCTTGCTGGTAGCCGAAGGCCGCGAGGTGGGCGCGCTCGACCCGCTGGTCTATGTCAGTAGTGGACGTCATGGCTGCCCCTGGACGTTGGCGAGTAATACCTGTCAAGCGACAGGTAATTAGCCACAGGCTCTCCGCCGACAGGGTCAGCCGCCTTACTGCCGCATGACGAGTACGTAAAGCGCCGGCCCGCCATGTAACAGGCATGCGACAGGCAGCCCTTTCACCGGGGCGGGCCGTCAGCAGGACCCGGACCTGGCCCTTCGCGAAGATCATCCGCTCGCCTCGCGGGCTGGTGAACGTAGTGCCGACGTTGCCGTTGCGCCGGGACCAGGTAACGGTGGAGGCCTTGCCGTCGCGGAGCACGACCGCGGTGCCGTGCCCCATGCCTGCGCGTACGGGGGCGGCGCACCGTATTCCAGGAACCGGGACGTGCGGACGGTCGTGTACTGGATGACGATCGTGGGCGCGGGCCGGCCGCCCGTGGTGTCCGCCGCGGGCACGGCGTCCATCGACACGAGCAGCGCCCTGCGCGGGCCGACCAGCTGAACGTTAAGGATGACCCCGAGTACGCCGCGGCGAACGTGGCGGTTGGCTTCTCGGTGGCCGACACGGGGACCGGGCCGAACCGGAAGCCGATGTCATGCGCGGTGCTGGCACCACGCGCGTCCGCCAGCAGGGTCGCCGCCCGCGCGTACAGGGTGTATGGGGCCGTCGATCAGGATCAGCGCGTAGACGCGCCGCAGCAGCACGGGTGTCCACGTGGACGAAGTCAACGGCGATGTTGCTGTGGGCCTGCGCGGTGAGGAATTGCTTCCAGGTCGGGCCGGTACAGCGCGGCGCGGGATCGATCCCGGCATCATGCAGGATCTGCCAGACCGTGGAGGCCGCGATCGGGTGGCCGAGCCTGACCAGCTCTCCTTGCATCCGCCGGTGCCCTCACGCGGGGTTCTCCGTCGCGATGCGGATCACGAGCTTCTTGATCGCGGCCGCCGTGGACGGCCGCCCGGGACGCCGACGGCCCGTGTAATCCCACTTGCGCGCGATCAGCCGCCGGTTCCAGGCGAGCAGCGTCGCCGGTGTCACCATGAACACCTCACTCCACTGGCGCCGGGGACCAGTCGCGACAGCGCCGCCAGCCACAGGCGGTCGGCTGGCCGGTAACGGACTCGGCTGACCTGGCGGCGCAGCACGGCGTTCTCGTGCCGCAGCACCAGAAGCTCTGCGTCCTTGGCCGCCTGCCGCCGGGCCAGCACCGTCAGGCAGCCCAGCAGGCAGCGTACGAGCAGGTAGACGACCGAAATGATCACTCAGCGATCGTGCCAGCCCCCCAGTCCGGCCAGGCCCAATCCAGTAATCGAGCCCCACATGGTGGCGGCGGATACCGTCACCGTCCGCGATAGCAAGCGGTTCGCCGAACCGCTTGCTATGCCCAGATCCTGTCCGCTATATGTCCGCGATCATGGGATCAGCCGAACATACGGTCGCATACTGTGGTGGCCTGTGTCATTGGCTCGAACGTGCAGCCGGAGCCGGTCCGGTGGGATCTCCTACCAGCTCAGAACGGCCTAAGCGAACGCAGCACCGGTCGGCAAGAAGGCCTAGACGGCGTGCGAGAACCCGCCGCGCGCACAGTTTCGCTGCTAGAACGGCGGTTTCGCAGACCGCTCGCTCCAGCAAGCAGCGCCAGCCGGGACGAGATTCCGAATCAGGGCGCTGACCTGCTGATACTACGGGTGGTCAC
>CAVQPP010000186.1:0-7310 GCA_963714445.1 uncultured Actinomycetota bacterium
GGTCTCGTGGACGCTGCCCTGGGTGGGCAGCCCGGTGCCAAGGTCGATGAACTGGCGTATGCCTGCCTCGCGGGCGAGGAACCGTACCGCGCGGCTCAGGAACGCCCGGTTATCGCGGGCGGCTGCCGCCGCACCCGGGATCACCGTCAGCAGTTTCCGGGCCGCCTCCCGATCAGCGGCATAGTTGTCCTTCCCGTGCAGGAAAAAATCGTAGATACGGGCCACATTCGGGATATTCGGGTCGAATGCCTGCTCGTCGTTATGATGAGCGCCGTGGCCGGTGCCGGGTGCCTGGGGGCCTGGTGTCCGGCTGGCGGGTTGCATTAGCGTTCACTCCTTGTCTTGGCCGCTGCGAGCACTCACAGTGAACCCACAGACGCGGGTAGCCTGGAAGGTGTTGCCTGGGCAGGGGTACGGGCAACGCGGAACGGGCAACACTCACGCGGTGATTGGTGCAGATGGCATGAGTGATCTTGGCGATGAGCTTCGCCGGCTCATGGCGGTGCGTGGGCTAGGCGTGCGAGAGCTTGCCCGGCAGGTGCCCTGCAATCCTGGGCACATCTCCAACCTGCGCAACGGCTTAAAACGGCCGTCGCCGCAGATGGCCGCTCGGCTTGACGACATTCTTGGCGCGGATGGCGCTTTGTCGCGGTTCGTGGCTGAGCCTGTGCGTATTCCTGTTCCGTCGCTGGATCTGCTGTCCATCGCGCCGGATGCGGATCTGCATGACCGGATCACGCGGGCCGTGCGGGAGCCGCCGCGCGTTGATATCGCCGTGGTGGAATGGCTGGAACGCACGCTTGATGAGCATCGCCGTGTGGAGGACGCGGTTGGTGCCCGGCCGTTGCTCGGGCTTGTCCGTGCTCAGTTGGTGACGGTGACTGAGTTCACCCGGGGTGCTTCTGGGGTCCTGGCGGATCGGCTGGTCGGCCTGGCGTCTCAGTACGCTCAATTCGTGGCGTGGATGTGCATTGCGACGCACGATCACGCGGCGGCGCTGGCGTGGTATGACCGGGCGCACGACTGGGCGCAGCAAGCTGGGGACGCGAACATGGCCGCGACCGCGTTGTCAATGAAGGCGCATCTGGCTTGGAGCGCTGGCGACCCCCGGCGGTGCGTTCAGATGGCTGAGGCTGCGCGCTGGCCGGGGAGCCGTGTCACGCCAGGCGTTCAGGGCATGGCAGCGCAGATGGGCGCTCGTGGGCATGCGCTCGCGGGTGAGGCGAATTCGGCGCGTGCGCTTCTGGATGAGGCGCAAGCCCTGGTCATGCGGGCGGCCGGGCATCCAGAAGATGAGCCGCCCTGGATGTACTTCTACGGTGAGGATTGGTTCCGCCTCCAGCGCGGGATGGCCGAAGCGCACCTAGTGTCCTGAGTCGCTAATTGGTAGCTAGTGGGCTCGTGTGGTGGGAAGCCTGCTGGCGGTGCAGTAGATCCTGGTTCAGGACGCTGTTTCTATGGTGCTTTGGTCGCGTAGACGAGGCAGCCGCGCTTGGTCAGCGTCAACGGCAGGTTCAGCGTGGCGGCAGTGTCCGCGGCGGCTACCTCGCTGAGCCGGTGCACCCGCAGGCATGCGACGGTATGCGGGACCGACGAGAGGGTGACCAGGGGACCGTCCCAGCGGTCTGCGATGACCGTGTCACCCGGAGCGTTGAAAACGGAGGCCACGATGGCTTCGGCGTCCTCGCCGTCGAAGGGGGTGGCGGTGCCCCAGCCGGAGATGACCTGGGCCAGTTCCGGGTTGCTGTCCCGGCTCGGCGCGCATGCCGCGAACAGTCCGCCGGGGCGCAGGACCCGTCGTGCCTCCCCGATCGGTACCAGCGGATCGGCGTAGTGATACAGCGTGAAAAGCGCGGCAACCGCGTCCACGGATGCGTCTGCGGCCGGCAGCCGGGCCCCGTCGGCTCGCACCGCAGGACGGGGCGCGAGGTCCAGCATGGCGGGTGAGAGATCGATGAGCAGGCACCGCATGGACGGCCCGGGCAGCAGCCGCGCCAGCTTCCCGTTGCCCCCGCCCACGTCCAGCACGGTCCGCGCGCCCGTCGCCGCGAACCGTGCGGCGACGTATGGGTGCACGTCGTCATGCGGGTGATCCTCGGTGGACAGGAACCGGCCGGGATCGGAGTCGTAGTCGTAGGGCAGCGCGCTCATCGGCACCAAGGGTCGCCGTGGCCTAGAGCACGGTCAAGCAGATTTCACCAGCACGGAGTCCTCAGGCGTTCATTCGCCGGCAGTAGGCGGCGAGGGTGCCGAGGATCTCATCGGCGGTCTTGGTCCACACGAACGGCCTGGGGTCTTTGTTCCAGGCGCTGATCCACCGGCGGATGTCAGCTTCCAGTTCGGTGACGCTGCGGTGCGCCGAGCGGCGCAGCTTGCGGTTAGTGAGCTCAGCGAACCAGCGTTCCACCAGGTTCATCCACGACGAGCTCGTCGGGGTGAAGTGCAGGTGGAACCGCGGGTGGCGCAGCAGCCACTTTTTCACTTCCGCGGTCTTGTGGGTGGCGTAGTTGTCGCAGACCAGGTGCAGCTCCAGGCCGTCCGGGACGGCGGCGTTGATGAGCTTGAGGAAACGCAGGAATTCCTGGTGGCGGTGGCGCCGGTAATGCTGGGCGATCACTGATCCGCTGGCGATGTCGAGCGCAGCGAAAAGGCTGGTGGTGCCATGCCGGACGTAGTCATGGGTCATCCGCGCCGGGGTCGTCGGCAGGATCGGCAAGCAGGGCGCGGTCCGGTCCAGCGCCTGGATCTGCGACTTCTCGTCAACCGCGAGGACCAGGGCCTTCTCCGGAGGATTGAGATACAGGCCGACGACATCGCGGACCTTGTCGATGAACTGCGGGTCCGCGGATAACTTCCACGTTTCCACCAGATGCGGTTTGAGGCCGAACGCGCGCCAGATCCGCGAGACCGCCGACTGGCTCATGCCGGTCGCCGCGGCCATCGACCGGGTGGACCAGTGCGTGTCCTCACCCGGCCCCCGCTCCTCCAGGGTCTTGGTGATGACCAGTTCCACCTGCTCATCAGTGATCTTCCTGGGGGCGCCGGGCCGCGGCTCATCTGACAGGCCCTCCAGCCGCGACAGCTGGAACCGCCCCCGCCACTTGCGGACCGTGTCCCGCGAGACACCCAGGTCAGCGGCCACCGCGGTAACCGACTTGCCGTCCGCGCTGGCCAGCACGATCCGCGACCGCAGCGCCAGGGCCTGTGACGTCTTACGCCGCCGTGCCCATCCCTCCAGAACCTGCCGCTCTTCTGTGCTCAGCACCAGCGGCTCTAACTTCGGACTTGGCATGCCGGACAGCCTACCGGCTGACAATGAATCTATGACTCAGAACACTAGGAAACTGGAGCGCGGCGGTTGATCTGCTGTCGGGAGGGCTTGCCGCACTGCCGGAGTCTTACCGGCGTGACCGCGCGTGGTATGGGGCGTGCCTGGCGAATGCGTGTGCTATGGCGGGTGATGCCGAACGGGCCGAATCGGTCGCGCTGCGCTTTGCGGGAGACATCGTGGAGCTGAACAGCTATGCGCGGGATGAATTGCTTCGGGCCGCACAGTCACTAGATCGCAGAGGAGCCCGTCAGGGAAGGATCATGAAAGAAGCCGTCGCGGACTCCGGCGTCTGATCTAGGGCTTCCGCTCGTGGATGCCTACCTGCACCCCGGTGCCGGTCTGTGCCGTCGGCTGTTCCGCGTGCACTGTCGTCCTGCCTATGCGTTTGGTGGTTGTGGCCGCGTAGCGGGCCTCCGCCACAGTGGGTGGGGAAACCCTGAGGCTGCCGCGAAGGTTTCCCCTGGTGTCCCCGCTCGGGCCGCAGGCCCGGTATGGCCTTGACCTTGACCTTGACCTTCGTTACGTACCTGAGCCGCTGGAGCCGTTCCCGATCTCACCCTCGGGGTTCCCTTGGGGTGGGCGTGAGATCATGTTGGCGGATTCGATGTGGCTATTACTTGTACCAGTGCCGTGAGTATTGCGGCCTGTTGGTCCTCGCTGAGATTGGCATTACTGCCTAGAAGACGTTCCGCGGCGAGGTATCTGGAGAACTCCAACGGCTGATCAAAGTAGGCGCGCAGATGGGCGGCTGCGGACTCTTGCGACCGGACAAATGTACGCCCGATATATCCTGCGAGTGCGCCGGAAACTGCTCCAAGAGCGCCGGCAGCTATGGCACTCGCCGTGGTATGGATCTGGGTCGCGATCACCGCGAAGACGATCAACATGCCGAAGCCTACGCCTATGGCGATCTGGGCGGTGATGAAGCTGCGGCGGGCCTGGCCCGTGGCGATTTGGTGGTAAAGGTCGAGTCTGCTGTGGGTCACCTTCCACAGCGCGGGGAGGGTCAAGCGATCTTGCGTGACTTGCTCGCTACGGTCTTCGAGGTTGGTCGAACGTCCGCCAGCAGTCTGGCTGCCTCGCTGTAGTAATTCGGTTAGCTCGCGTTCGGCCTGCCGGAGCCTGACCCTTGCTGCTTCCTCATCTGAGGCGCTGCGCTGGAGAAGCCTGAGACATTGGATAAATAGACCTATACCAGCGGGGATGGCGAGTGATCCTGCGATCGCCATGCCCGTACTCGCGATGTTGACCAGCAGTGTCTGGTGGGAAGACGCGGGAAATATCCTCGGTTCCGCCCATAGCAAACCGACGCCGAAAATAGCGATGATCAACGAGATCACCAGGACTCTGGCGTCCCTGAGGGTAGTCGGAGGATTGACTGAGGGTACGGCGTTGGGCTCCACGTTCCCTGGACGCTCGACTGGCTACGACGGATGACTGATTGGAGCATGCACCTTCTAGCTCCGTCCGACTGCTTGGGATATGTCGAGGTCCGGCGTTGGCCAAAGCCTCAAAGTTGCTGATAGACGAGGTTACTCCAACGAGACAGCGTGGTTGATGTGGCGGGGATCTGAGCTTGGCTGTAGCTAAGATCCCCGCCGTGTGCTACTGCTATAGATGGATGTGATGGATCAAGGTAAGTAGTGACTCCTCGTGCTGACCCACGATGAGCCCGGTGAAGCCGAGGAAGCAGTCCACCAGCCAGTGGGATGCCTTTCTCGGCTTTACGCTGTTAGAACTGAGCGGATGCGCTGCTCGCAGCAGGATCGCAGCAGTGATCGTCTTTTTGAACGACTGTGTAGTCGTCCTGTCAGCGACCTGCTGCAGTAGCAGCCAACCAGTCTCGTCGGGTCCTCGGGCCATTTCACCTCCTTCCTCGTCTCCTACTCTGCCGTGTGCGCCGGGTTTCTGGCGGCTACCGCTTGTCAGTGTCGTGCTGACAGAATCTGGCTATGGATGAAGAGACCCTGTCGGCGTTAGCGCTTGCCCAGGTTGTCGAGTTGTTACGGCTCGCCCTGACTGCGCTCCGCCTCGTTAGTGCGGATGAGCCCATGACCCTCGGTCGCGTGAAGGATCTGCAAGCGAACTGCGTAGAGCTGGAAATCTGGACAGCCGCGCTTCTGCGTCATGCTGATGTGTCCTGGGAGATCATGGCATCGGAGTTGGACGTCGCGCGCCAGTCGTTGCACAGGCGTCTCAATAACAAGATCACTGACTACATGGTCAGCCCAAAGTTCACAGAAGGACGTGGGCTGTATTCCGAGTGGGAGCGACTGATCCCTCTCTTGTCGAGCGCCGTGGAGGAGCTTGGCTCCGCTGGCCCCCGTACCACGTCGCAGCGAGCTGCTTTGAGGCTTCATCGCTGACGAACGGGCGTAGGCCGTGGCCTCCTGGACGATTGCTCACTAGTTACAGCCGTGTAGTTCTATACTTCTGCTGGAGCTTTGATCTCTTAAGCATCAGGAGCAGAGTATGGCGGAAAATAGGGCGAATCCCCCGGCCGGGCATCATGAGGTCACCGAGGGGCAACGGTCTCACAGGCTGGTCCAGACGGATGTGGCGAAGGGTCAGAAGAATGGGCAGCACTCAGGTGTTACCCGGCTGCCGTCGGTTCAGCGGCTGCTTCCTCCGCCGGTAGCGCCACCGCCTCCACCGCCGGAAGCGCCTCAGCCTGAGCAGCAGTGACGTCCGCCTGTTCAAGATAGCCAACGAACATAGTCACGATCCGGCTGGCCGTGATGCTTGCCCCGCTCGCAGATTCGTGCGGAATCGGGTCGCGGGCACCTGGTGGCCGGTACAAGATCGGTGCCCCCAGCACAAGATCGCGCTCTGGGCTGTCGTCCGCTGATGTGTTGAATGAGGCAAGCATCCCGCTGACATACCCTCCGTCATCCAGTACACAGCCGACCTCTATCGGGCGGCCTTCTGGGTACTTCTGGAAGAGCATCCACCAGCCTGAGACTGTGGAGTCGTGCGGGTAAGCCCCGATCAGCGGTAGCTTGCTAGCCAGCTGCCGGACGACGGGCACTGTCGCGGCATAGGCAACGATCGTCGCCAATCCCAGGAGAGCAAGTCCCCAGATGCCGACTATGCCGTAATGGCTGGGCGCAGCCTGTGTGCCTACCAGATAGCCGCCTGGTCTCCGCATCAGCCGCCCGACGTCTGGAGTCCCCGATGGCCACAGCCAGCGGATGACCCCGAACAGCGCCAGCACGAAGATCTCCGAGGTGACGCTCGCCGCCACAATGGCAACGGTCTCCCGGAACGGGGAGGCATGCCGCTCGGTCCCGTGCCGTTCCTTGCCGACCAGGTAAGCAAAGCCGGGCAGCAGCAGAACCACGAACAACAGCAGGCCGGTGAGCGTGGTTGGCACCTGATCCTCCCCATCGCGGAGTCAGCCCAAGGCTAGAGGTTTCACCACGTTGCTGGTGCCACCCTGGAGAGCAAGCCGGTGCCTGAGAAGCACGCGGAGGGTGTGCGCCCGCAGGGCGCATCACCTGCTTGGGGGGTCTGCCGGGGGGTGGGCGGGAGTCCTAACTATTAAGCAGCCGGGTGGCACAGCGCCCGCCTCTGGGCCAGTGTGGATTCGCTAGGCGGTCCGCGAAGCTGCCCGGTTTCCAATCGCATGAGTGAGGCTTTCATGCACACCGGTGTGCATGAAAGCCTCACTCATGCGGTGCCTGATGCCCGTTGGTGGCCATGGATGAAACATCCGCGTAGTTGAGCGGCGGTGAGACGGCCAGCGGGCTCTTAGACCGGCGGTCGAGCCGGTGGTCCACTCGATGATCAGTTGATGGCTGGGTCGTCGGGACTCCCCCCGTCCCCTGGAATGTCGGCCGCTTCAACATCAACATTTATGAACCCTTATGGAGGTGGCTCGAACCGAAGCTCGCGGATCGAGACCGGCCGGACGGCCCCCGCCTGGCAGTAATGACCACGGTCATGGCGCGGCCGGACCGAGACCGGGATGAGGGGCGCG
>CAVQPP010000187.1:0-18626 GCA_963714445.1 uncultured Actinomycetota bacterium
CAGCAGCTTGAAGGTGAAGCCGGCGAACTGGCCCTGCGCACCGGCGATCACCGCGTCGATGCCGTCGAGGCCGGCCACCTCGGCCAGCGGGTCGGTGTAGGTCGCGCCCTCGGCGAAGACCTCTGCGATGCCGGCCTTGCGCGCGTCGGCGTCGGTCTCGTTCCACAGGGTGATGTAGCGCTCGATGGTGCCCGCGATGTCGCTCATGATCTCTCCTCTACGTGGGCTCTTGCCCCTCGGTTCTGTATTCAGGTTTGCAGGTAGACATCACGCGGTCGATTACGTGCCGGGTAATGGAGGATCTTTACCCGGTCACTTTCAGACCTTCTGCGGCCGCTTGGTGAGGAACTGCACCGCCACCGCCACCACGACCGTGAAGGCGATCAGCAGCAGGATGCTGATGGTGAAGGCGTGCGGCAGGGACGCGGGCCTCGGGTGCGTGCCCAGCGCGTTGTAGAACACGATGCCGATGATCGCCACGCCGAGCGCGTTGCCGATCTGCGAACTCGGTCCGGAAAGCCCCGTCTGGACTACGTACGGCACACCGCATGCCGGATTCTGGGTCTGGATCGGCCTGATGGAGACGGCAGTCCACCGCGCCGACGCCGAGTTCGCGGTGACCGGCGGCATGCGCACCGGCCTGACGCCGCAGCTCGCCGCGGGTTGCGTGGACTTCTGGATGGGCGCGCTGGCCGAGCCGTCCGCGATGCCGTTCTTCGGCCACCGAGAATTCGTACCGGTAACGAAACAACGCCAGCAGGGCCCGGATGCGGAATCCCGGACCCTGCCAGCGCTAGAGCCGAGATGCGCTAGAACCCCGGCGCTAGGTCCCTGCTCATACAGTCCTGCTCACATCGTCAGGTCAGGTCCTGCTCATACCGTCGCGTGGCCGTTGGTGGTCGTATTCGTCTTCGAATTGTCGGCGCCGCTGCCGTCATTCAGGTAGCGCAGGAAGGTCCGCGTTTCCTCGTTGGCCGGGAAAAAGGACTCGATTGCCAGCTCCGCCACCGTGATGTCGAGGGGCGTGCCGAACGTCGCGACGGTGCTGAAAAAGGCTAGCTCCCGGTCCTCGTGCTGGACTCGAAGCGGCACGAAGATGCTGCCGGGGCCGGGCACTTCGACCTCCGGTTCGGGCTGGTCGCAGGGGTATTCGCGTAGCTCGGCGTAGAGCTCGGACAGCTCGGGGTCGCGGGTGAGCGCCACCTGGCGGCGTACGCGGCCGAGCAGGTGCGCGCGCCACTCGCCGAGGTTGATGATGCGCGGGGCCATGCCGTCCGGGTGCAGGCTGATGCGTAGCGCGTTGGCCGGGTCCTCCAGCAGCCACGGCGCGCTGCCCGCGGTGAACAGGCTGATGCTGGCGTTGCCGTCGACCAGGTTCCACGACCGGTCGACGACCACGGCCGGGTACGGCTCGTGGCTGACCAGGAGCTGGCGCACGGCATCGCGCGCTGCGGTCATGTGCGGGGAATCGAGCGCGCTCTCCGCGTAGATCGGGGCGTATCCGCCGGCCAGCAGCAGGTGGTTGCGCTCGCGCAGCGGCAGGTCGAGCTGCTCGGCGAGCCGCAGGATCATCTCGCGGCTCGGCTTCGAGCGGCCGGTCTCCACGAAGCTCAGATGCCGGGTGGACACCTCCGCCTGCAGCGCCAAGTCCATCTGGCTGAGCCGGCGCCGTTCGCGCCACTGCCGCAGCTGGTCCCCGATCGGTCGCTGGAACTGCAACATCTCGGTCATCGGTCGCACGCCGCCCCGTCCGCGCCCGCGCGGCGGGCTCGGTTACGGCGCTACCCCTTTCGCCTGTCGCAGATCCCTGTATTTACACTTCCGACGCTACCTGGCGGCCGGAGCGCCCACAATGACCTTCCAGGTAATGGAGCAGTGCCCGTTCGGCTACTGTCGAAGCGTTCCGCCCAGCGGTCGATAAGCGCTCGGTAAGCAGTCGAAAATCGGTTTAGTGCCGGTCGATGGACCGAAAAACTGACTACCGGCCGACTTTCGCCAGCTCGCGGCGCAGGCGACGGAGGTAGTCGGCGATCACGGCCAGCCGGTGCTCGTCGTGGTCGATGTAGAAGTGACCGCCGGGGAAGGTGGCTGCAGCGTAGTTCGACTGACTCGCGCCGCCGACCACCGCGGCGGCGGAGGAGTGCGCGAGGAAGAAGTCGAGCTCCGGGAAGCCTTCCGCCATCCGGTCCAGCAGCCAGGTGCCGTACACCTTGGCCTGGGAGAGCCCGTCGATACTCTCCCAGCTCTGCGCCGAGATCGGCGCGTCGGCCAGCAGACCGGCCGCGTGCACGATGCCGCCGACGGGATGCGCCGCCTGCGCCAGCTCGGTGGCGACGTGCGTCATGTCAGCCGGGTCGCCAAGGTCGCCGCGGTACACGGTCACCTCCGCGCGGCGAAGCAGCCGCTCGTAGAGGTGCTGCGCATCGGCAGCGGGCTGTCCGCCACGGCTGAGCAGGGCCAGGTTGCGTGCGCCGAGGTCGACCAGCTTGTGCGCGGTGACCAGGCCGAAGGCGCCGAGGCCGCCAGTGATGAGGTACGTGCGGTCGGCGCGCACTCCGGAAGCATTCGCGGGTATTCGCAACTGAATATACGACTTACTGCGATACGCGTCTTATGTCAGATATCGGCGATAAAATGGATCTACGGGGAAACGCCCCGCCACCTGCACCGATATTGCAGAGAAGTCTCCCGGGAGGTCCCACCATGAACACGATTGAGACTATTGAGACAACCACCGGTCCCACCGCCGAATCCCTCACCGAATCCGCCGCCGAATCCGCCGCCAACGCCACCACTGCAGCGCCCATCGAGGCCTCCACGGCCCCGTTCGCCGCCGCCGCCCTATCCGGCAGCGCCGCTTCTGCCGCGCCCGCCGCTGCCGCCGAGATTTCCTCCGCCTTCGCGCCCGCCGCCGCCCCATTCGCCGACACCGTCTGCGCACTCACCCAATCCCACCCCGGCTCCCATCTCCACTCGGATGCCCTCGCCGCACATCTCGCCGAAGCGCCACCGAACTCGGGCGCACTCGCCGATCTCGCCTTCGACCGTCTATCCGCCACCGGCCGCATAGACGCCGTCCTCGCCTGGGAGCGCCTAGTCCGCCACGCCCACGCCGGCCTGATCCGCTCCCTCGGCCTCCTGGCTCGCGAAGCAGTGGTCGGCGCATCCGGCTGGCTCGTCGAGAGCGAACTATGCGCAGCGCTCGCCTGGTCCCCGGCCACCACCCAAATCCGCCTTCACGAAGCCGACGCCCTCACCCGCCTCTTCCCCCAAACCCTCCAACTGCTCTCCGAAGGCCAGGTCTCCACCGAACAAGCCCGCGCGCTGGCCCAGCTAACCTCAGGCCTCGAAGACGACACCGCCCAAGCCGTCCAAGACCGCGTCCTCGCCCGCATGCCAGGACAAAGCGCCTCCGTCACCCGCCAAGCCATCCGCCGCGCAGTCGTCCGCGCCGACCCAGACGCCGCCGCCAAGCGTCACCAACACGAGCGCGCCCGCCGCCACGTCGAACTGCGCCCTGAAGACGACGGCATGGCCACTGTCATACCCGCTCCGTACACTTATGGGTATGAGCATTGATACAGAGAACATGCAGGATGCGGCGCATATTCGGCGCACCGAGCGAGTGGACCGGGTCACCTCGGCGCGGCGGGTGAAGCAAGGTCCTGCGTCCTGGGCGGGGCAGTCGGCGGCGATCTACTGCCGTATCTCCAAGGCCACCGACGAGGACCAAACGGGGGTGGATCGTCAGGAGCGTATCTGCCGGGATGTGGCCGAGCGCCTTCAGCTTCAGGTGGCCTCGGGCAAGGCGTACGTGGACAACAACCGTTCGGCGTGGCAGCGCAAGCGTAAGCGCAAGGGGTGGGACGCGCTGTTGGAGGCGATCCGGGCGGGTGAGGTCTCGCACGTGATCGCGTACCACCCGGACCGGTTGATGCGTCAGCCCGCCGATCTGGAGGAACTGTTGCGTCTGGCCGACGAGCACCACGTGACTCTGCACGGGCAGGCCGGGGGTCGGGACCTGTCCGACCCGGACGACCGGTTCATCCTGCGCATCGAGGTCGCGCACGCGTGCCGCTCCTCGGACGACACCTCGCGACGAGTGGGTGACAAGCTGGCCGAGCGGGCACGGGAGGGCAAGCCGCACACGGGCTTGCGCCGCTTCGGCTACGACGCCACCGGCACGAAGATCATCGAGTCGGAGGCCGAGATCGTCACATGGGTGTACGTGCAATTCCTCAAGGGCAAGACTGCCTTTTGGATCATGACGCAGCTTAACGGCCGGGGGATAGCGACCGCGCTGGGCAAGAAGTGGGCGAGGGAAACGGTGCTCTCGCTGCTCGACAGCCACCACGTCGCGGGACTGCGGGTGTTTCGCGGCGAGGAGATCGGGCCGGGCACCTGGCCCGCGATCATCCCGGTGGGCATGTTCCGCGAGGTGCAGGAGCGGCGCGCCTACCGCTCCGCGCAGACCCTGGCGAGCATGGCGCAGCGGGGTAAGGGCAGGTTCTACGCGCTGCGGTCCCTGGTGTGGTGCACCGCGTGCGGCGCGCGCATGCACGGGGGCAGCAACAACGGGCGGCCCACCTACCAGTGCAGCGCGGAGACGGACGGCAAGACCTGCCGCCGCCGCATCTCCGCGCGAGTGGTGGAGCGCTTCGCCTCAGACGCGGCCATCGCAGAGCTCACCCGCCTGGACGTCACTGGCCGCGAGCCCGCCACTGTCCTAAACGCGCAGGACGCCGATGCGATCGAGGCCGATCAGGAGATGCTGACCGAGGCCGCGCGGATGTGGGCCAAGAAGGAGATCACCACCGGGGAGTACCAGGCGATGCGCAAAGAGATCGAGGAGCGGATCAAGACCGCGCAGCGCAAGGCGATCGTGCGCCCCACCATCGAGGTACTGGCGGGCATGACCGGACCGGGCGCCGAGAAGGCGTGGCGCGAGCTAGAGAAGCAAGGCGACTACGAGAGGATCAACGCCCTCTTCCGGTTCCTGTTCGCCGCCGTGCGCATCGAAGCCTCCAGCACCCGAGGCGCGACCATCGACTACGGCCGCATCGACATCGAGCCCAACCCCGCCGACTAGACCCGCAACCACGGACAGGCCGGACAGCCCCCGCCACCATCGGGACTGTCCGGCCCGCCTGCCGTGCGGATCACGCGACCAGATCAGGGAGGATCATCAGTCAGGATCTCCGCCAACATCGCCAACCGCCGCGCCGACAACCTTGTCGGCAACCGCGCCACCACCCGCCGCAAATGGAACTCACGATCACCCGGACCACCCGCCGCCTCAGTGTCGGCATCCGACACGTGATCTTGATCAGCAGCAGGGGCGCGGCCGGCGGTCTGCCGCCCCGCCCACCCGCCCTCCTGAGCGGCCACCTTCGGTGACTCAACATCCCCTGCGGACCGGTCCCGCTCGTCTGCGCCCTGAGCCCGGCTGTCGGTCACGCGGCATCACGCCGTTCACGCCCGCGCCGGGCCTTAGCCTCCTGATACTCGGGATCGTCCGCGAGCGCCGCGCGGGCATCGTCCCGGTTCTGCACGATCGCCGCACGCACCTGCGCCGCGAACTGCCTCTCAACCTCCGAGGCATACCCCGAGCCCGCATACCGCCAATCGCTGTCCACCACCGCATCCGCAGGCAGCACTACACCGCTTGCGGCCTTCCCAGCCGCGAACACCGCCCGCGCGTCGCGAAGCTCCCCGAGCGTGACCGAGTACAGGCGCGATTTGGTCGAGAAATGCCCGCCGAACCCGCACTGATGCGCCCACGCCCGCAACCGCAGATCCGGCTTCAGATACTGACGCAGCCCACCCAACCGCCACGCTGTTGAAATCAGCTCATTGGCATGCGGCGAGACCGCGAGATCCTCCAACCCGAAACGCAACCCCGTCCCACCGCAGCGCGGGCACGCGCCCAGCAGCCCCGAGCCCTTGCAGCCCCGGCACGTAATCGGCCGATCCAGACCGCCAACGCACTCGGCCGCCTTCGTCGCGTACTTCGCCACATACCCCGCCACCTCATCATCCGACAGCACCCGATCCCCCACACCCGCGCGGATCGGCTTCGCGTCGACCTGAGAGCCGAACACCAGCTCACGCACACCGCCGCCCGACTCATCCGGGCACTGCACCCGCACCCGACCAGCCGAGGAGACAAGCGCTTCGACCAGCATCTCTTCCGTCACCCAGGGCGGCGGCTCGCAATCGGGACCGGCCGCACCGTCCAGACGCACCGCCGCATGGAAATGCACCAGCCCCCGCCGCTGATACTCCGCCACCTTCACAAACGACACCCGCACCGACGAAGCGAAATCCTTCGCGCTCAAGCCACTGGCACCCGGCAGGGTCACCCGCCGCACATCATCGGTGAACCGATGCCACAACCGCCCCGCATGCGCGTTCCACAGCACCGCACCCACATAGTCGAAACACCGCGCGCACAACGGCGTACCCAACACCGGATCATCCGCGCCATGGCGCACCGCGCACGAGAGGTCCACCCCGTGCGGACACAACTCGCCGCCGCGCCGGGCACGACACGGCAGCACCCGACCGTTCTTCTCGACCCGCGTATGCCCCGGGCCGAACGACGGAGCCGTCAACGTCAAAAACACCCGAGGATGCTGCCTGACCGTCTCGGAGACCCCCTTGCCGCCGACCAGCCCCGCGAGCACCAGATGGAACGTGTCGCCCTGATACCACCACGAACACCACGCACAGCGCGACGCACGCCGATTCCCACACGGCACCATGAACCGATTGAACGGCTGACCCTCCGAAGAGAACTCGCGCAGCACCTCACCCGTCACCCGATCCCGCACCACCGTACGACCGGTCAGATACACCGGGTTCTCACACCCGCCGATCGCGACCAGCCGCTCATACCACGCCCGGAAATCCGGATGCCGCATGAACATCGCCTGCGTTCGGAAGAACTCCTCATCGCTGTTCATAGCCGTGCCCCCGTGCCCTCAACCTGTAGTACGTGTTGAACTACATATCGAAGGTAACACGACATGTGCTACAAGTAGAGCGACTTATCGGCCAACGTGGAGGCAGGCGCATGGTGACCAACCCGCAGAACGACGCAGCACAGGACGACACCCCGCTGTGGCGCGTGATTGCCGAACAGCTACGCGACCAGATCGCCCGCGAGGTCTACCCACCCGGAGCACCCCTGCCCGGCGAGACCGCGATGGCCGCCCGCTACAACACCAGCCGCCCCACCGTGCGCCGCGCCATCGCCGAACTCGCCGGCGAAGGACTACTCTCCGCAGCCCAAGGACGCGGCACCTACGTACGACCCCGCCCCGACCGCCGAACCGTACTCATCGGCGCGCACATGCACGCCGACCTATTCGACGAAGGCACGGCAGCCCGGTACGGCTGGACCCGCGAGCTACACCCCGAAGCCGTCCGCCACCGCGAACACGGCGAACAGGTCACCGACACCGTGCTCACCACCGCCACCCGCGAACAGGCCGAAGCCCTACGCATCCAAACCGGAGACTGGATCATCCACCGCTTCACCCACTGGCGACACACCAAAACCGGACGCGTCATCGCCATCACATCCGCCTGCCCCGCACACCTGACCGGCAGCAAACTCGGCGCACCCCGCCACGACGACTACCAGCCCGAGGACGACGACCAGCAGCCACACCACTCACCGGCCGACGACGACCAGGAACCCCCCGAGAACGACGAGCAATATGAGCCCGACGACGACACCCCCGGCATCGAGCTCTACGACACCCTCACACGCGACTTCGGACCCGTGCACTTCACCACCACCGTCACCGCCCGCATGCCCCACGGCGACCAGGTAAACGACCTGGGCACCGAACCCGGAATCCCCCTCCTAATCATCACCCGCACCATGACCGACCCCCACGGCCGACCCCTGGAAGCCACCACCATCGAAGCCCCCGCCGACCGCATCCAAGCCCTCACCACCGAACCCGACACACGCACCCCCACCGCAATCCTCACCCTGTGACCTTGCATTCAGCCGACACAAATTCCATGCGGTCGACGGAGCTTTGGCCTATGGCTCGTTGACTGCAAATTCTCCGATACGGACTCTGTGAAGGCCGGGGCCCTTACAGGTCCACCACGCCTCTGATTCGTAGACACCGGGAAGCATGATGCGATGGTGCCTAGCGCATGCAGGCCATTGGATGAACTCGTATCCCGTTAGGTGGTCCTGTACAGCTTCCGCAAGCCGTGCTGTGAGATCAAAGACTGGCATACCTAAATCAATACCTGACCCAAATATCGCCTGGCCGTCTGCCTTCAACCCCATGGTCGTCGAGGGCGCAGGAAGCGGATGTGCGGGGTCGTATCCGACCCACCACTCAAGATTAGCCAGGTTCGCCATCACTTGCGGATCGCTCAGAAGATCATGCGCAACCCGCGAACAAGGCAGGGCCACACTTGTAAACGCGGTGCCAGCCGGAGCGCCGGAAAGGGGCCATGACTCGATTTCGATCATAGATAGAGACTAGTGACTCCCGGAAGTAACTGTCAAAGTTACTGCTCCGCCGCTTCGGGGCACTGACGTGCTGCTTATAGGGCTACCGGTCCCCGCGTCACTGATCCAGTAAGTGAGGACGGCACCCACATGGGCTTGCCCTCCCTTCACTGGAAAATAGCAGTCAGCACTCTCCTCGTATGTTGGCCCGTACTGGTTATTCGGAGTACTCCAATGCCAGAAATACGAAACGGGAACGTTTGGGTGGTAGTCGGTAACGTTAGTCGGTTGCCCGTTCTTAAATTGATAAGCGGCGCACGTCATATTGCCCGTAGCGAGCGCTTGTACGGCGGGCGCTATGGTGAGACTAAAAGCAACCGGAATACCAACAGATCCAAAACTGGATTGGGCGCTAAAGGTGCCCACGGAATCCGTACTGCTATAATACGGGGCATTGTAGGTAAACGTATACTGGAAGTAGTCCGTAGCCGACGCAGGCGGCAATGGTATGAGGCTGGCACCGATGAGCGAGAGAGTAACGAAAGCAAGTTTCTTTGAAATCTTCACGGCAACCCCGTAGTTCTCAACTGTTGCATTACACGTGCGGCCATACATGCGCTGGGCCCGCTTAACTAGCGGATCGCAAGCGATCAAGTACGCGAAGTAGATACTACGGGTACTGATACGCACCAGGTTGAACCTAGACTGAACTACTCGTGAACATTTCCAGTTGCCACATTGTGCAGCCACCTACAGAACTGGAAGACCCTGGCTACCCGCTTCAGGCCGCCGCTGGAGAAGTCCCCGCAACACTCCGCGCCATCATCGGCCTCTACTACCTCATTGGCTTATGAATAGCCCTCCAGAAGTGATCTCAGCGCTTGCGCAACTCCAGCATGCGCGTAACCCAGTCATCACCACCCTCGTGCAGCGGCAGCGCTCACCGCAGCGATGAGCCGATCCATCCGACCCCCCTGTCAAACCATTGATCTGCTATTCAGGCCTGGATTCCGCAACATATCTTTACTGGCTCAAGGGCGGCGGCGCTTCGCGCCGCCGCCGCGCGGGACGGCCCAGCGCCGCATGCGCCTTGCGCATGCGGCGCTAAGGCGCCGTTCGCGGCGTGCGCCGCTGGCCCGCCCCGCGCGACACCGCAATCAACAGCCGACCAGACCCGTAGAACCAAGAGGTCACCAGCGTGTCTCTCGTGACTGCCCCTTTGGTCATCCCCGGCGGCAGGCCCCGGGCCAAGAACACGCCCGGCGCCGGCCGCCTCCGCTCAGATGGCGCCGTTCACGCGCTCCTCATACCGATGACCGCCCTTTACCATCACGGTAGCCTCAACCGGTCGCCCGTCGTCGGTGATCAGAACCCTGAACTGACGGAGGACCGGTACGTCGTCGGGAAGCTCCAGTAGTTCCAGCTCTGCGGTCGTTGGCAGTCGGGCCGTGATCCTTTCCTGGTAGCGGACCGGTTTGAGCCCGAGTCCTTCGAGCAGCAGGCTCGCACCGCCCTTGATCCGCCTACTGCTCGCGAGCGCAGTTCCTGCTGCGATGTGCATCGGGTAGTAAGACCATGACAGCTCTACCGGTGCTTCATGCAGGGTCATGAGCCTGTGGCGAAGTATCACGGTGTCCTCTGCGCCTATCTTGAACGCATGGCGTACCTCGCCGGGTGGTGCGACTTCTGCCACGTTCAGCAGCTTGTATGCGTAGCCCAGCTCCGCGGGGATGTACGCGACCGAGTCGATCGCCACGCGTTCGAGTGCGTAGACGCCGGACCCGCGTCGCCCTTCTACGAATCGTTCGTCTTTGAGTACCTGAAGCGCACGCTGAACTGTGGGCGAGCCGACCGCGTACATCTCCATCAATTGGTGCGTCGTCGGCAGCTTACCGACGAGATCACCAGACATGATCAGGGCCCGGAGGTCAGCCGCAATCTGCTGATGGCGTGGTCTTCCGTCCCTACGGGTCACGCAGACCTCAGTTCGTATCGAAGGTGGCGTGGCCGACCTGGTACGACCTCTCGGCTCATCAGCATGATTGCGACCTCGAACGGCATGTCGGCCTCTGTGTAGCTGGTCCGCATCAGCTCCAGTACCGCTGACACACCCAGGATCGGTGCGACCTCGGCGGGCGGATCGCAGACGCTGACATCTTCTACGTGGCGTGCTGCCCCGTATCCGAGATCCGTGAGCAGACGTACCGCGCCGCCTCGGATCGGCTTCTGCTCGGCGAGAGCCGTCCCCTCTGCGACAGCGCGGGGATACCACGAATCGGCGACCTCCACAGGCCGATCGTCCACCGTGACCAGACGCCGACGCAGGACCGCCGGAGAGTCGTGATCGATCCCCAGCCTCATGGCGACGGCGTGCGGAGCCGAACGCCATTCGACGAGGATCAATCGGTGACGGCCGACGAGACCCGCCTGTGCCGCCTCCTTTTCCCACGGGTCCGGCTCACCGGCAGCGCGAGGCGCAAGGTACGGCGCTGAGACGGTCACCCCACTCGTTCATCTCCTGGTGCTCCTCCGATTTGTGGGTGCATGTCGATCCTAGGCCCGCGCATCAGTTGCAAGCTTAGAAGATTTGCTTCTAAGCTTCTCGCGTCGGGCCAGCCAACCTGAGGCCGTGATCACCATGCAGACACATGATCGCAAGCTGCTTCCGTCACTGTCAGAGACCATCCACCGTCGATCCTCGCAAGTCATCCTGCGGCTATGGGGCTGCACGGATGCCGACGTCGAACGTGCCGAGGCAAACGCCCTCCAATGGCACTTCAACGGCCGTTGGGAGATCGTCGAGGTGCTCCCAAGTACGGGAACTCCCTGCCCGATCCCGATTCGCGATCCGATCGCCCTACACCAGAACGCGATGTACGACGCAGCCTGGGCCGTCTACCCGGTGGCCCGCTCATGATCAACCTGGCCACCGCCTACCGCGAGCTGCGCGCCGCGCTCGCCCCTTGCGCCATCGAGATCGACGAGGATGTGCTGGACGTGTGGCGCGACCGGGAACGGCACGGAGACCCGCCCTTGCCACCCGCCGCGCTTCGGCAACTCGCCGAGCTGGCCGCCCGCCTGCTGCGGACGCCGCTCCCATGAACCTGTGGCGGCCCCTGCTCGGCGAAGCCGTACGCCCTCCCAAGCCATACCCCTGGTACCCCACCCGAGAACCGCCGGTGGACGAGGCAACGCTACTTCGCGTGATCGCTGGCCTCGAACGCCTCTCCAACGAACGCCAACGCCAGGCCGCCAGGGCCTGATGCCCGCCGAAGAGCACCCGGCTACAAGGCCGGGCGAGCCACGGCCCCCAAGTGCGCCCAAGCCCCAAGCCCCGACCACCGTGCGACCGCTGTGGCGGAGCGCAATCCCCACGCCCATTGCGTGCGTGCCCGCACCGGAGACACCCAACCTAGGCACCAGAGGAACACATCCGTGCTCGACACACCAGCGCCACCGCGATCCACCATCCACGCCGCGAACGACCAGGCCAGCACGGTGCACGGCGTAGTGCTCGGCCGTCATTTGGTCGCCGTGCCCACCCTACTGCCGATGGCCGGAACACTACGCGCAGCGGTCGGCTACCTCCTGGCTGAGCACCCCCGCCGCCTCGACGCCAGGCAGGTCATCAGCGAGTTCGTCACCACCGCGCTCATCGAGAACCGCTGCACCTGCTGCCCCACCGGCCAGATCACCCTGACCGTCGACTGCGACGAGCACCGCATACGCCTGGAGATCAGCTACCACCTCGCCCCCACCCATGAACCCGTCTGGAGAAGTGACTGGTACGAAGACCCACTCCACACCTACGGCCTCGGCCTGGCCCTCACCAACGCCCACGCCGACCGCTGGGGACACAGCTCACTCAAACACCATCCCCCATACGCCAACGACAACCACACCTGGTGGGCCGAACTCAACCACACACCCCGACAACCAGTCCCGTTCAGCGACCACCCCTGAACAAGACTGGAGCGAGGACCCGTGTGCAGCAGCCGCCTCGGAGATGAGGGGCGCAGTCCTTGTTGTCGGCGACCGCCAGTAGAGGAGGGTTTGGGCAGGTGGTCGGTCATCTCCTCAGCGGCTCCCGGAGGGTTCCCGGACGACGCACGGTGCATCAAGACCAAGGACATGTCTTGACACACCGCACGCCGCCCGGCAAGGCTAGGCCTGCCGCTGAGGAGATGCACCAACCTCAGCCACAGCCCTGGGCGCAGCCCGACAGCGTGGCTGACGCGCATCCGACGCGTTCCCCAAGGTTGACATAGGTGTCCCGAGCAGGCTTCACAACCCTCTCCTTCTACCTCCCCGCCGACATCGCCCAAATGGCCATGCGCCTGAGCTACACCAACGTCCGGCTCAACCCCACGCTCGAACCCAAACTGTTCGCCTTCCAGGCCCCCCCCGACGCCAAGGTCCAGGACGAGACCGAGGTCATCCTCGACGGCCTGGAAAAAGCGATGCAGGTCGAGGCCGCGAAGAAGAAGAACGCCGCCGCGGAAGGCAAGGGCGAGGACGCCGTCTTGAAGCAGTCGATCGACGTGCCCAAGCCGCCCGGCGCCCCGCAATAAGAGTGTGGGAATTAACCCCCCGAAATACGCCCTATGTCCACCGTCGAGAAACCACCGGCCACCGACCTTGACGCCGAGTACGAAGCGGCCGTCGAAGCGGCCGACCAAGCGGTTCGGTGACCCCTTGGCGATGGAGCGGGCCGCTCGCGAAATGGACGAAGGGCGGGAAGAGATCCGCTCGCGGCTCGGCGAATTGGACATCGCCGTGGGCCTCATCCGTGACGCCCGCGACGCATGACCTACGTCCTCGATGCCGCTGCCCGTGAACCGTGATACCGCCGCCGACACGGCGGACGCAGACGTAGTAGTAGAGGTCCTGCCCGAGGACGACGCGGTGTCCGCGCTGACGGCCGTCGACCCCGATGCCGCCGCCGCCGACGGCGCGCAGCCCGGCGCCGCCCGCCGCGACCCCCGGGAACCGGACCCGGAGGAGTTGGCGGAGACCGAGGCCGAGGAAGAGCCGAGCCCGCAGGAGCAGGAGGCCGCGGACGCCCACGTCGCCGCGTGGGCCGACTCCGCCGGACCGGCCGGAGACCTGTTCCGCCAGTACCTGCGGGAGATCGGCCGTATCCCGCTGCTCACCGCGGTCGAGGAGGTCGAGCTCGCGCGCGCCGTCGAGGCCGGTCTGTTCGCCGACGAGAAGCTGCTGCACAACTTCGACCTGCGCCCCGAAGACCGCCGCGACCTGCACGTGCTCGTCCTGCACGGTCAGGCGGCCAAGCGCAAGCTGATCGAGGCCAACCTCCGCCTCGTCGTATCGATCGCCAAGCGCTACATCGGCCGCGGCATGTCGATCCTGGACCTGGTCCAGGAAGGCAACCTGGGCCTGATCCGCGCGGTCGAGAAGTTCGACTACGCGCGGGGCTACAAGTTCTCCACGTACGCGACCTGGTGGATCCGCCAGGCGATGAGCCGCGCCCTAGCCGACCAGGCCCGCACGATCCGCGTCCCGGTCCACGTAGTCGAGCTGATGAACCGCGTAGTGCGCCTCCAGCGCGCGCTACTCCAGGCGAACTCGATAGAACCGACCCCGGAGCAGATCGCGGACGTCCTCGGCGTACCCGAGGAGCGCGTAGTAGAGGTCCTGCGCCTAGCCCAAGAGCCGGTATCTCTGCACGCCCCCGTAGGCGAGGAAGACGACGTAGCCCTAGGCGACCTAATCGAGGACGCCGACGCGGTATCCCCCGCCGACTCCGTCGCGGTGATGATGCTGCGCGAACACCTAGACACGCTGCTATCCACGCTAGGCGAGCGCGAAAAGCGCGTCGTGCAGCTGCGTTATGGCCTAACCGACGGCGAACCCCACACGCTAGAGGAGATCGGCCGCACGTTCGGCGTCACCCGCGAGCGTATCCGCCAGATCGAGGCCAAGACCCTGGCCAAGCTGCGCGGCCACTCCTACGCAGACCAGTTGAAGGACTACCTGCGCTGACTGACGCTAGTCGGCGCCCACACTCACCGCGGCGCCGACCATCGTCACCCGCACCCGCACCCGCTCACCCACCGATCGATCCTCGGTCACGCACTCCGCGATCGACCACGCACCACCCGATCGACCGCTCCCGGCCACGCGCTTCACTCGCTCACTCCACGATCGACCGCTCCCGGTCACTCACTCGCCTTACGAGCTACGCGATCGGCCGCTCCTTGCCGCGCGCTTCACTCGCTCACTCCACGATCGCTAGCTGACGCACCGCGCCGCCGCGCTCGTTTATTCGCCCAGCGGATCGCCGTCATACGCACCCGCCACGCCACCATGCGCCGAACCATTCGTTGCCGCATGTGCGGAATGCGCAACGTGATTAAACCGGTCGCCAAAGCGTCCAGTGAACTGGTGCGCGACGACCTCCCCCGCGTGCCTAACCTGATGCGTGGCAGACGCCGTCGCGCTCTTAGCCGCGTGCGCCGCGCGATCCCCGGCAGCCGTAGCGCCTTTACGCACCTGGGGGTTCGAAGCCACCGACGAGACCGCCGAAGACACCCGCCGGTAAAGCTCCGGCCCGATCCGGCTGCCGGCGAGCAGCCCCAGCACGATCCCGCCGAAGAAGCTGATCTTGGCCTTCATCACTACTCCCAGCGAACTACTCGTGCGGATAATCCATAGACAATAGACGGACAAACGTCATACAAGCCGACGAGCGCCGATTACCCGGGCGCCCCGTCCCTTAATCGGCGAGGCGCGCCCCTTACGCCAGGTGGCTCACCCGTGAACCGAGCACCGCGGGCCCCCGCCGCAGGCCAGGCCCAACGATACCGAGTGGCGAAGCACCCCCCGCAATGCGCTAGTGTTGGACACCGCAAGGCCGCCGAACACCTCGTCAGCAGCGGCCAAGCGGCGCACGCAGCACCGATCCCGCATAGCTCAATTGGCAGAGCAGCCGGCTGTTAACCGGCAGGTTATAGGTTCGAGTCCTATTGCGGGAGCGCAGACAACGTCTCCGAGGCGCCCGCCCGGAGACGTTTCGCATCTACCGCGGTAATGGTTGATTTCGGGTCGAACCGGGCAAAAGCCATCCGTCGGTGGCCAGGGGCGGTAGCTCAGCCGGTTAGAGCAGAGGACTCATAATCCTTGGGTCGTGGGTTCGAGTCCCACCCGCCCTACCGAGGTTGGACATCCAACTAGGCGGTTGAGCTGCGCATATTCCCCGTTCCCTTCCGTGTGGTTTAGACCATCTGACGGCTTGTTGGCCTGTGGTGGGAGGGAGGTGGGAGGGAGCCGGATGGATCTTGGTGGTTGGTTTGTAACGAAAGCGCCCGTGGGAAAATCGGTGTCGAATCCGTTGGTCGGCCCTATCTGCCGTAGTCGATCATGTTGTGTCGGGCGTTAGGGATCAGTGGCGGATCGCCTGTGGGCACGGCGACGGGACGCGTGGGGTAGTCGCTGTGGTCTGCCGTGGGCCACGTTCGGCTGAGGGTCTGATCACCGGACGTGGGCGGGGCTGTAACAACAGTCTGGGATTGCATCAGGCATGGGTGCGCCCCGCCGGTTGGGCGGGGCGCGGTGGGGTGGCGGGGTTGGTTATGCGGCGTGTGGTGTGCTGTCGCCGTCGTCGGGTGTTTTGGTGTTGTCTGGCTTGTCGTGTGTGGGTGTGTCGCGGTGTTTGAAGATGGCGGCGAGGGTGTCGGCGGCGGTGCGGCGGGCTTCGTCGGCGACGGAGGTGTAGGTGTCGCGCGTGAACGACGATGTCGTGTGCCCCAAGAGATCCTGAACCAGTTTGATGTCGATGCCTGCGGTCAGGGCGTGGGTGGCGGTGCCGTGTCTCAGGTCGTGCAGGCGGATCGGCGGCAACTCATTCTCACGGACCAGCTTGTAGAACTCGTAGGTCAGTTGTGCGGGGTGTAAGGGGCGTCCGTCGGGGTGGGTGAAGACCAGGTTGGTGTCCGGCCAGCCTTCGCCGACGGTGGTGCGGTCGCGTTCCTGTTTCGTCTTGTGGGCTTGCAGCAATTCCACCACCGGTTGTGCGAGGGCGATGGTGCGGTAGGAGTCTTCTGATTTGGGTGCGGTCAGTTTGGTTTCCCAGCCGATTTGGGCGAGTTGGCAGGTGACGGTGAGTTCTCCTGTATCGAGGTCGACGTCGTGCCAGTGCAGTCCGGCGGTTTCGCCGCGGCGCATGCCGGTGAAGGCCATCAGGTGGTAGGCCACTGCGAAGGGGTGGCGGTGGGTGGTGTGCAGGAAGGCGATGGTCTGGTCGATGGTCCAGATCATCACGGGGCTGGGTTTGGTGCCGGTCTTGCGCCATGCGGTGATGCGAGGCTGGGTCCAAACCAGGCCGCGGGGTCGTTTGCCACCGGATAGACGGATGAGTTTGGCGGGGTTGACCGGGATGAGCATCTGGGCGACCGCGTCGGACAGCGCGGAGGAGAGGGTGGCGCGGATGCGTTTGACGCTGGAGGGCCCGGTGATGCGCTGCGGTGTGCCGAGGGCTTTGATCTGGGCTCTGATCCGCCGGGCGCTGATGGTGTCGTCGCGACCGAGGGCTTGCCCGAGTTCGACCTTGAGGGCGGCGCGGCGCAGGGTGTCGGCTTCGATCTTCGCGTTCTGTGTCTCGATCGCGTCGACCAGGCCGCGGATGTGGCTCACGCGTAGCTTGTCCAGGCGGATCTTGCCCAGGTGGGGGATCAGGTGCACACGTACGTGCATGCGGTAGGACATCAGGGTTGTAGGTGCCGATTGTGCGTCCGGGCTGGTCAGGCAGCGTGTTCGTACTCGTGCAGGATTCCGCCAAGGCGGTCGTGCCTTCGGATGTCGAGGTGGATGATCCGGGCTTGTTCGGTGATCGGTTCGGGTGCGGAGCGCAGCGGAGCAGCCTGGTGCAGTGTCCGGTGCGGACGGTGTTCGTTGTAGTGGGTCTCGAACTCGCGCAGCGCGTGTATCAGGTGAGCGTGGTTCCAGACCAAGGTGCGGTCCAGCAGCTCGTGTCGGCAGGTGCGCACCCAGCGCTCCATGATGGCGTTCATCCGCGGTATCCGGATCCCGGTGAGTACGACGGCGATGCCCGCGTCGGCGAGAATCTCGTCGAAGGTGGCGGGGAACTTCGCGTCGCGGTCTCGGATCAGGTATTTGGCGGCGGAGCTTGCGTCCTGCAGGTCCATGACCAGGTTGCGTGCGGCCTGGGTGACCCATGCGGCGGTGGGGTGTGCGGTGGCGCCCAGGATGCGGATGCGCCGGGTGGCGTGCTCGATCACTGCAAGTATGTACTGGCGCTGCCCGCTCAGTGTGACTGTCTCGAAGAAGTCGCAGGCCAGGATGCCTTCGGCTTGGCTGTGCAGGAACGCGCTCCACGTGGTGCTTGCTCGTTCGGGGGTCGGGTCGATGCCGGCGTCCTTGAGGATCTGCCAAACCGTCGAGGCGGCTACCTTGATGCCGAGCGTCGCGAGTTCGCCGTGCACTCTGCGGTAGCCCCAGGCGGGATTCTCGTGGATCAGACGCAGTACCAGCTGGCGGATCGAGGCGACGGTGCGCGGTCGGCCCGGGCGTTTTCGCCTGCTGCGTTCGGCGTGACGCCGCCGCAGCAGATCGCGGTGCCAGCGTAGAACGGTTTCAGGCTGCATGATCAGCTGTAGGCGGCGCAGCATGTCGCGCGGCAGCGGCGCCAAGAGGGCGGCCAGCAGCGCCCGATCTGCAGGTTCGAATCGAGGCCTGCCGACTCCGAGTTGCCGTTGCAGCACGCTGATCTGATGGCGCAGGGCCAGGATCTCGACGTCCTTCTCGTGATCGCTCTTCGGCAACGAGCAATCGTCAAGAGTTGTGGAACAAGAGTTTGCGTACCGCCAGTTCGGTGCCGAGCTGGGCCTGAGCCTGCGCGAGCAGGCCGGTCAGGGCCCGCCAATCTCAAATGGCGACGGCGCCGGCGACGAGCCCGCCGCGGCCGACGAGTACGGCCGTCGGCACGGTGGTCAGCCGGTAGGCCAGGGATGCCGGGTACGGCGGGTCCTGCGCGGCCACCTGGCCGGTCCAGCCGAGGCGGCGGGCCGTCCGGATCGCCAGGTCCAGGGGATCCTCGAAGATGGCGACCGCGGTCAGTCCGGCCCGCGCCCCAGGCCTAGCAATACGTACTCGTCGCGGCCAG
>CAVQPP010000188.1:0-14619 GCA_963714445.1 uncultured Actinomycetota bacterium
GTGTTTGCGCCGGAAGGAAGCTGAACCCCGTCGAAGATCTACTTGACACCAGCGAGTGACACCAACGGTGGCGTACGGCAGCGCATAGCCGCAGGTCGAGGCAACCGGTTCAGGCGGGGGGCGTAGCATTCGCGCAGGTCAGCGACTTGGCAGCGCGAGCTGGGGGTCAAGAGCGCGCTAGCAGTCGCGGTGCTTTTGGCGGTCTCGTAGCCGCCGCACATGCCGCGCGTACTGCCCAGCTCGCGACCTTTGAGCACGATCGATCACGATCATTTGAGGGTCGGCCGCACGTTCGTATGGCTCAACCTCGAATGGATCAGCGTCCCATTCGACAAGCCGCGCCAGCGCGTCGCGGTCCTGCTCGGCCGTCGGACGCTTGCGAACCTCGTCCCTCCACGCCTGACCGCTCGCCGCCGCTTCGTCCATAAGGCCAATATACGTGTGGGCGGAGTACAGCAGGGAAGTACAGCAACGCCACTGACTATCAGTGCCGTATAGTGGCTCTGCCCGACCTGACTCGGGCGGGAATCTCCGGAATGCCCTACCGGTGCCGCAAGTTCGCATCGAGGGGGTCAGGGTTCAAATCCCCTCAGGGCCACAAATATAAAAGTCTTGTTACTCCAACCCTCAGCCTATTTCGGCTGGGGGTTGTTTGTTGCTGGGTACTGGCGGCAATCGGCCGGGCGGTGCAGACTCGCGTCGGCGCGTGACGCGGGTCACACGTGTGGGAGGGAGTGACCGATGGGGCGCGGTTGAGACGGAATCCGGCGGCGGGGTCGGCGGGGTTAGCGGCGCTGGTGACGTTGGCGATGCGGGCGGCGGGGGCGAGGTTGGGGCTGTCGCGGTTCGGGTGCGGGGGCTGGTCAAGGCGTATGGGAGTGTGCAGGCGGTTCGGGGGGTCGATCTGACGATTGCGCGGGGGGAGGTGTTTGCGCTGCTCGGGCCAAATGGCGCGGGCAAGACGACGACCGTGGAGATCCTGGAGGGGTATCGGCGGCGGGACGGGGGCGACGTTGAGGTGCTGGGGCTGGATCCGCAGCGGCAGCGCGGGAAGTTGAAGAGCCGGATCGGGATTGTGTTGCAGTCGACTGGGGTGGACACCTATCTGACCGTGTCTGAGACGGTCGCTATGTACGCGGGTTACTATCCGCATCCTCGACCTGTTGGCGAGGTGCTGGAGCTCGTTGGACTGAGCGAGAAGCGTGGGAGTCGGGTCTCGCGGCTGTCCGGTGGTCAGCAGCGGCGGTTGGATGTCGCGATCGCGTTGGCTGGGGATCCGGAGTTGCTGTTTCTTGACGAGCCGACGACTGGGTTCGATCCTTCGGCGCGTCATGAGGCGTGGCAGGTTGTTGAGAATCTGTCTGAGCTGGGCAAGACGGTGCTGCTCACGACGCATTACATGGACGAGGCTGAGCAGTTGGCCGATCGGGTCGCTGTGATCGCTGGTGGGCGGATCGTCGCCGAGGGCACGCCGTCGACGCTCGCTGGGCGTGACACGGCGCGGGCGATTGTTGGCTATCGGTTGCCGGATGGGATTGCCGCGCCAGCGGAGTTTGGTGGTGCGCCGGGGGGCGAGGGCTTGATTGAGTTCGTGCCCGATGATCTCACTGTGGCGATGCATCGGCTGACGGGATGGGCGCTCGAGCAGGGGGTGGAGCTGCAGGGGCTGCGGATCTTGCGGCCGACGCTTGAGGATGTGTATCTCCAGCTTACTGATGAAGCTGTGGGCGGCGCTGGTAGCGGCAGCGGTGCTGGTGCTGGTGTTGGGACGGGGGCCGGGCGATGAGAAACGTGCGGCTCACGCTGGTCCAGTTGCGGTATGTGAATTTGGCGTACTGGCGCAACCCTGCGGCGGCGTTCTTCACGTTCGTGTTTCCGTTGATGTTCCTGGTGATCTTCACGGCGTTGTTGGGGCATGGCCAGGTGCACCTCGGCGGCCGCAACGTGCATCAGTCCACGTACTACGTCGCCTCGATGGGCACGTTCGCGGTAATCAGCGCCACGTACACCAACCTCGCGGTCAGTCTGGCCTTCCAACGCGACAACGGCGTGCTCAAGCGCACCGACGGGACGCCGCTGCCGGCCGGTGTCTTCTTCGCGGCGCGGGTCGTGCACGCGTTGCTCATCTCGATCCTGCTGGTTGTCATTACGGTGGCGTTCGGCAAGCTCGCGTACCAGGCGGATATCCCATCCGGCGCGGCGCTGGCACGCTTCGCCGTGATTCTCATCGTCGGGGCGGCCGGGTTCAGCGCACTCGGGTTCGCGGTGACGGCGATCATTCCGAATGTCGACGCGGCCGCGCCGATCGTGAACGCGACGATCCTGCCGCTGCTGTTCCTGTCAGGGGTCTTCATCCCGATCGGCGACGACTCTCCGCAGTGGATCCTGTGGGTGGCACGCGTGTTTCCGGTGCGGCACTTTGCGCAGGGGATGCAGGCCGGGTTCCTGGGCACGGCGTTCAGTTGGACCGACGTGCTCGTCGTCGGGGCGTGGGGTGCCGCGGGGTTGTTGCTTGCAGTGCGCTTCTTTAGTTGGGAGCCGCGTCGCTAGCGGTGGCGTGCGTGTCGGCGTTAGCGGCAGGTGTAGATGAATGTCGTGGACGCGGTGAGTTGGCTTGGGCTTAGGACTTCCAGCGTCGCGGTGGCGTTCATCGAGCCCTGACCGTGGAAGGACCACAGCAGCACTACCTGCACGTTCGTCGAGCCCTTCGTTACTTGCTGACGAAGCGCGTCCGAGACCGTGCCGTCACTGCGGCGCCAGCGGTATGTGATCGTGCCTGCGGCGCCGTTGGTGTGAATCGTGGCGGCTACGTTCGCGGTGCCGTCGCACGTGAGGGTTGGCGACGCGGCGTGAACTGCGGCGTCGGTGACCGAGAGTTGGGAACCAGAGCGCTGCCATAGCAGGATCGCGATTACGGCGATGAGTACTAGCAGCGGCAGGAGCCAGCTGAGCAGCCGGCGTCGGCGGCGACGAGGGCTCGTGTCTTCGGCTGGCGTGGCCTCACCGCGCCACGCGGCGATGGCTTGGGTCATGTCTGGGGTTGTTGTCGCGGGGACTGGGACGCCGGGGCCGAAGCGCAGCAGTTCGCCGGGGGCTGGGGAGGCGAGATTGATCGTGGGCTGATTGGCCGCGACTGGGTGGCGGGGGTTGGGGTGAGGGACCGTCGGGGCTAGGGGTGGTGCGGGAAGTACTGGGGTTGTGAGGGCGGCGGGATTCGCTATTGGAGTTGTGGGGGCGGTGGGAGGAGCTAACGGGGTTGTGGGGGCTGCGGGGGAGGCCATGGGCGTGGTGAGGGCCGACGCGGCCACGGGTTCTGTGGGCGGCGGCGACCAGTACTGCTCGCTCTCTTGGCTGGTCATTGGATCTCGCAGGTGGCAGCTAGGACGGTCGCCGTCGAGTTGTTGCCGCGTGTCGCGGCAGGGGTTGAGGACACCATCAAGCCCCAGTACACGCCTTGAGTCCCGAAGTTGCCGTAGTAGGGCGTTGAGTTGACGAAGTCGGTCTTTCCTGCGGGAATGGTTACCGGGACCGTTGAGATGGTGTGATTCCCGCCGTTCGCGTCGGTGTAATACCAGTTGAGCGTGAGGGTTCCCGGGGCGGCGCCGTCGGATAGGACGTCCACGATCGCGCTGGCGAAGTGGTTTCCCGAGCAGCCGAATTTGGTGATGGACAGCGCGCGCACGTGCAGAACCGGGGGCGGCGGCGCTGACGTCGTTGACGATGCCGAGGCTGAGGGCGAGGTGCTGGGGGTGGAGGTCTGGCTCGTCGAGGAGGCTGGTGACGACGTCGTCCCGGAGGAGGGTGTTGGCTGGCCGGCGTCAGCGGTTGGGGATGCGGACGATGAAGCTGTCGATGTGGGCGACGCGGAGGCCGTAGATGTCGGACTGAGCGTGGATTGGGCTGAAGGGCCAAAGGCTGCGGACCCGGAGCCAGCCGCTTGCGGCGCCACCGACGTCGTCGCGCCGCTCGTGGCGCCGAAGCCGGCCGCGACGGTTCCCGGCCCAGCGCCGTTCCCGCCGTTTCCGTCGGTCGCGGCGGCTACGGCGGCGATTGCGCCGATCGCCAGGCCGGCGGCGACCGAACCGATCAACGCCTTGCCGGCGCGGGTGCTGAGGTGGCGTCGGACTCGAGACCGCTTCGACTGGTGCCTCGGCTCCGATTGGTGGCGGATCCGTTGGCGGCGGCTGCGTCGGCGGCGGTCCGGAGCCCAGGTCTGTCGTCGCGAGGGACGTTGTGGCGGACGGGACGCTGGGCGTGCCGCCTAGCAGCAGCAGCGGCAGCATCGCGACCAGGGTCGCGAGTTTGCGCTGGCCTCGCTCTTCCCAATCCTCGCCGAATCCGGCACGTGCCACCTCTTCGAGCGCTTCTACGAACGCTGCGGCGCTCGCGGGGCGGTCGCGCGGTTCCTTGGCCAGTCCGGTGCGGATCAGCGGCCTAACCTGCTCGGGCGCTAGCTCGTCGGGGATCGGCGACTGTGTGTGCTGGATCATCAGCTCCATGACGGTCGTGCCGGTGTACGGGCGACTGCCGGTGACGCATTCGAAGAACGTTGCCGTGGCTGCGTACACGTCGGTGGGCGGCTGCGCCGGTAGCCCGGAGAACTGTTCCGGGGCCATGTAGAGCGGCGTACCTGCGGCCGCGCCGGTGTCGCCGGAGCGTGCGGCGATGCCGAAGTCTACGAGTTTTGACACGCCTTGCGGGGTGACCAGGACGTTCTCGGGCTTGTAGTCGCGGTGGACGACGCCGGCCTCGTGCGCGGCGGCTAGGCCGAGGAGCGAACCCTTGAGGACGACGAGCGCCGCCTCGGGGGTGGTGGCGCCTTCGGAGCGCAGCAGTTCCCGGAGCGCGAGGCCCTCGACCAGTTCCATGACGATCGCGGCGCCCTGGTCGCTTTCTACGTACTCGTATAGCTGCGTCACGTGTTGCGAATGCAGTTCGCCGAGCAGGACTGCCTCGGCGCGGTACTCGGCACGGAAGTCAGCTGCCGAATGCAGTGAGCGAACCAGGTACTTGATCGCTACCGGCGTGCCGGTCGCCTCGTGTCGCGCCAGCATCACCCGGCCGGACGCGCCGGCGCCCAGTTCACGCTCATGGCGGTATCCCGGAACGGTCCATTCCGGCATTACCGGCATACTTGCGGTGTCGCCTGCCGAATCCATTGATAATCCCCCCAGAAGCGGCTATTTATGCCACCCTCTTGTCAAGCCGAGCCATCGTAGCGACGGCCGGTCCATGGTCGGTAGTACGTGCCGCGCCGCCTGCCCTTTGGGGCAATCGAGCCATTGGGCGGGATTGAGCGGCTGGTGTGATGGGCGGGATCGGATCCTTCTATTGGACAGATCAATGGCGGCGGATCAGGCTGGCCAGAGAAGTGAGCCCAGAGAAGTGAGCACAGGGCAGTGGGCGCGAACGAGGAGAGGGAGCCAGCATGAGCTATATCGCGACTACGGAGCGGTACGACTCCGCGGTTTTCCGCCGCACCGGGCGTTCGGGTCTTGATCTGCCCGCGATCTCGCTCGGGCTGTGGCACAACTTCGGCGACGCCCAGCCGCTCGAGACGCAGCGCGCGGTGCTGCGGCGCGCCTTCGATCGCGGCGTGACCCACTTCGACCTGGCCAACAACTACGGGCCGCCGTACGGTAGCGCCGAGCGCAACTTCGGCACCCTGTTCGCGCAGGACTTCCGGCCGTACCGGGACGAGCTGATCCTCTCCACGAAGGCCGGCTACGACATGTGGCCCGGCCCGTACGGCCAGGGCGGCGGCTCACGCAAGTATCTGCTCGCCAGCCTGGACCAGTCACTCGCCCGGATGGGCGTGGACTACGTCGACATCTTCTACAGCCACCGGTACGACCCGAGCACGCCGCTCGAGGAGACGATGGGCGCGCTCGACGCGGCGGTGCGCTCGGGACGTGCGCTGTACGCCGGCATCTCCTCCTACAGCCCGGAGCGCACCCGCGAGGCGGCGGCCATTCTCGCGTCGCTCGGCACGCCGCTGCTGATCCATCAGCCCTCGTACTCGATGCTTAACCGCTGGATCGAGGGCGGGCTGCTGGACACGCTCGGCGAGCTCGGCGTGGGGTGCATCGCCTTCTCGCCGCTGGCGCAGGGCATGCTGACCGACAAGTACCTCAACGGAATTCCGGCCGGATCGAGGGCGGCTCAGGACTCTTCGTTGTCCACCGAGCTGCTGAGCGAGCGCAACCTCGAGCATGTACGTGCCCTGAACGCGATGGCGCTGGACCGTGGTCAGTCGCTGGCGCAGATGGCGCTGGCTTGGGCGCTGCGCGATTCCCGGGTGACCTCGGTGCTCATCGGCGCACGCAGTGTCGCGCAGCTCGACGACAGCCTCGGCGCGCTCGACAAGCTGGAGTTCAGCGACGACGAGCTAGCGCGGATCGACAAGCACGCCATCGACGCCGGAATCAACCTGTGGTCCGCGTCGTCCGACGAAGCGTAGTTCGAGGCCTGCGATAAGCGCGTCGAGGCCGATGTCGAAGGCCCCTTGATCGATCTCGCGGCGGTGCGCCTGCAGCCGATACGCGTCCGACAGGTGCGGGTAGTCGGACGCGTATAGGGCCGGGTCGTCTACGAACCCTGCGGCAAACGACCCGGTCGCCGCGCCGACCACGAAGTACCGCATCAGGGCACCGATTTGCGTCGCGTCGCGCGGCGGCCAGCCCGCGCCGACCAACGCGCCGTAGACCGCGTCGGCCAAGCGCAGCGCGTGCGGACGGCGGCCGGGGCCGTGCGCGGTGACCGGGATCAGGTTGGGGTGCGCGGCCAGCATCTCCCGGTACGACACGGCCCACGTGCGCAGCGCCTCCGGCCACGGCCGCGCCCCCAGCGGCGAGATGTCCACGCGCGCGACTACCGAGTCGGCGACCGCCTCGAGCAGTTCGTCCTTGGTCGCGAAGTGGTTGTAGAGCGAGGGCCCGCTTACGCCCAGGTCAGCGGCCAGCCGCCGCGTCGACAGCGCCGCCAGACCCTCGGCGTCGACAAGCGCGAGGGCGGCGGACACGATTCGTTCCCGGCTGAGCAGCGGTGACTTCGGCCTGGGCATCCGTGACGCACCTCGCTCTTCCGATTCGGCCGTCCGATACGTTACAGTCCATAAAAACTAGCACTGTTAGTTTATGGGATCACCGGACGAGAGTAGCGGCCATGGATCTCGCGCTCGACGAGGAGCACTTGGCGCTGCGGCGGCTGGCCGCGGACTTCACCGACCGCGAGATCGTGCCGCACGCAGCGGACTGGGACCGGGCCGAGTCGGTGGACCGCGGCATCGTCAAGCGGCTCGGTGCCCTTGGGCTGCTCGGGCTGACCATCCCCGAGGAGTACGGCGGCAGCGGCGGCGACCACTTCGCGTACGTACTCGCGGTCGAAGAGCTCGGACGCGGCGACTCGTCGGTGCGCGGCATCGTCTCGGTGACGCTCGGGCTGATCGCCAAGTCCATCAACCATTTCGGCACCGAGGAGCAGAAACGCGAGTGGCTGCCCCGGCTGTGCGCCGGTGACGCGCTCGGCTGCTTCGCGCTGACCGAGCCGGATACGGGTTCTGACGCGGCGAATCTGGCCACGAAGGCCGAGCGTGATGATGGTGAGTGGCTCATTACGGGCTCGAAGATGTTCATCACCAACGGCACGTGGGCCGAGGTCGCGCTGGTCTTCGCGCGTAGCGGCGAGCCGGGACACCGGGGCATCACCGCGTTTCTAGTGCCGCTCGAGTCCGTAGGCGTGACGCGCCGGGAGATCCACGGCAAGCTCGGCCTGCGCGGGCAGGCGACCGCCGAGCTTACCTTCGACCACGTACGCGTGCCGGACTCGGCGCGGCTTGGCCCGGAGGGTAAGGGTTTCACCGTCGCGATGTCCGCGCTGGCCAAGGGCCGCATGTCGGTCGCAGCGGGCTGCGTCGGTATCGCCGAGGCGGCGCTGCGGCACGCCGTGCGCCACGCCACCGAACGCGTCCAGTTCGGAAAGCCGATCGCGCACCGGCAGCTCGTCCAGGAGCTGATATCAGACATCGCCGTCGACGTGGACGCGGCGCGGTTGCTGGTTTGGCGCGTCGCGGATCTGATCGACCGCGACCAGCCGTTCGCCCGCGAATCGTCGATGGCCAAGCTGTTCGCGAGCGAGGCTGCAGTGCGCGCCGCGAACAATGCTCTACAGGTCTTCGGCGGCTACGGATACATCGACGAGTACCCGGTCGGCAAGCTCGTGCGCGACGCCCGGGTGATGACCCTGTACGAGGGGACCAGCGAACTGCAGAAGCTGCTCATCGGGCGGGCACACACCGGAATCAACGCCATCGCGTGACTAGGGAGAAGGAGCGATGAACACCGTTTACGTGGCGGCGGCCCGGCGCACTCCCATCGGCAGGCTGCGCGGAGCGCTGGCCTCGGTTCGTCCGGACGACCTTGCCGCACTGGTCATCAAGGATCTGATCTCCGCGCTCCCGGCGCTCGATCCGGCCGGCATCGACGACGTCTACTGGGGCGCCGCGAACCAGGCCGGTGAGGACAACCGGAACGTGGCACGGATGGCCGTGCTGCTCTCCGGGCTGCCCGAATCGGTACCCGGTGCGACGGTAAACCGGCTCTGCGCGTCAGGGCTCGAAGCGTTCACGATGGCGGCACGCACGATCGCGGCCGGAGAGGCCGATGTCGTGCTGGCCGGTGGTTCGGAGTCGATGACTCGCGCACCTTTCGTGCTGCCACGCCCCGACGACGCGTTGCCGCACAAGATGGAACTGGCCGATACGCGTCTCGGCTGGCGGCTAATCAACCCACTGATGCGAGATCACAATGGTCTGCTATCGATGGGCGAGACCGCCGAGGAAGTCGCGACGAGGTACAAAATCGGACGTGAGCGGCAGGACGAGTTCGCCTTGCGCAGCCACCAGAACGCCGCCGCAGCGCGCGACGCCGGACGGTTCAAGGACGAGACGATCCCGGTCACGACGCCGACCGGCACGGTCCTCGACGCCGACGAGGGAATCAGGGCCGATACGAGCCTGGCGAAGCTCGCCGCGCTGAAGCCCGTGTTCCGCAAGGACGGCGGCGGCAGCGTCACCGCGGGCAACTCCTCGCCGCTCAACGACGGCGCCGCAGGGCTCGTACTCGTCTCCGAGCGCGGGCTGGCCGCACTCGGCGTCGAGCCGCTGGCCCGCTACGTCGCGGGCGCCTCGGCCGGCGTGCACCCGGACATCATGGGCGTCGGGCCGATCCCGGCCACCGAGAAGGTGCTGGCCCGCAGCGGCTGGCAGCTCGCGGACGTGGAGACGGCCGAGCTCAACGAGGCCTTCGCCGCGCAGTCCCTGGCGGTGATCGACGGACTCGGCATCGATCCCGCGCTGGTCAACCCGGACGGCGGCGCCATCGCGCTCGGTCATCCGCTCGGCTGCTCCGGAGCGCGGATCGTGACCACGCTCCTGCACCGGATGCGCCGCGACGGCTTGCGGCGCGGCCTGGCCACGATGTGCGTCGGCGTGGGTCAGGGTACTGCGGTACTGCTGGAAGCCCTGTGACACTTGAGCACCGTGAGATAAGAAGCTGACACGAATAAAACGGCATGACGACGAAGGGGTTTGAAATGGGTCGGTTCGACGGCAGGGTGGCGATCGTCACCGGTGCGGCGCAGGGTATTGGCGCGGCGATCGCGCGGCGGCTGGCGAGTGAAGGCGCGCAAGTCGGGGTCGTCGACCTGACCGCCGATCGGGCACAGGGCACTGCGGACGAAATCGTCAAGGCCGGCGGCGCGGCGATCGCGGTCGGCGCGGACGTGTCGAAGAGCTCTGACGTGCAGGCCGCGGTCGCGGCGGTCGTCGAGGAATTCGGGCACGTAGACATCCTCGTCAACAACGCCGGGATCACCCGCGACAACCTGCTGTTCAAGATGACTGACGACGACTGGGACTCGGTCATCGCGATCAACCTGCGCAGCGCGTTCCTCATGTCGCGCGAGTGCCAGAAGCACTTCGTGGCGCAGAAGTACGGCAAGATCGTCTCGCTCTCCTCGCGCTCCGCCCTCGGCAACCGCGGCCAGGCCAACTACGCCGCGTCTAAGGCCGGCGTCATGGGCCTGACAGCGACGCTGGCGATCGAGCTCGGGCCGTTCGGCGTCAACGTGAACGCGGTCGCCCCCGGTTACATCGCCACCGCGATGACCGACGCCACCGCCAAGCGCGTCGGCTTCGACCCGGAGGCCTTCCAGAAGGCCTCTGCCGAAGCGACGCCGGTGCGCCGCGTCGGCACGCCTGAGGACATCGCCGCGGTGGTTACGTTCCTGGCCGCCGACGAGTCGTCGTTCGTGTCCGGCCAGACGATCCACGTTAATGGCGGTGCGGACCGGTGAGAGTCTTCGCCAGTCCGGCGCAGCTCGCCGAGGCGGTCGGCACCGAGATAGGCGCGAGCGACTGGCTGGTGATCGAACAGGACCGGATCGACGGCTTTGCCGAGGCGACCGGCGACCACCAGTGGATCCACGTCGATGAGGCGCGAGCGAAGGACGGTCCGTTCGGCTCGACGATCGCGCACGGCTTCCTGACGTTGTCGCTGCTGCCGATGCTCACCGCGCAGATCTACCGCGTCGACGGCGTGCGTATGGGGATCAACTACGGCCTCAACCGCGTACGCTTCGTCAGCCCGGTACGCGTTGGCTCGTCCGTCCGTGCGGTATTGACGATCGCGGCGCTCGACGAGCTGCCCGATGCGGGTGCGGTTCAGATCACCGGGAACGTGGTCGTGGAGATCCAGGGCGCCGAAAAGCCTGCGGCAGTCGCGGAGACGCTAACGCGCTTCTACGTCTGACAGACCTGTCGGTGGGCGCGGACATGATGAACGTATGCAACTGCGCGACGTGGAACTCACCGACGTGGACGTTTACGTACGGATGCGCTGCGATCCGGTGATGATGGCTGAGCTTGGCGGTCCGCAGCCGCGTGAGGGCATCGAGGCGAAGGTAAGCCTCGATGTCGCGACCGTGGCCGCGGACGCCGGCTGGATCAAGATGATCGTTCTCGACGACGGGTCCGTGGCCGGCTCAGTCGTACTCTGGTCGCACGAAGAAGACGGCGAGGACGAGCCCATCAGCGAGACCGGTTGGATGGTCCTGCCGCAGTTCCAAGGCCGCGGCATGGCCAAGCAGGCAGAGCGCGAACTACTTCGGCTGGCCCGCGACGACGGCCGCTGGGGCCTCGTCCACGCGTTCCCCGGCGCCTCTAACGGACCGTCCAACGGCATCTGCCGCTCGCTCGGCTTCCGCCTCGTCGAGGCACGAGACGTCACGGCGTTCGGCGACCGGATTCTGCGCGCCAACCACTGGATCATCGACCTGGCCGACTTGAAGCCAGGCGAATGACCCAAGCCAATTGACGGAGCTCCGTGGCATGCTGAATACGTGACCCCGGATGACCTCGTCCTACTGCGCCAAGCGCGCGATCAAATGGATCGCGACTACGCGCAGCCTCTCGACGTGCCCGCGCTGGCGCGTACCGCGCTGATGTCACCCGGCCACTTCTCGCGCAGCTTCCGCACCGCGTTCGGCGAGACGCCGTATAGCTATCTCATGACTCGGCGGATCGAGCGGGCTAAGGCACTGCTGCGACGCGGTGACCTCTCGGTTACCGACGTCTGCTTCGAAGTCGGCTGTACGTCGCTCGGCACGTTCAGCACTCGCTTCACCGAGCTCGTCGGCGAGAGCCCGAGTGCGTATCGCGCCCGGTCGCACGACGCCGGGGCTGCCATCCCGCCATGCGTGGCCAAGCTGATGACCCGACCGATCCGACAGCGCTAATCACGCAGCGCTCGTCAGACAGCACCGATCAGGAACCAAGAAGCCAAACGCGCTGCCCAGTCGTAGGGTGACGTCATGGATGTCAAGCTCTCGCACTGCTTTATCGCCGTCGACGACCACGACAAGGCGCTGGCCTTCTATCGCGACGTGCTCGGCCTTCAGGTACGCAACGACGTGAAGTTCGAGGGGATGCGTTGGGTCACCGTCGGCCCGGCTACGCAGCCTGAGGTGAACATCGTCCTCGAACCGCCAGTCGCGGACCCGAACGCGTCGCCGACCGACCGGCAAGCCGCAAACGAACTGCTGGCCAAGGGCCTGCTGCGCGGCGTGCTGTTTACGACCGAAGACCTCGACGGCCTGTTCGAGCGGGTCAGCACGTCGGGCGCCGAGGTCGTACAGGAGCCGCTCGACCAGCCGTACGGCGTACGTGACTGCGCGTTCCGCGACCCGGCTGGCAACCTGCTCCGCTTCAGCCAGGCGCCTAAGCTCTAACGAACCAACCGCGTGCGGTATCGCCTGTCGTGTGCCGCTAACGCGCGATCACCGCACGTTCGACACCTGCGCGCCAGGCACGGGCCCACGGGCACGCCGCACCGCGCGGCACAGCCCGCTCGCCCGCAGCCGCTCTTCGACCTCGCCGGCGCTCACCGGGCCGTCCACCAGGAACACCGTGGTCGGCCCGGAGCCCGAGACCAACGCGCCTGCCGCACCTGCCGCCGAGCCGATCTGTAGCAGCTTGCCGATCTCCGGCAGCAGCTCGATCGCCGCCGGCTGCAGGTCGTTGTAGAGCGCCGCGCCGATCCGGTCTGCGTCTCCGGAACGCAGCGTCTGCATCAGGTCCGGGTGCACGCCCGGCTCGCCGATCTCCCGGCTGTCGCGGCGGCGCTGCAAGTCGCAGGTCTCGAAGACCTTCGGCGTGGACAGGCCACCGTCGTACACGGCGATGACCCACTCCAGGCCCGCCGCCGCGAGCACCGGCGAAATGTGCTCGCCGCGTCCGGTGCCGATCGCGGTACCGCCGTGCAGCGCGAAGGGCACATCGCTGCCCAGCCGCGCGGCCAAGTCGTGCAGCTCGTCGCGAGGCAGGGCGGTGCCCCAGAGCCGGTCGCAGGCCACGAGCGTCGCCGCCGCGTCCGCCGAGCCGCCGGCCATGCCGCCGGCCACCGGGATGTCCTTGCGAATCGTCAGCCGCACGTCCGGCTCCACGTGCGCGTGCTCGGCGAGCAGCAGCGCAGCCTGCCAGGCCAGGTTCCGCTCGTCGTCGGGCACGCCGCTGACGTCCGAGTCGCGGCGCAACGGCTCCACGGTCAGCGACAGGCCACGCGCGGCCCGCGCGATGATCTCGTCATACAAAGACACCGCGTGGAAGACCGTGACCAGCTCGTGGTAGCCGTCGGGGCGCAGCGGGCCGACCGACAGCGAGAGGTTGATCTTCGCGGGGACCCGCACGGTGACCGCTTCAGGGCGAAACGGCCCGTCATCCCAGTCTTCCAGCGCGGTCACGTCACTCAGCTCCTATCCCCGCCCGGGACGGCGCCCGGGCTCCCGTGCGTCGGCACTGCACTCGCGGCCTCGGCAATCGCAGCGTACTGGTCGACGGCCAACGCTTCCCCGCGCGCGCCCGGATCCACTCCGGCGCGGCGCAGGATTTCCTCGGCGCGCGCCGCTGAGCCCGCCCACCCGGCCAGCGCCGCGCGCAGCGTCTTGCGGCGTTGCGCGAAGGCCGCGTCCACCACCGCGAACACTTCCTTGCGACTCGCGCTCGTCGTCGGCGGTTCCCTGCGCTCAAGTGCTACCAGACCGGAGTCGACGTGCGGCGCGGGCCAGAACACGTTCTGCCCGATCGAGCCCGCCCGCCGCACATTCGCGTACCAGCGAGCCTTGACGCTCGGCACGCCGTAAACCTTCCCGCCCGGCTCCGCGGCCAACCGGTCCGCGACCTCCGCCTGCACCATGACCAGTACGCGTTCCAGCGATGGGAACTGCTCGAGCATGTGCAGCAGCACCGGCACGGCGACGTTGTAGGGCAGGTTGGCCACCAACGCGGTCGGCGGGGGACCGGGGAGTTCGGTAATGCGCAGCGCGTCTGCCTGTACAAGCTCGAACCGCTCCGCTGACACTCCTGACACGCCGCCGGATACCCGCTCCGCGATCGTCTCAGGCAGCGCGGCGGCGAGTACCGGATCGATCTCGACCGCGACGACCCGGCGCGCGGCGCCGAGCAGTCCGAGCGTCAGCGAGCCGAGCCCGGGGCCGACCTCGACCACCACGTCATCGGGCCGCACTCCGGCGGCGCGCACGATGCGTCGGATGGTGTTGGGATCGATGACGAAGTTCTGGCCGAGCTGCTTGGTCGGGCGCACGCCGAGGCGTTCGGCGAGCGCGCGGACCTCGGCGGGGCCGAGCAGCGCCGGCTCACGCTCGGCGGGTCCGGGCAACTCAGACTCACTGCGAGTCGGTCGCTGCTCGGACCCGCCGTCGCTCAACTGAACAGATTGTGGCCGCACACCGGCCATTGTCCCGCGCCATCGCGCTGGTACAGCAACTCGGCGCGTGTGGTCTGCTCAGACGCCGAGGCGTTCGAGGGCAGTCCGCTGCCGCCGAGCGAGTCCCAGGTGGAGATCGAGAACTGGTACAGGCCGTAGTACAGGCCGCTGCCGTCTATCGACTTCGGGTTGCCGCCCGACTCGCACTGCGCCAGTGCTCCCCAGTTCAGCTGCGAGACGTTGGTGGGCAACGCCTTGGTGCCGACCTTGTCCACCTCGGTCACCGGCTGCTTGATGACCGTCTGCGAGATCTGCTTCGGCGACTGCTTCACGCCGTTGA
>CAVQPP010000189.1:0-6907 GCA_963714445.1 uncultured Actinomycetota bacterium
CGGTCGTGGCGTGATCGCATTGACGGCCGAAGGGCACGCGCGAATCGCCGGGCTCCCCGAACTGATGGGTGACGACCTGGCCGCCTCGCTGTCATTCGAGCCGCGGGAACGCCGCATCGTCGAGGCCGCACGAGTCACCGTCCACCCACCGCGCACCCTGCGCGACCTGCTGAAGAGGCGAACCCGCTCGATGACCGTGACCGTGCAGGCGGCTGCGCGGACGAACTTGCCAAGCTCGCGAACCAGCACCGGTGATCTCAAGGCCCTGCTGCGAAAGTCGCCGCTGCGTAACGGACCGAAGTTGGCCTGGTTCGTCGCCGTCACCGCGATCGCGCGCTCGCGTTCACGGCGAGCCGTCAAGGCCGGAGACTTCACTACCTGGGAACGCGACGAAAGCAGCCGCGAGGCGGCGGCGCTCGCGCAGCAGGCGGGGGAGTGAGCGTGGAGTCAGTGGAGTCATCCGTGCCGTTCGTTGCCGCGCTAGTCGTCACCTGGAACAGCTCATCCGTCATCGACGGCCTGCTCGAATCGCTCGACGCGGGATTCGAGGGCGTGGACTGGCAGCTGATCGTCGCCGACAACGACTCGGCCGACGACACCGTCGCCAAGATCGAGCAGTGGGCGAAGGACAATCCGGACGCCAGCTGTCAAGTGGTGCATACCGGCGGGAACCTCGGCTACGCCGCAGGGATCAACGCCGCACTCGCGAAGGCCGACCGGTACGACGCGGCATTCGTCCTCAACCCGGACATCCGGCTGCACATCGGCAGCGTCCGGCGCATGTACGACCTCATCGACGGCGAACAGAACGCTGATTCTCAGGCTTCTGATTCTCAGCGTTCTGCGTCCGCCTCGGCGCATCCGCGCACCGGAATCGTCGTGCCGCGAATCGTCGACGAGCAGGGCAACCTGGCGCACTCGCTGCGCCGCGAGCCGACGGTGTTGCGCCTGCTCGGCGAGGCCACGCTCGGTGCCCGCGCCGGCAAGCTCGCGCCGCTCGGCGAGCTGGTTCTCGACGAGTCCACGTATTCGCGGCCCGCAGTCGCGGACTGGGCAACCGGTGCCGCGATGCTTATCTCAAAAGCCTGTCTCGACGCATGCGGGCCCTGGGACGAATCGTTCTTCCTGTACTCGGAGGAGACGGAGTTCGCGCTGCGTGCCCGAGACCACGGCTACCTGACCCGACTGGCACCGCAGGCGACTGCGACGCACATCGGCGGCGAGTCCCGGGTCAACCCGGAGCTGTGGACGCTGTTGATGAGCAACAAGATCCGGCTCTACCGCCGCCGCCACACGTTGCCCGCGTCGGTCGCGTATTGGGCCGCCGCGTTGCTGCGCGAAGCGCCGCGCGCCGCGATCGGTCAGCAGCGCAGCCGCCGCGCGGTCAAGGCACTGCTGGCGCCCGGCAGTCTCTCCGCGCCCGCGCCGAGACCTGGAGAGCGAGTCGAGAGCTAGCCCCTGAGCTCGCCGCCTTTTTCAGCTGACAGCCTCCTGAGCCGCTGAAACCCACAACCCAGAGTAAGAGCTTTGCAACGCTTCGCGTGATCGTTATGGCGGCGACGTCATACGCGCGTTGCCATGTTTCGGCCGACGATGCACGTCAGCAGGCATCGTCGGCCGAATCTATTCCCGAATTACTCGAACTCGGCAATAGGGGAGAAGCCCCGCTCGGTCCCGCCTTCTACGTTCGGCTCAAAGGCGCCTGACCAAGCGGAGGGAAGACCCTTGATACACACCACATCCGGCGGGATGCCGGACATGCCCGACATGCCAGGGATGAGCTCGGCCAGTCACTCGGTGTACGGCTGGGACACGGTCGGCGCGCTGCTGTTGCTGCTGTGGGCGGCGGCGATGTGGTCGTCGGTGATCGTGTTGTGGATGGCGAACCGCAAGGCGGTGCGGCCGGGGCTGTACCGCGCGTCGCTGGGCGTGATCATCGTCGGCATCGTCGGGCAGATCGGGCATCTGCAGGAGCACGTCGCGCAGGTCGGCTACTGGCTCGGCCACCCCAACTCGCCGGCTTGGATGACGCCCTGGGGTACTGGGCTTGCGAAGGGCTATGAGCAGATCGATCCGTCAAAGCCCACGCTCGGCATGGAGATCCTGCACCTGATCGGGAACTTCATCTTCCTGGCCGGCCTCGCCGCGATCATGGTGATCACCCGTCGCGCACGCGACACCCGCGCACGGCACTGGGGTCGCATGGGCGTGTGGATGCAGGGCATCCACGGGCTCGAACACCTGTCGCTCACGCTCTCGGTCTGGTTCGGCGCGAGCCGGGCGATCGGCCTGTCAACCTGGTTCGGGCTCATTCAGCCGGGCATCGGTCTGACGACGTATCGCGTCTGGTGGCACTTCATCGCGAACATCATCGGCTCGACGATCTTCGCGATCGCGCTGTACTGCCTGTGGCGCGAGCGCGGCCAGATTAAGGCCAGCTTCGAGCCCGCGCCGTTCCCCGACGAACCTGATGGCGTTGCCCCGGCCCCTGCGCCGCAGCCGGTCGGAGCTCCCGCCTGACCTTCTTTTACCTGCTTTTACCTTCGTTTCGTCGCAACAGAGTCGAATGACGGATGCCGCGCGACGCCTCGCCGAATGACACTCCTGTCGGGTCGCCGGGACTCGCGATTGAGAAGGAGTGATCATGGGTGTCGCAGTGCTGACCGGGGGCAGTTCGGGCATCGGCCAAGCGGCAGCGGTGCGCATCGCGGAGCATGGCAACGGCGTCATCTTGACCTACAACACGAATCCCGGCGGTGCCAAGGAGACGGTGTCCATGATCGAGGAGCGCGGCGGATCGGCCGTCGCGCTCCAGCTGGACGTCAGCCTGCCGAACACCTTCCCCGGCTTCCTCGAGCAGGTGCGTGACCAGCTGCGCGACCGCTGGGAGCGCGACACCTTCGACTACCTGGTCAACAACGCGGGCTTCGCGCAGCCGGACATGTTCGTCGACGTGTCGCTGGAGCTGCTCGAACGCTACTTCCAGGTGATCTTCCGAGGGCCGTTCTTCCTGACGCAGACGCTGCTGCCGGTGATGGTGGACGGCGGCGCGATCGTCAACACGACGAGCAGCTGCGCGGTGCCCAGCGGCACGACCGGCGGTTACTGCGCGCACGCCAGCATGAAGGGCGCTCTCATTACTCTGTCGCGGTGCTTGGCCAAGGAACTCTCGCCGCGCGGAATCCGGGTGAACGGCGTGTCGCCCGGGCCCACGCGTACGCGCATCGCCAACGACACGTACGCCCGCTTCCCGGAGGCCATCCCAGAGCTCGCCGTGGCGACCGCGATGGGCCGCATCGGCGAACCCGACGACATCGGCAAGGTGATCGCGGCGCTGCTGTCGGACGAATTCGACTGGATGACCGGCGAGAACATCGAGGTCTCGGGGGGTTTCCACCTGTAGGAGCGGCGTGTGGCGTGGTGAACGCACGTCAGCCGCGAGTCGGCGCCGGTATCCCGATGGTTGGAAAACTCGGGGGATGCCGGCGCCGCGATTTGCAGGATCATGGGGGGCAGCTTCGTGCTTTCTGCCTGGTCAGATGGCCGTTGACTCGACAAACGCGGGCGTCGCGGGATTAAATCGTGGGAATATCCCAATACGCCGGATGAAGATCGAGTCGGAGCTGCCGCCCATGACCGAGCGCACGCTGTATGGGCGCGGCGCCGAGCTGGGGCGTATCTCGGGATTCATAGACGAGGTCGGGGCGCACGGCGCGACGCGCCTGGTGGTCGGCGAGGCGGGCGTCGGAAAGTCGGCGTTGATGGCCGCGTCGATCTCGATGGCGACGGCGAAGGGGATACGGGTACTCAAAGCCGTCGGATCCGAGTTCGAGGTCGATGTCAGCTACGCGGGGCTGAACCAACTGCTGCTGCCCGCGCACGCCGAGATGATGGCGCTCCCCACGGCATTCCGCGAAGCGCTCGTCGTGGCGCTCGGACTGGGCACCGGAGTGGTCGCCGAACCCCTCGTCGTCGCGAACGCGGCACTCGCGCTGGTCCGGCGGATGGCCGAGACGCAGCCGGTCCTGGTGCTCGCCGACGACATTCAGTGGATTGACCGGGCGAGCGCGGTGGTGCTCGGCTTCATCGCGCGGCGCATCGAGAATGACCGGATCGGCGTGGTCGCGATGCTGCGTCAGGGCAGCGAGTGCTTCCTGGACCGCCGCGGCTTCGACGAGATCGAATGCCGGCCGCTCGACGACGCCGGCGCCGCGCAGATGGTCGACGGCTGCTTCCCCGAGCTCCCGGCTCGGCTTCGGCAGCGAGTGCTCGAGCTGGCGCAGGGAAACCCGCTGGCCATCATGGAGCTGCCGGGTTGCCTGGCGCCGACCGCCGCGCGCCGGCTCGGACCGCAGATCGACGTCGTTCCGCTGAACGAGCGTCTCGAGTCGATGGTCGCGTCCCGCGTGGAGGACTTGCCGGCGCAGACGCGCCGGCTGCTCCTGGTCGCGACGTTCGAAGGCACCGGCGATATACGCGTACTGCGGACCGTCGCAGGCGACGAGCACGGACTCGCGGCGCTCGCGCCCGCCGAACGCGCACGGCTGATACGTGTCGAAGACGGCAGCACGAACGGCAACACCCGCGTCGTTTTCGAGCACCCGCTCATCAAGTCGGCCGTCGTCGGGCTCTCCACGCACCAGGAGCGCCGCGAGGCTCGTCTCGCGCTGGCCGAGGCGCTCAGCCACGATCCCGAGCGCTGCGCGTGGCATCGGGCCGAGTCCACGACCGGCCCGGACGAGGAGATCGCCGCGCTGCTCGAACGCATTGCCCGCCGGGCCTCGCGACGCGGCGACGCCTACGCGGCGATGGCGGCGCTCATCAAGGCCGCTGAACTGAGCCCTGACAGCGCGGCGCGTGCACGAAGGCTGACCGAGGCGGCGTACGTCGGCGTCGAGACAAGCGGTTCGGCCGCGGAGGCCGCGGCGTTGCTCGCTGACGCGCGCTCAGCCGACCCCGACTCGCCGGACTCCCTCCGGGCGGCCACGGCCGCCGTGTTCCTGCTGATAAACGGCGACGGCGACGTCGCGAGCGCGCATCGGCTGCTGGTCGGCGCGATCGAGGGCGGCGAGCACGGCTACGACGCGGACAACCCGGACCTGATCGACGCGATGCACGTCCTCTTGCTCGTGTGCTGGTACAGCGGCCGAGCCGAGGCGTGGGAACCCTTCATGCGCGCGTTCGACGAGATCAAGCCGACCGCTCCGGACATCCTGACCCTGGCCCGGAACACCTTCGCGGATCCGGTTCGCACGGCCGCGTCAGCACTCGGACTCGCGGAGCGGGTGCTCGGCACCGCGTCCAACGCGGACCCGGGCAGCGTCATCCGGATCGGCACGGCCTCGGTCTACCTCGACCGCCTCGCCGACTTGCGCGAACCTTCGTGGCGGCTGGTGGATCAGGGCCGCGCGGAGTGTCCGGACCGGCGGCATCTCGGTGCGTTGATGCACCTGTGTCTCGACGACTTCCTCATCGGCCGCTGGGACGAGTGCGAAGCCCTGGCGCAGGAGGGACTGGAGATCTGCAAGCGCGGCGGATTCCGGTTCTTCAGCCTGGTACTTCTGGTACAACCGCGGAATCATGGCGGCCGGTCGCGGGCGTTTCGACGAGGCGTATGCCATGGCCGACGAGATCACGCACTGGGCCTTGCCGCGCGGCGCGCTCGGCGCCGTGCATTTCGCGCATCATCCGCGCGTGCTCGCGGCGGCGGGGAAGGGTGACTTCGAGGCCGCCTTCCGGCACGCGTCGGCCGCTAGCAGGCCGGGGACCATCGCACCGTACATCCCGCACGCTACCTGGCTCATATTCGACCTCGTCGAAACCGCTCTGCGCATCGGCAGGCAAGGCGACGCGTGCGCGCACGTTCAGGCGCTCAAGGCCGCTGATCTCGCGGCCATCTCGCCACGGATGGCGCTGGTGCAGCTTGGCGCGGAAGCCCTGGTGTCGGACGATCCGGCGGTGTACGACCGCGTGTGCGAGAAGCTGGTGGCACCGGAGACGAGTCGCTGGGTCTACGACGCCGCGCGCATCCGGCTGGCGCTCGGCGAGAAGCTGCGTCGTGAGCGTGGGGCGACGGCGGCGAAGTCAATGCTCGAGGACGCTCGGCGAGCATTCGACGCGATGGGTGCGCAGCCTTGGTCTGCCCGCGCCGCCACGGAGCTGAGGGCGTCCGGGATCCGGAACGTGCAAAGCTCGGCGCCGCTCAAGCACAGCGAGCTGACGCAGCAGGAGCTCTCGATCGCACAGCTCGCGGCGGAAGGGCTGACCAATCGGCAGATCGGCGAGCGGCTGTTCCTGTCGCACCGGACCGTGGGCGCGCATCTGTACCGGATATTTCCGAAGCTGGGGATCACGACGCGTGCCTCATTGCGAGACGCGTTGACGCAACTGACGCAGTCCCAGAGCTAACACGGCGCAGATCTGAAACGCGGAAACTCGGGCCGCCGGCGCTCGTCCTGGGAGGAGGGACGAGCGCCGGCGGCCCTAGTGATCGGCCGGCCGTAGGGGGAAGTCGGCCGGCCGAGGTTGGAATTCAGCTACTGACAGTCGCCGGGATCAGGCGAGTTCGACGGCGGATTCGGCCGCAACCGCCGCCGCGTCCTGGCCCGAGCCGCCCTGGCCCTGGTCGGCCGGCGCGCCGCTGAGGCCGCGGAAGGTGAACAGGCCGTTGAGCATGCTCAGACCGAGGAACACCGCCAGCGCGATGGCCGCGTAGCTCAGGCCGTGCACCAGCGCGGTGTTGTACGGCTGACCGGTCGCCAGCAGGTGGTTGACCCGGCTGTTGAGCACGGTGACCGAGACCGCGATGCCGAAGCCCGCGCCGATCTGGGTCGACGCGTTCAGCAGCGCCGAGGTGGTGCCCGCGTCCTGATCGGTGGCCTGCGAGGTGCCGACGATCGGCGTCGGG
>CAVQPP010000190.1:0-15870 GCA_963714445.1 uncultured Actinomycetota bacterium
TTGCCCTCTACTGGTTCGAGTACATACCCGTATTGCTTGGCCAGCGCCAGCCGATCTGCCGCGCGGCGAGTGCATCACGACCAGGCTGGCCGATGGCCGCCTCCGCATCGACCAGGCCGATCCGCGCATCCTGATCAGCGCCCAACTGCTGGACGTGGTCGAGATCAGCCCGGCAACCGGCGTGGCGCTGGACGTGACCGACGCCCAGGTCGGCTACATCGGCGCGATCCTGAAGATCGATGGTGTCAACCAGCAGGTCATCTACTGCATCACCGAGTACGTGGCCACCGTCCATGGCTACATCGGCCAGTGGCCCGACTGACGCCTGACGTGACCATCACCAACCTCCAGATCCTGCGCAGCCTGCAGGAACTACACGCGAAAGTGGACGTGATCATGAGCCAGCAGGACGACATCACCGCCGACGTCACCACCATCGAGGCCGGTGTCGCCGCGCTCAGCACCGCCGGTGCGGCCATCCAGGCCGAGATCGCCGCCCTCAAGGCCGCGAACCCGGCGCTCGACCTGACCGGGCTCGACAAGGCCGCAGCCGACCTGACCGGTGCTGTCACCGCCGTCAGCGCGCTCGCACCACCCGCAGCCTGAGCCATGGCGGAGCCGATCCGGGAGAACGGCTGGTACCGGATCACCGCGCACGGCTGGGAACGCGTCAGCGACGAGGACGCCGAGCTGGAAGAACTGGCCGGCGGTGGCTGGGATCTCGTCCACGTCCAGCTCGACGCGGCCGAGGTGCCGCTGTGGTGAAGCGCCGGAAGCTACAGCCGCCGCCAGCCGACCGGCCCGTCACCGTCCACGTCTCCGGCGCGCTCCTCGAAACCGCACGCGCCGCACTGCCACCAGCACGCGACTGGACCGGCAGCCAGATCGCCAGCGCCTGCGTCGCGCTCACCATCAAGCGCGTCGGCCTCGTCCACTCGGAGTGAGCCATGGGCAGGCCCCGTGAAAATCCTCGCCGAACGCGTCCCCGTCCAGCGCAACGTCCAGCGCGCCGCCGAACTCAGACGCCTCGGCCTCACCCAGAAGATCATCGCCCAGCGGATGGGTTCCACCCCACCCACCGTCGGCAAGTGGCTCGCCAGGGCACGCGAACAGGGACTGCTCGATGACTAGCCACACCATGGCTGACCTGCGAATATACTGAAACCATGGCACGCTATCGCGGTACCACCACCGAACGCGGGCTCGGCGCCGCGCACGTTGCCGACAAGAACCGGCTGCTCGCGCTGCACCGCGATGGCGACCCGTGCTGGCGCTGCGGCAAGCCGATGTTCAAGTCGCAAGCGCTCGAACGCGACCACCTCATCGACCGTGCGCTCGGCGGCACGCGAGGACCGGCCGTCCTAGCGCATGCATCCTGCAACCGCAGCGCTGGCGCACGGCTCGGCAACCAGCTGCAGCCGCGGGTCATCATCGCCACTGGCCATGATGTCCGCTGCGGTACGTGTGGCAAGCCGTACCACTACGCGGCCAGGTCGTGTGAGATCTGCGGCGTCCACTACCACCCCAGCGGCAAGACGGTCCGCAGTTGCAGCCGGACGTGCGGCGTCGTGCTCAGGCAGCGGATCTATGGCACACGTGGCAGACGACTCACAAGCATCTGTTCATGCGGGCAACCCAAGGATTCGCGGGCGATGCGCTGCAAGAAGTGCACGGCCGCTATAGCCGCAGAAGCGATGGCGCTTCGGGTGCAAGAGACAGAACAGCGAAGGCGAGCGGCACCAGGACCGCACCAGAAAGTTCACTACTACACCTGCCGGTACTGCGGTGAACTCCGTGTGGCGAAGGTCAGTGGCACGCAGCGGGAGGTGTGCCCGGCACGCGCGTGCCAACTGGCACGGCTGGCCGCCAACAACCTGCGCACCCGCAACGGCGTAACACGCGAGGATGCGGACGCACGGATGGCCTACGTTGTGCGGCGCGCATCTCGGCAGTGGTGACAGATGGTGACTACGCTGACGGTCGGCGGGCAGTGACGACGGTCACCGCCGACCACCCGGCATCCTGACCACCTGGCCATCCCTGACGGTGCGCCAGGTATCGGCGCAGGTCAGGGGGTCAAGTCGAACACCAGATGGATCGCTGTTGATCTTGGTCCCGGCTGCGCCGACTCCGCAGCCTGATCATTTTTTACACCTCAAAATTTGGCTTTCACGCAGCGTAACGGAGGGCGGGAAGGTGACCATCCGTGACCATCCCGCGGTCTGGCCCGGTTGAGCGCGCGGTGCGCTCCGAACTGCGGAAACTGGGCTGCAGCGTCCAAGAGGACGGCTCGGCGGCCCTGGCGGTCGCCCTGGCCCGCCAGATCGACACGAGCCGCGGTGCGGTCGCCGCAGCCGCCGCAGCGGCGCAGCTGCGCCTCCTGCTGGCCGATCTGCGGGCCGCGGCGGCCACCGCCAGGCCGAAGAGGAGCCGGATCGATGACATCCGCGGTGATGAGCTCGCCGCCCGGCGTTCTGGGTGACCAGGAGCCGCGTGTCTGCTCGCTGCCGCCGTTCGACGCGGGGGACTCGGGCCGGAACGCCGTAGCGCTGGCCGGGGTCGCGGGCCTGGCGCTGGACCCGTGGCAGCGGTTCGTCCTGGAGGCCGGCCTGCGCCGCCGTGGCGGGAAGTGGGCGGCGTTCGAGACGTGCCTGATCGTCGCGCGCCAGAACGGCAAGGGCACGGTGCTGGAGGCGCTGGAGCTGGCGGCGCTGTTCCTGTACCCGGATGTGCGGCTGATCCTGCACAGCGCGCACGAGTTCAAGACGGCCGCCGAGGCGTTCCTGCGGGTCCGGGCGCTGATCGAGGACAACCCGGAGTTCGACAGCCGGGTGTCGCGGATCCGGACGGCGGCGGGCGCCGAGGCTGTCGAGCTGAAGGACGGCAAGCGGCTGCGGTTCGTGGCCCGCTCATCCGGCTCCGGCCGCGGGTTCACGTCGGACCTGGTGATCCTGGACGAGGCGTACAAGCTGGGCGACCAGGAGATGGCAGCCCTCCTGCCAACGCTGTCGGCCCGGCCGGATCCGCAGGTCTGGTACACCTCGACGGCTGGCGGCCCGGACAGCATCCAGCTCGGCCGGGTGCGGGCGCGTGGCGTGGCTGGCGGTGACCGGTCGCTGGCGTTCATGGAGTGGTCGGCGGACGAGAACGCCTACGACCCGGCGGACCCGGCGGACTGGGCGCGGGCGAATCCTGGCCTGGGCATCCGGATCGCGCCGGAGTACGTCGAGCGTGAGATGGCCGCCCTCGGCCCGGACGCGTTCGCGCGGGAGCGGCTGAGCATCGGTGACTACCCGGTGGGTGACGCCGGCGAGTGGGAGACGATCACGGCGGACGCGTGGTCGGCGTGCGCGGCCCCGGCGGTGCGGCTGTGAGCGATCCCCTGATGCGCACGGGCCGCACGCTGGGCCGCACGCTGTACCTGGTCACGCCTGGCGATGACCGGCTGGCGGATGCCTGCATAGGCATCGTGGACACGCCGGAACTGGCGGAGTGGATCGCCGCCGCCGTGAACGCCGCCGGGGATCCGCCGCCGGTGCGCTCATGAGCGGCGAGGTCGCGTTTGCGGTCGAGATTTCGGAGGACCGTAAAAAGGCCGCGGTCGTCGGTGCCGGCCGCGAGAAGGACGGCACCCGCGTGGTCGTGGACCTGGTCTGGTACGACCACCCGCGCGGCGCTGTGGCCCGGCTGGCTGAGCTCAGCGTGAAGCATGACCCGGTGGCGACCGTGGTGGATCCGCGGTCGCAGGCGGGGACGCTGCTGCGCCCGCTGGCTGAGGCCGGGGTGTTCGTGACGGAGCCGCAGACCGCTGACGTGGTGGTCGCGCACGGCGAGTTCCTGGACCTGGTGAACGACGGCCGCCTGGCGCACCTCGACCAGCCGCCCCTGACGGCGGCGGTGCGGGCGGCCCAGCAGCGCCCGCTGGCCGGGGCCCAGGCGTGGGAGCGGCGCCTGGTGGTCGATCAGTCGCCGCTGGTGGCGGCGACGCTGGCGTGCTGGGCGTTCCTGCGGTGGGAGGAACTGGCGCAACCGGGCGTCTGGGCGGTCTAGGCGGGTTCCGGCGGTACGCAATGGTTGCGGCTGTGCAGGTGCGCCCGCGCCCAGTCACGGGCGGCTCCCAGGGAATCCACCTGGGCCGACTGGCCTTCAGCGCGCTTCCGCGAACCTCTGCGTCCCTTCTTGTCCGGGGGCTTGAACTGCCAGCAGTCACACCTGACGAACCACTGGCCATATCTGGCGCCAGGTTGCCGGACAAGGCTCATCCCGTCAAAGACGGGATCGTTAATGCCGTAGTCGCTGGCCGGTTTTGTGCTGTTGCTCACCGATGGAGGGTAACCCTTGCGCCTGTCCGTGTTCCTGCTGCTGCTGTCCCTCGCCGGGATCATGGGCGGCGCGGCCCTCATCGGGACGTGGGCGCTCGGGCTGGCCATCATCGCTGATTCGGTCGCGGTAGGCGTGTTCGCGCTGCTGCGTGACGATGAGGGCCGCGCCGCCCCGTCCGTGCACGCGGTGCCGACCCTGCAGCAGGTGCTGGAACGGGCCCGCGCGTCGTGAGGCTGGAAATCGAGCGGCTGGGCTTCGAGCCGGGTGACCTTAAGCCAGGCGACCGGCTGATCGTGCGCACCCAGGAGACCCTCACCCAGGCGGCAGTGGACGCGATCCGGGCGAGGCTGCGCGCATTGCTCCCGCTCCCTGAAGGCGTGCAGGTACTGGTCATGGACTGCGGCATGAGCCTGGAAGCCGAACAAGCAGGCCGGGAGATTACCCGGTGAGGCTCTGGGACCGCCTCATCCACCGCGACTCGGGTTACTGGGAGGGCATGGCGTCCGGCGCGGCCGTCCTGACGACCACGTACGGCTCCCCGGACCGTGAGGCGGTGCTGCCGCAGTGGCGGGGTGGGCGCAGAACGCGAACGCGTCGGACTCGCCGGTGTTCGCCGCGATCCTGGTGCGGATGATGCTGCTGGCCGAGGCGCAGTTCCAGTTCCAGGCGAAGGACGACAAGCACCTGTACGGCAACACGTCGCTGAGCGTGCTGGAGCATCCGTGGGGCCCGGATTCGACGTCGGGTGAGCTGATCGCCCGGTGCGAGCAGGACGGCTCGGTGGCGGGGAACGCGTACATCTGGAATGTTCCCGGCGAGGACATCCTGGTGCGGCTGCGCCCCGACTGGACGACGATCATCAGCGAGATCGTGCCGGTGCCGGGGGGCGGCCACTACCGGCGCAAGACGGGCTACTGGGTCGAGCCGCCGAAGTCAGTCACCGGCCAGGGGGCAGGTGAGTTCTACCCGGCGGCCGAGGTCGCGCACTGGGCGCCGATCTGCGACCCGCAGGCCGATTTCCGGGGCATGAGCTGGCTGACGCCGGTGATGCGGGACATCCAGGGCGACGACGGCCTCGCCCAGTACAAGATCCGCTACCTGCAGAACAACGCGACCCCGAACGTGATCATCCGGTACGCCCAGAAGCTGCAGCCGGGCACCGTCGACGCGATCCGGGAGCGGATGAACGCCCGGTACGCCGGCACCGACAACGCGGGGAAGACGCTGATCCTGGATCAGGGCGCGGACCTGACGGTCGCCGGGAACTCGCTGTTGCAGATGGACTTCACGAACGTCGCCTCAGCGGGGGTAGAGCGGATCCTTGCCGCCGGGGGGGTGCCTCCGCTGCTGGTCGGCCTGGAGTCCATCAAGGGCGCGGGCAAGTCGTACCAGGAAGTGATCCGCCGGTTCGCGGACCTGACCCTGCACCCGCTGTGGCGGTCGCTGTGCGCGGCCCTGGAGCCGCTGGTGCCGGATGTGCCGGCGGGGTCGCGGCTGTGGATGGACACCGGCGACGTCCCGGCGCTGCAGGACGGCGAGCAGGTCCGGGCGCAGGTGACCCTGATCCGCGCCCAGGCCCTCCTGGCCCTGGGCCAGACCGGGTATGACCCCATGAGCGCGGTCGCGGCGGTGGAGGCCGGGGACATGTCCCAGCTGGAGGTGGCGGAGAAGCCGCCGCCACCGCCGAACCTGCCGGTGCAGCACCTCCTGCCGCAGCCCGGCCAGCCGGGTGTGACCGCCGACCCGCTGCCGCCGGCGCTGCCGCGGCTGCCGGTGGGGTCCACGTCGCCGGGTGACGGCGGGAACGGCACGCGGCCCACGCCGCGGCCCTCCAGCGCCAGGCGGGCGCTGAACGGCGCGGGCTGATGCCGCACTGGCTGGCGCACTTCCTCGGCACCGACAGCGCGTCGGGGACGTCCTACCTGGCCTGGTCCGGGTTCGGCGGCGACCTGGCCGAGATCGCGATCGTGGGCGGCCTGCTCACCGTCGTGCGGCGGCACAACTGCGAGGTGCACCGCTGCTGGCGCCTCGGCCGTCACCGGACGGCGGCCGGGCACATGGTGTGCCGCCGCCATCACCCGGACGGCGCGCTGACCGCCCGCGCGGTCACCGTGGCGCACCAGGCCGCACGTGAGGACTCAACCGGCTGAGGAGGCCGTAAGTGGCAGACACCAAGGCACCGTACGGCGACGTCCCGTACGCCGACCCTGGCTACCTCGACGCCGACGGGAACCCGGCGTCCAAGTCCGGCAAGCCCGGCGTCAAGCGCTACCCGCTGAGCGCCGACAAGGTGATGGCCGCCTGGGGCTACATCAACCAGAAGGACAACGCGGGCCAGTACACCGCTGAGCAGCTCTCGGCGATCAAGGGAAAGATCAAGGCGGCGATGAGCAAGAACGGGCACGACGTGAGCGACGACAGCAGACTCGTCCGGTTCCGGCGGCTCGCGCGCCGAGTACATGCGGCTGTACCCGCTCGAGGACATGCACATCATCCGGTCGGCGGACGGCGGCGACGGCCGCACCGTCGAGGCGTTCGCCGCCGTGTTCGACGACCCCGCCGAGATCCAGGACTTCGAGGGCCACTACGTCGAGGTGATCGACCGGGACGCGTTCAACCGGGCCATCGACCACGCCTCGAGGATGCGCGGCGGCTTCCCCGGCGCCGTCAAGGTGCTCTACAACCACGGCATGACGATCCAGGGCACCCCATCGGAGCGGTTCTCCATGCCGATCGGCACGCCGGTTGAGATCCGCGCCGAGCAGCGGGGTCTGCTGACCCGCACCCGGTACAACGAGACGCCGCTGGCCGATGAGGTCCTGGAGAACATCCGCTCCGGGTCGATCACTTCCCAGTCATTCACGGGCCGGATCATGCGGTCTAATCCGCAGCTGCCGAGGGGGGAGAAGTACCGGCCGCTCCGCGGCGAGCTGACCACCGTACGCCGCACCGAGCTCGGGCTGCGCGAGTACGGCCCGGTGCTGTGGCCCGCATACTCGGGCGCCGAGATCCTCGGCGTCCGCATGTCCACTCCAGGGGGCGCCGCCCTGGACCCGGATGAAGACCCCGGCGCGGAGCAGGCACTTCCCCCGGATGGGGAACTAGCCGCCGGCGACCCGCACGCGCCCGAAGGCGACGAGCACTCGGCCCGGTATCACCAGCACGCCCTCTATGCGCTGCGCTCGAAGGAGGCGCGGGAGAAGGCCGGGCTGGTCTGGTAACCAGACCGAAATGAGGCAGCGGCATGGCCGCACTGCAGGAACTGCTCGACGAGCAGGCACGCATCAAGCAGGAGCTCCAGCGGATGGAGGACGACGACTCGGTCACCGAGGAGAACGACGGCGACTTCCGCGACACGCTGCTGAAGCGGTGGGAGGAGCTGGACGGCAAGTCCAAGCCCCTGATCGAGCGGATGGAGAAGATCAAGGCGATCACCCGCACCGCCGAGGACCCCGCGAACCGGGAAGGCCCCGATGGCGGCGCAGGCGACGGCAACGGCCACTCTGGCGGGTGGCGCGGCACCGGCACGGGCCCGGACCTGCTGACCAACCGGTACCGCAACCCGTACGAAGATCTCGACGCGGTCGGTTCCCACATGGTCCGCACCCCGGAACTGCGAGGCCGGGCGTTCGACGCGATTGAGCTGGAGGTCAGGCGCGGGAACCTCGCCGGTGACTTCGCGGAGAACGCCACCCGCATGGTCCAGGAGAATCCCGGGAACCTGGGCCGCGGCATCGCCGAGCACATGCTGCTCACCGGCTCCCAGGAGTACCAGGACGCATTCAGGGCGTACGTGGAGGACCCGCAGGGCATGGCCCAGCGGACCGCGCTGTCCCTGACCCTCGCGAACGGCGGGTACCTTTTGCCGTTTGTTTTGGACCCCACGATCATCCTGACCAACACGGGCAGCGCGAACCCGTGGCGCCGCATCAGCAACGTGAAGCAGACCACGTCGAACACGTGGAACGGCGTCACGTCCGCCGGTGTCACCGCGGCATGGCTGGCTGAAGGCACGATGACCACCGACACGACCCCGACGGTCGCGAACGTGGTCGTCACCCCCGTCAAGGCGGCCGTGTGGGCGTTCGGTTCCTACGAAGTGCTGGAGGACACCGACTTCGGCCAGCAGCTGCCCCGGCTGCTGGCGGACGCGAAGGACCGCCTCGAGGAGAACGCGTTTGCGGTCGGCGCCGGGTCCGGCGGCGTCCCGCAGGGCATCACCATCGGCGCGACCACGACCGTCACGACCGGCACCACCCTGGTGATCGCCCTCGCCGACGTGTACGCCCTGCAGGCCGCGGTGCCGCCCCGGTTCCGCAACGCCCCCGGCTGCGCGTGGGCCGCGAACGTCGCGATCATCAACAAGTTCCGGCAGCTCGACACCGCCGGTGGCGCGTCGTTCTGGACGAACCTCGGCAAGGGCCAGCCGGAGACCCTGCTCGGCGCCCCGATCTACGAGTTCGACGTCGATGGCGTCGCTGCTCACCTCCGGCAACCTGCTCGCCGTCATGGGCGACTTCGGGCAGTTCATCATCGTGGACCGCGTCGGGGTCTCCTTGATCTACGAGCCCCTGGTGAAGGGCACCTCGTCCACCTACCTCCCGACCGGGCAAGCCGGCTGGTTCATGTTCTGGCGAACTGGGTCCACAGTGGCCGTACCTGGGGCTTTCCGCGTCATGAAGGGCGCGTAACTCCAGAACGTGCAGCGGCGGGTAAACGACCGGACAGCGAGGATCCCGTAAGTCCGGAGCCGGGCCGGGGCGGCGCTAACTTTCCCCGGCATTAACTTAAAGAGAGGGCGCGCAGCCATGACGGCTACCTACGCGAAGGTGACGGAGACTGTCGAGCTTGCCGGCAAGCCGATCACCGTGCACAACGGGGCGAAACGGGACACCGTGTCCGACGCGACGCTGATCGCGCTGCACGCGTCGAACTTCAGCGCGACCGCCCCGGTCGCCGGCGTCGGCGGCATCACCGGGGTCATGGTCGGCTGGCTGGCCGCCTACCCGCGGGGCGAAGTGAGCTAGGCCCCGTGGCGAACAGGTACGCGGTAACCGCCGCCGTCGTCCAGCTGGCGTCCGGCGCGTCCGTGTTCGTCAACGCGGGGTCGCTGTGGCCGAGCGCCGGCGCGGTCGTGACGGGCGCCCCGGCGCTGTTCGCGACGGCGATGACGCTGGGGGCGACGGGTGTCGCGTCGCTGAACCCGGCCCCGGTGGCGCAGAGCGTCACGATCACCGGGGGGACGGTGACGGTGATCGCGGTCAGCGGGGTCGTGACCGGCTCGACGTCCGGCACGTTCACGGTTCCCGCGGGCGGGTCGATCACGGTCACCTACAGCGTGGCGCCGACGTTCGCGGTGGCTGACATCGCGCCTGCGGCGGGGACGTACCCGCTGGTGAGCGGCGTGCTGGCGGGTTACCTGGCGGTGCACCCGTCCGGGCCGCAGATCTCTTAGGGAGTGGCGTATGGCGCAGCAGGCGCAGGACACGTTCGTGGCGGAGCTGAAGGACGGCCCGCTGATGGTGGCGAAGGGCCAGGTGTTCGCCGACGGCCACGAGGTGGTGAAACTCGACGCGGGCCGGGGCACGCTGTTCCGGCCGCTGGACCTGGGCGACGGCGGCGAGCCTGCCAAAAAGCGCGCCGAAGGCTGCGCCGCCGAAGGCGCCGCGGGGGAAGGCGTCCTAGATGCCGGTGACGCCGCCGGGGTTCAAGGTGTGGGAGAACACGGTTGCGGTGACGACGGGGGCGTCGCCGCTGGTGTCGGGCTGGTTCGACACCCAGGGTTATACGACGCTGCTGATCACCGCCGTGATCGCCAACTCGACCGGGACCACCACGCTCACGGTGGAGGGCTCGTTCGACGGGGCGACGCTGGATTCGACGATGACATACACCCCGGCGATCACCGCGTCAACGGCGGCGGCCGGGGCGACGGTGGTGGTGCAGCACTCATTTGTCAGGTTCCGGGTCGTGCAGGCGACGGCTAACGCGACGACGACGACGATCTTCGTGCAATCAAGGCAGTGATGGCTGATATCCACGGTTCCCCCGGCGACGCGCCGCAGATGCCGTCGGCGCCGAACTCCGCCCGGCGCCGGTGCCGTACGGGGGCGCTGACCAGTCCCCGGAGCCGCCGGACTACGCCGCGGACCTGGGTCCGGTCAGTGACCCGGCGGGGGCGGTCATGGCCGGTGTCACGGGCCTGGGCACTACGGAGTCCCCCGCGGCGCATGACATCGCCGCGGGGACCGCCGACGCGCCGTACTACCCGGGCCCGCTGGCGCCTATCGACGCGGCGGGCGACGCGGACGCGGGCGGTCGCGACGACGTGTCCGCCACGGTGGCCGGCGCGGTGGTGAACGCCACCGGCCGCTGGCACGAGTTCCAGTCCGACACGTTCGGCCAGGGCTCCACGTACGGGGACCTGATGACCTTCCCGCCGTCGCCGGAGGATCCGGGCGCGGGGGTGGGGAACACGCTGCCCACCGCCGGGTTCTATGACCCGGACCGGGATTACGGCGGTACGCAGGGTGCCCCCGGATATGAAGGGAAAGCGCAATGAGCAGCCCGTTCTTCCAGACCCCGGACCCTGCTGGCGCGCCTGACCCGGTGACGCCCGCTGACGGCCCCGGCGACCCAGCCGGGTACGGCGGGGTGACCCCGCACGGCCAGGGCACCGCCCCGTATGACATCAGTGGCCCGCAGGACATCGCCGGGATCACCGGGGCGGTGACGGCGGCGATGGACCTCTCGGGCGGCGCCGAGGGCGCAGGCCCGGGTGCGGGCATCCCGGACCGCGACAGCCCCCGCCAGCAGGAGGCCGCGGCGATACTGGACTCGCCGCAGGGCGCCGCGTCCTCGAACGTGTTCTCCGGGTTCCCCGACTACGAGAACCAGGACCTGCGCCCGGGCGCGGACCTGGCGACGCCCATCCAGGGGGAGATGGGGGCCTACCCGGCGGGAAGCACGACACAGGACGGCATTCCCATGTACGGCGGCCAGGAGGGCGCGGGCGTCGAGGGTGTCCCGCCGGAGGGCGGCGACATGGGGCCCGGCGGCGGCGACTACCCGGGCACGACCCAGGCCGCCCTTACCAAGTACGGCACCAGCTGACATGCACCCGTCCGCGTACGAGTTCGCCAGCACGGCCCTGACCTCGCACGAGGCGGCGGGGAAGCGGATCGTCGAGGTGGGCGCGTACAACGTCAACGGGTCGGTCCGCGGCGTGTATGAGCCGCACGCGGCGTCCTACCTGGGCACCGACGCGCAGGCGGGTCCCAGTGTGGATCTGGTGTGCCCGGCGGAGAAGCTCCCGGTCGAGCTGGGCGGCGACTGCGCGGACATCGTGATCAGCACGGAGATGCTGGAGCACGCGTACGACTGGCGGGGCGCGGTGACGGGGATGGTGCGGATCCTCGCGCCGGGCGGCCGACTGCTGGTGACCACCCGCGGCCCCGGTTTCCCCTACCACCCGCACCCCGGCGACTTCTGGCGGTACACCACTGACCAGATGGACGCGATCGCGCGGGCGTGCGGCCTGGATGTCCTGCGCTGCGAACCCGACCCGGAGCCGGGTGTGTTCCTGCTGGCCGCCAAGCCGGAGGACTGGGACGGCGCGGGGATGGCGGAGGGCCTGGAAGTCATCACGCCGGGCCCGGCGCGCTGATGGCTGTCCCGCTGCTGGAGTCGTGGCAGGACTGGGAGTGCCCGAACTGCCACACCACCGAGCGCACCCGGGCGCTCCCGCCGGGCGCGTCCCGGTTCCACAACTGCCCGGCGCTGCACGACCTGTCGGCGCCGCTGGTCCGCGCTGGCACGGGCTGCAAGGTGGTCGCGGAGGAACGCGCCGACTACCTGAACGGTGAGGTCCAGGCCACCGGCAGCGACGGGAAACCGTACATGGCGGTCCGGACGGTCCGCGACGACGGGGAAGACCTGGCGGTCAACGCCGGGCTGGCGCAAGCGGAGATGAGGACCTAACCATGGCGTTCACTGCCAGCGCGATCTTCCAGCAGGCGATGATCAATCCCCTGATGCAGTCGTGCTGGACGACGGCCGTGCCGACCACGTACGCGAACCTGTCGGCGGACGTGATCAACGTGGCGCTGTTCGGCAACAGCGGCACCCCGGACAAGACCACGACCGCGGTCCTGTCCGGTTACAACGCCGCGGCGTCCCAGTGGGTGGTCGCGAACGAGACCAACGGCGGCGCGAACTGGCCCGCCGGGGGCCTGCCCCTCGCGTCCAAGACGTTCGCGATCGACACCGGCTCCAGCTCGATCTGCTTCCACGCGGCGAACCTCGCCGGGACCGGGAACGTGACGGTCGCCGCCGCGTACGGCTGCCTGGTGTATGACAACACGATCACCGTCCCGTCCAAGCAGGGCCTCTGCTACAACTACTTCGGCGGCTCCCAGTCGGTGACGACGGGGACGTTCACGATCATCTGGGCCACCGTCGGCGCGACCACGGCGGTTTTCAACGTGACCGTCTGACTGAGCCGTGACCGTCTACAGCACCGGCACCCCGGTCAACACCCACTCCACCACGGGCTCGGTCACCGGGACATGGGGTTCGGGACAGTTCCGCACCGCCGGGCATCTGCTCGTCGCGGTGGTGACCTGCGCGGCGACTACGTCGGTCACCGCGACGGCTACGTCATCGGGCTGGACGAACCGGTTCGAGCAGCCGAACACGGCCACCGCCCAGGTCCGGGTCGCGATCTGGACCCTGACCGCGGTGGGGTCCGACGCCGCGCCCACGTTCACGTCCACGGAGACGGGCACGGCGGGTGGCATGGACTGCATGCTGTTCGAGCTGCAGGGCGCGAACACCACCACCCCCATCGACACGTCGGGCACGTATGCGTCCGGCGCGGTCGCCGGGACCGTCTCCCCCACCGCCACGACGGGCGCCAACCTGGCCGGCAGCGGCGAATTCGCCATCGCCTGTTTCGCGCAGCAGCGCGCCGCCGGGATCCTCACCTGGACCGACACAGGCACGGGCCTGTTCTCCACCGTCCTGAACGGCAACGGCGTCTCCACGGTCCTGCAGACCTACATCGGGGTGGTCATCCCCAGTCCGGGTGGCGTCACCCTGAATGATGCCGGGGCGTTCAGCACGAATACGACCGCGTTCGGCGCAGGGCTCGTGGTGGCGTTCGCGCAGGCCCCGGTCACACCTGCCATCAACTGGGCGTACGCCAACAACGCGGCGGCCACGGTCACGTCGGGTGGCACGACGGCCCCCGCGGGCGGCACCAGCGAATCCTGGACGGTTAATGTCACCGGGGCGTTCCCGGTGGCGTCGCCGGCGGCGCAGCCACCGACCCAGTTCACGGTGTGCGACCCGGCGCTGCCCAATGAGAAGTTCCTGGTCACAGTGGGACCTGGGGGCACGGGCGGCTCGCAGTCGTGGACGGTGACCCGCGGCGCGGAAGGCACCACCCCGGTGTCGCACACCGCCGGGTTCGCCATCGTGAACGTGACAACCGGCGGCTTCCTGACCGCGACGTCGAAGGAACTGTCAGCGACGGCCTACGTGGACTGCGACTACACCGGCGTGGTGGACACCTCCGCGGCGTTCAACGCCGCGCTGGCCACGCTGCCGGTCAGCAACGGCCGCTCCATCGGGAAGATCATCTTCGGGCCCGGCAATGTGAAGATAGCCGTCACCCCCAACAACCCGGGGCCGAACGTCTACATCGAGGGCGCCGGGAAATGGCCACGTTCATCAGTTCCGCCGTGACCGGCGGGGACTGTTTCCGCGTATTCGACGCGACTGCCTTCTCGGTCACCGACAAGACGGTTGACGGGGGCGGCATCTCGGGCCTGACCATCGACGGCAGCAGCACGGGCGCCAGTTCGGTGGGCCTGCACGTGGGGGACATCTTCGCCTACACCGTCGATGCGGTGGTCCAGAATTTCAGCGGCACCGGGTCCAAGGGCGTCTGGTTCGACAACGAGTGGTATTACACCGAGATGCTGCGCGGTGACCTTCTTGTCTCCGGCTGCACCCAGTGCGTGGTATTCGACAACCCGTCCACCGCTGCGAACACCTCGGGGGGCAGCTTCGCCCGCGTGCAGATGACCATCCGGCTGGAGCAGGGCCTGAACGGCAGCGGGCAGGTGTACGGCGACGGTGTGGTGGTGCAGAACGGCGCGCTGATCGTTGACGCTGACCTGATGATCACCGGCAACTTTGTCCTGTCCACGCTGACCACGTCCGCGGCGGTGCTGCGCATTATCGGCAGCGTTCCCGCTGGGCACCTGTCCGCTGGCCGGGCCTCGGCCATCGTCTCCTCGCGGCTGCATATCGGCGTGGAGCTGGACACCTCCGGCGCGAACACCTTCGCGCCGATGACGATCTACTCGGACGGCACCGGGGACATTGAGAGGTGCTACGGGCAGCTCGACTTCGGGGCCGGCCCTTCGGCGTTCACCGCCTCCAACATCGGCGCAGCCCTGCTGAAAGCCTCCAACTTCGTGGTGTCCGGCGACAACGCGCTGGGCGCTGCGTACCAGGTATTCCAGACCCTGCAGTACCAGTGCATCAGCAGCCCCTACACGCTGGGCAGCGGCACCGCCGCGCAGCAGCTCCTGAACGCCACCGCCGCCGGGGCACTGAACATCCGGGCGAATACGACGTTCTTTTTCGAGTGCGTGTTCAGCATCACCGGGCTGTCCTCGTCCGCGCACACGGTCAGCTTCGGGTTCGGCGGCAGCGCCACCTACACCAGCTGCGCGTGGCAGGCGCTCACCACAACGGCCGGGACCGGCGGCGCGGTCCTGCTGTTCACCGCGGCCAGCAACGCGGCTGCGGCGATCACCGCAGCGGGCGTCACCACGACCACGCTGCAGGCGGTGATCAAGGGCGTGATCAGGACCAACGCGACCGGCACGCTGATCCCGCAGATCACCAACGCGACCAACGGGATCGCGGCCATCGTCGCCGCGAACTCCTACTTCCGGCTCAGCCCGGTCGGGGCGGACACGCTGCAAACCGCCGGGTTCGGGAACTGGACATGACCGGTATCGCGCGGCGCGAGTTCCTGCGGTACGCGGTGGGTGCCGCCGCGGCGGCGCTGCCGCGTAAGCCGCGTCCCTCGCGTTCACCCCGCCCCACGCCGCCAGCGCCGCCACCGTCAGGTGCGGTGTACCCCGCGGCGTACACCGCTGCGTACTGACCGGGAGGCTGAAGCGTGCCGACGTACAACCTGCCCCCGGACACCCGCGCGGTCGGCACCGGTAACCCGCCGGTGGACATGAACTCCGTCGTCGATGTCCTCAACCACAGCCTGCTGCAGCGCGCGTTCTACATCGACCAGTACGGCGCGGACCCGACCGGCGCCACCCTGTCGGACACGGCGTGGACGAACTGTTACGCCGACGCGCTCGCCGCCGTGCAGACCCTCGGCGGGGCGATGATCGTGTTCGGCGCCGGCTTCTACAAGTTCTCCGTCGCCACCGTCGCCATCTCCGACACCCGGATCGGCCTGCGTGGCGCGGGACGGCAGGCCACCACCATCGAGACCACCGGCAGCACCGG
>CAVQPP010000191.1:0-9127 GCA_963714445.1 uncultured Actinomycetota bacterium
TACGCTTGAGCAACGGTCGAGGCTCGCCCAGGTTCCGCCCGGCGTTGTGCACCAGCACGTAGACCCGGCCGTAGCGCGCGTGCGCGGTCTCGATCAGGGCCCGGGCGCCGGATTCAGCGGCCACCGAGTCGGTGCTGACGAGCGCGTCGCCGACCAGGCGGCGCGGATCTCGTCCGCCACGTGCTGAGCCGGCGCGTCCGAGACGCCCTCGCCGCGCACGTCGGCACCCAGGTCGTTGACCACCACCTGCGCGCCACGCGCCGCCAGGAGCAGCGCGTACTCGCGGCCGATCCCGCGGCCGGCCCCGTCACCACGGCCACCCGGCGCGAGAAGTCGAGCACTTCCATGTGATTTACGATATCATATCGAGCATCTTGGCTGAAGGGGTGGTCATGGCCGATCAGAGTGTGCAGGATCTCATCAACCTCACCAAGCGGGCGGATCGCGTCTGCGTGGACTTCAATCACCACGACCCGGCGATGATCAACACGTCACGGGAGACGTTCACCCAGCTACGTGCTCAGTGCCCGGTGGCCTGGACCGATGCCCTCGGCGGGTACTGGATCGTCACCGGGAACGCCGAGGTCCAGCAGGTGGCCCGCGACGACGAAACGTTCTCCTCCGAGAACGACCACGTCACCCGGTTCGGCGTCGCCCATCCTCCGATGCCGCACTGGGCCGGCATGATCCAGATGGACCCGCCAGAGTTCCTCCCGCTGCGCAAGGCATTCGTGCCGTGGTTCTCGCCGAAGGCAGCCCAGGGCCGATTGGACCTCACCGTCCAGATCACCGACTACTGCATCGACCAGGTCATCGAGGCAGGTTCCTGCGACCTGACCGACGATCTGGCCGTACCGATTCCCGCGCTGCTGACGATGGATCTGGTCGGCTTCCCGTTCAGCGAGTCCGGCGAGATGGCCGACCTGTTCCACCGGCACACCTGGACACCGCCAGGTACTCCTGCCCGCGACCAGCTCAACGCCGACGTCGCCCGGTTCAGCGAGCGGCTGCACGAGCGCGCCGCCGAGCGCCGCGCGCACCCCACCGCCGACTTCCTGTCTTTCCTGGCCAACCTGGAGATTGACGGCCAGCAAATGCCTCTCGAGCAGGTTGCCGGCCATGCCCTCCTGGTCCTGATCGGCGGGATCGACACGAGCACGGCCCTGCTCAGCAACTCGTTCATCCACCTGCAAGAGCACCCGGAGGATCGCGTGCGCCTGCTCGCCGACCCGGCCCTGCTGGACTCCGCCTTCGACGAGTACCTGCGCGTCTACTCACCGGTGCAGGGCCTGGCCCGTACCGTCACCCGAGACACCACCCTCGGTGGCCAGCAGCTGCACGAGAACGACCGGGTGTGGATCTCCTGGGCAGCCGCGAACCTGGACGAGACGGTCTTCCCCGACGCCGGCACCGTGCGGCTGGACCGCTACCCGAACCGGCATCTCGCCTTTGGTGTCGGTATCCACCGGTGTCTGGGTGCGAACGCCGCCCGGGTGACCTGGAAGGCCGTCCTGCAGCGGGTGCTGGGGCGCATGCCGGACTACGTGCTCGACCTGGGCGCGATCGTGCCGTTCCCGACCATCGGCACGTCGAGCGGCTGGCTGAAGACGCAGGCCAGGTTCACCCCCGGCCCCCGGGTCGGCGCCGTGCTGCCGTACTGAGTCCCGCCCCTGCGAACGTTCAGCTGCGGCGGGCACGATTGCCGGATCGTCAGGAGCTGCCCGGTGGTGCGAAGGCCTGCGCCGAGCGGTAGGTGTCGGCGAACTCGCACACATCCTGGATCAGCCCGCGGTCCACGCTCAGCAAGTAGTGGTACATGTTCTCGTACGGCTCCCCCGTGGTGGACAGCACCGCGTGCCCCTCGCAGACGACGGCTACCTCGCCGGCTTCAGCGGTCATCGCGCCGATCGTGAAGACGATGCCGTCGCTGAAATTGTTCTTGTAGGCATTGGTGAAGGTCTCGGCGAAGCGTGCATTCGACACGGTCGTGCGCTGCCGCAGTACCCAGTAGCTGCCCTCGGGATTCATCAGCGCGTAGGCGTCGTCCAGCCGCCCGTCCGACAGCGCCTCGAACCAGTCGAGGACAACCTGCTTGGGCTCGCTGAGCTCTCCGGCCGCGTCCAGGCGGGCCCGGGCGGCGCTGACCGGCACCGTGGTCAGCCCGGCGAACTCGGTGCTCACCAGGCGCTCCGGTGCCATCCGCCGTCAACGTTGATGAACTCGCCGGTGATGTAGCCGCCGAGCTCCGAACACAGGAAGCTCATCGTGCCGGCCATCTCGTCACCCTGCCGACACGCCCGGCGGGGATCGTGTCGGTGACGACCTTCAGCAGTTCCTCGCGCGGCCGCCCGGTGCTGGCCGACATCCGGTCCCAGTAGGAGTACATCCGGTCGGTGCCGATGAAGCCGGTGCCGATCGAGTTCACCGTGATGCCGAATTCGGCGAACTCGTCGGCGAGCGACTTCGACAGCGCGACCGCGGCCGCCCGCCCGGTGTTGACGAGGACGTGGCCAGGGAAGCGGGTCGGTTCCTTGGCGCCGATGGAGTTCATGTTGATGATCCGGCCCCAGTGCTGTTCCTTCATGTGCGGCACCGTCTCGCGCAGCAGGTAGACCAGGCTCAGCGTCATCTCGCGCACGGCCGTCTCGAACTGCTCGTCGGTGACCTCGTCGAAAAACCCCGGCGGCGGTCCGTTGACGTTGGCCACCACGATGTCTGGCGGGCCGAGCGCGCTGCGGCAGGTGTTGACCGCCCGCTGGATGTCGTCCTTCACCGTCATGTCGGCGGCGATGCCGATGGCCTGGCCACCACGTTCGAGGATCCCGCTGACCGCCTCGTCGATGGACTCCTTGTCCGCCTCCAGCGCGACGATGGCGACCGACGCTCCGTCCTGGGCCAGCATCTCGCCGGCCCGGCGCCCCATCCCCTTGCTGCCACCCGCGATGAACACGACCTTGCCGGTTACCCCTAGTTCCACCTTGTGTCCTCTCGACTCGGGACGCGTGGAGCGTGGGACTGGAGCTGCTGCCCGCTGTCCCGAGCACGTTCGCGATATCATATTACAGCATAGGCTCGCGATGACCCCCAGCCAGGCGCGGGCCGATCGTCAGATGTCCTCGGTGCCGCGCTCGCTCTCGGCCACGCCGCTCGCGACGCGGGTCACCCCGGCGCCGAGGTCCTCGTCCAGCGTCGCGCCCACCTTGCGGCCCGGGGTGAACGTCGCAGGCGTCGAGATCCAGCCATCGGACGCGCCGACGTCGGGGTACCGTACCGCCCGGTCAAGGTGGATGGTGAAGTCCGGGAGCCGCTCCAGGATCCGCACGATCGCGACGTCCACACCACCTCGGCGACGTTGGCCCCCAGGCACCGGTGCAGGCCGATGCCGAACGAGACATGGCGGTTGGGCCAGCGATCCAGCTGAACCCGCTCTGGCTCGTCGAACAGGTCCGGCGACATGTTCGCCGCGGCCCACGACAGCAGGACCCGGTCGCCAGCCCAGCCGCTCCCCGGCCACGACGCAGTCGGTGGTGACCTCCGCGCCAGCGACGGCACCGGCGTGTAGTAGCGCAGGAACTCGTGGAACGCGGTGACCAGCCCATCGGGATTGCCGAGCAGCGCAGCACGGGTCTGCGGGTGCTCGGACATGTGGATACGTGTTAGTCAGCAACGCGGCCGACGTGTCCGTGCCGCCGATGAGGACGAGGAAGCCGTGCCCGCTAACCTGCTCCAGCGGCAGCAGCTCACCGTCGATCCTCAGGTTGGCCAGATACGACAGGAAGTCCGGGCCCGGCTTCTCCCGGGCCGCGGCCGCCCGCTCGCCGATGATCCGCCCCAACTCGATGACCTCGTCGCGCACCCGGTTGCCGTCCGGCGTGCCCGGTACCGCGTAGCTGTGGTGGTGGAACACATCGGCCCAGCGCGCGGCCTCGCTCAGCGGGAAGCCCATGAACTGCATGGTGAGCAGGGCCGGGATCGGCGCCACGAGCTCGCTGGCCAAGTCGGCCTCGCCCTTCTCGATGATGGTGTCGATGCAGTAGTCAACGATCATCTCGACCAGCGGGCGACGCGCCTCGGCCGACTTGCGGGTGAACCAGGGCACGAAGGCCTTACGGATCGCCGTAAACTGCGGCGGATCCATCTCGATGATCCCGGCCCAGTTGGGCATGGACGGGATGGCGACGCCGCCGCGCGCGCCCTGGTCGTGGGCGGAGGAGAACCGGCCGTCGTCACGCGAGGCGTCCATCACCTCCGGTGCGCCGGTGAACACCCAGTGGCCGCCGTGAGCTTGCGTCCAGGCGACGGGGCACTGCGATTGCAGTTCGCTCCACACCTCGCGGCCGTGCTGGACCATCTGCGGCCCGCGGTGGTTGAAGTCCACCACCGTCCGGCCGCCTTCGGCCTGCGGCGACACGAGGCTGGAGCGCAGAGATTCCGGCATGATGCTCCCTTGGATCGTGGTGATTATCCAGCTGCGGTCGGGCCGCTCGACGACGGCCTCGCGCTCCTGGAGGTAGGACTTGGACAGCTGCGTGCCGAGGGCGGTGAGCGGCATCGGCACGAGCGAGGCTCGCGAGATATCGACCGCATGCCACATCTCCTTGGACATGATCGGGTAGATGCCGTCGGTCCCGGCCAGGGGATGGTCGGAGAGCATGTCGTCGATCAATCCCACGTCTCGGTGACCCACGAGCGCCCGCTGGAGACGTTCGCCGCCTCGATGAGGGCTGATTCCGGAATCCCGTGGGCCCCGGCGAAGCGAGCGGCCTCTACCGCCACCAGGTGATTCATGTGCAGCATGACGTTGTTGGCGATCTTGAGCAGCTGCCCGGCGCCGAGATCACCGGCGTGGACGATGGTGCTGCAGTAGCACTCCAGCAAAGGGCGGAGCGCGTCAGCGGTGGCGGCGTCAGCGCCGAGCAGGACGGTCAGGGTGCCCTCGTCGGCGGCCGGGCGCGAACCGCTCACCGGAGCGTCCGCCACCCGGATGCCCCGGGCAGCCAGGCCATCGGCCAGTTCCGACGGTGCCGGGCATGATGCTGCTGTGGATGACCAGCGTCGCACCCGGCTGGAGCGACAGCGATAGGGCCGCCACGACTGACCGCACCTGGTCGTCGTCAACGACGCAGACGCATATCACGTCGCTGGCCGCGGCGACGGCGGCCACCTCCTCCGCCGCGCCGCGGCGCGGCCCTACGAGTTTTACCCCACCGCCGCGGCCCGCGCGTCGAAGACGGTGAGCGGGAAAGCCGGCCAGCGCGATGCGCCGGGCGATGCGCCCGCCCATGTCACCCAGGCCGACGAAACCCACGCGGGTCGCCGGCGTTGTCGATCCGGCTGCCGCCGCCGGCTGCGCCTCGGTCGTCATCGCGTGCTCACAGTTCTGTGGTAGTAGTCCGGCCTAGGGGCGCCGGGTCACGCCGACGTCGGCTACGACGGTCTGGCCGACGATCATGCGGGCTGCGGGCGAGGCCAGGAAGTACGTGCGCGGCGATATCCTCGGGCTCGCCCCACGTCGGCAGGCTCTGCAGCCGCATGATCACCGCCGGCCGGTCGGGGGCCATACCGTCCAGGACGGCGCGGGTCGCGACAAACCCGGGGCCAGCCCGAGCACCCGTACTCCGCGCTGGCCCAGCTCTTCGGCCAGCGAGGTGGTCAATCCGTCCACTGCCGCCTTGGTCACCGCGTAGCCGCTGGACGGGCCGTGCCCGTAGGCAGTCATGGATCAGAAATGCTCGATCAGGACGCCGGCCGCGGCGGAAAGGGCGTCTGCTGCCGAGCGGGCCACGTTGACGGCGCCCAGGAGATTGACGTCCACCAGCCGGCGCCACCGCTCCGGGGGCAGCGCCAGGCACAGGTACGGTCCAGCAGGCGCCGTGGAGGGCGGCATTGTTGACGACCACGTCCAGGCGCCGAACCTGGCCAGTACCTGCTCGATGCCGGCGTCCGTGGCCTCCGGATCGGCCACGTCAACCGCGGCGGTCAGCACCCGCTCGGGACCGGCGCCCGCCCAGGCCCGCCGCAGGCCGTCGGCGTCGAGGTCCCAGGCCACGACCCGGTCGCCGCGGTCGAGGAACCGGCGTGAGGTCACCAGGCCCATGCCTGATGCGGCTCCGGTGACCAGGACGACCCGCGGTGCCTCAGACATCGGTGACGACCTCTTCCACGGCCACGACCTCGCTGGCGTCGCCGGACGAGGTACCGAGGTAGGCGTCGATGACTGCCTGCTCGGCCATGACCTCATCGGGCGTACCGGAGGCCAGCTGGCGGCCCGAGTCCAGCACGGTGACCCGGTAGCTGATCGACATGACCATGTCCACCTTGTGCTCGACGAGAAGCACGCCGATGTTCCACTGGTCGGCCACCCTGCGGATCAGCCGGGCCAGCTCCGGCCTCGTGATCGTTGAGTCCGCGGCAGGCTCGTCGAGCAGCAGGATCGACGGCGAGGCCGCGATGGCCCTGGCGATGGCGACCATCTTGCGCTGGCCGAAGGAGATGGACTCCGGCTTCCGGTCGATCAGCTCGACCAGCTCGAACTGCTTGATGGCTTCCAGCGCGGCGGCCGACAGTGCGGGCCGCCCCGGCCAGAACAGATCAGTCAGGTAGCGGAACGGGCGGTGCCGCTCGCCGGCCACCACGAGATTCTCGAGGATGGTCACGTCGTTGAACAGCTCCAGCGATTGGAAGCTACGCGACAGGCCCGCGCGGGCACGGCTGCGGGCGTTGCGCCGGGACAGGTCCTGCGTACCGAGTACCACGCTGCCCCGCGATCTGACGAAGCCGGTGACCGCGTCGATGAAGGTCGTCTTGCCGGCGCCGTTGGGCCCGATCAGGCCATGTACCTTGCCCGGCTCCACCACCAGGTCGATGTTCTTGACCGCGATGATGCCGCCGAAGGACACCGAGAGATCGGTCACGACCAGGGGCTTGGGGTCGATGCGCACGGCCGTTCCTGCGGCCCGCAACGGATTGTGCTGGTGCTGCCAGGGCAGGCGGACCCGGCCCGCCAGCCGCGCCAGTGGCCCGCCGAGCTTGGCCAACAGCAGCCGGTTGTACTCGAATAGCCCGTCGGGTCCCTGCATCAGGACGAGGATCAGCCCGATCCCGCCGATCAGCGGCAGGTAGTCGTTGACGCTCCCCCAGCCGGAGAACAGCTGGCTGATTACGCCACCGGCGAGCATCAGGGAGCCGATCAGCGCCCCGCCCACGAAGCCAACCCCCCCGGCGACTGTCATCGCGACGACCAGGATGCTGGCGAAGATGGAGTAGTTGTCGGTAGTCCCGTTGAAGATCACGGTGGGCTGCGCGAACGCGAGCAGCACACCGCCGATGCCGATCGCCGCCGACAGGACGAACGCGTACGCCTTCAGCGTGGAGCTCGGCAGGCCCAGAGCGGCCGCGGCCGGCTCGTTGGAGCGCAAGGCCAGCAGGCGGCGGCCCGTCACACCGCGGTGCAGGTTGGTGATCGCGAGGGCCAGCAGGACCAGGATGGTCAGCACCACGAATGCGTAACGGTTGGCGTTGAACAGCGGATCGATGTTCCAGCCGAATAGTGACGGTGCCTTCTCCACGATGCAGGCCTGGCCCCCGGTGTAGTTGACGTTGGTCAGCTACCAGGGCGAGGAGCGCACTCCCCAGGCCGAGGGTGGCGATCGCGAGGGTCACCCCGCGCGTCCGGAGAGCAGATGCCGACCGAGAACGCCCGGCCCCGGCCGCGGCGACGGCACCGATGGAGCGCGGCGATGAACGGCACGTCGGTGGAGACCTTGGCCGCCACCAGCGCGCCGATTCCCGCGATGACCGCCTGGGCCAGCGAGAGCTGACCGGCGTAACCGGTGATGACGACAACGGACATGCAGATGATGGCCAGGGCGAGCGTGGTGGTCATCGCCGCGGCCCACGTGAGGCCCGCCGACAGGGTCAGGTAGGCGCCGGCCGCGTACAGCAGGGCGACCAGCCAGTACCGGACCTGGCCGCTGCCGACCGCCGGTGGCCCGGTTGAGCACGTGGCTGCGCGAGCGGGAGCACCTGCCCGCGCAGGATCAGCACGATGACCACCACGATGAACGGCGCGGCACTGACCAGCCGGGCTGGCTGACGTAGCGGTCGATCAAGCGTTGCAGGAACGCCAGGGCCACGGCGACGACGAACGTGATCGGGAAGGATGCGAATCCGCCCAGCAGCGCGGCCGCCATGGCCGGGAGAACCAGCAGGACCAGCTGGGTCGGGTCGAGGAAGAGGATCGGTGCGACCAGGACGCCGGCCAAGGCAGGCAATCACGCCGCCGAGGGCCCAGTTCACGCTGGCGATCAGGTCGGGTGAGTGCCCGAGTGTCGCGGCCACCAGCTGCTTCTCGGCTACCGCGGTCGTCACCCGGCCGAAGTTCGTCCTGCGGTACACCACCGACAGCACGATGGTCAGCACCAGGCCGATCAGGAAGATGCCGATCAGGTTCAGCCCGATGCCGAGCTGACCGGAGAAGATGTGCACGGTGCTGACGGGGATGATCGACTTCACCGCATGCGGGTCATGCCCGTACCGCAGGTAGGCGGCGGACTGCAGCACGATCGTGACGCCGAGGGTGGCGATGACCTGCGACAGCGACGATGAGCGTCGCATCTGCCGCAGGACCACCAGCTGGATCAGCGCTCCGATCAGGCCGCAGAGGGCAAGCGCGATCACAACGCCGGCCCACAGCGGCAGCCCGTCCAGCGAGGTGCACTCGTAGTAGGCGAACGCGCCCACCATCGCGATGGCGCCCTGGGAGAAGTTCAGCAGGCCGGATCCCCGATAGACCAGCACGAGACCCTGGGCCAGCATGGCGTAGACGCCACCCGTTCCGATGCCCAGGAGCATGAACCGGAGGATTTCCATCGTCGGCTGCCTTGCTGTCGGTGGCCGGGCGAAGTTACTCAGGCAGCGATCAGCGGATCGTCGCCACCGAGAACGCACCCGGCCCGCCATGGCTCTCGTGATATGTGATATTTGTTAGAGCGTAGCCGCCCTACAGCTGAATGACCAGAAGTTCCGAGCGGGCCCGGCTGACGCACAGCATCATCGCCGAGTTCGCCTCGTGCTCCTCATCGCTCAGCACTTCATGGCCAGGTAATCCACTTCGCCGGACAGCACA
>CAVQPP010000192.1:0-49965 GCA_963714445.1 uncultured Actinomycetota bacterium
TGTTGCTGCTGCTCGACTCAGCGTATTGCTAGACGCTCCGCACGCCTCGGAATGCGGGTCCGTATTCGAGGCCCCAGGCGGCGAGGTCGGCGTAGAAGCGCGTGGGCGTGACCGGTACGGGCTCGGCGTCAGTCGGCGGCCATGTGCGCAGGTCGGCTGAAGCGTCGGCCGGCGAGGTGGCGGCGTTGGTTGAGCTGTTGATGACTGTGCCGTGGGCGTGGCGGGTCCACTCCCCCGGTCCTTGCTCACCTTCGGGGCGAGCATGCACGGAGATGGTCCGAATTCCGGAAGCATCGAGGGCGGCGACGAAGACGCGCAGCTGCATCTGTCCTTCTTCGGGCACGACGAAAGGCGCCTCGAGGACGAGTTCTTCGACGACGTCGCAACCAGCGTGCTGAGATGCCGACTGCGCGATCGATAACAGGGCCGTGCCCGGCACCACGACCCGCCCGGCGACGCGGTGGTCAGCGAGCCACGGATGGTCGGCGAGGGAGAGCCGGCCCGTCAGCAGGACGGCTTGGGAATCGGGCAGATCGGCGATGGCGCCGAGGAGGGGGTGATCGGCGGTGGTCAGTCCGGCGGCGGCGATGTCGGCTGTGGCCGAGGCTGGCGGCGTCGCGCGCACCGGCGTCGGCAGCCAGTAGCGTTCGCGCTGGAAGGCGTAGGTCGGCAAGGGGATTCGGCGGGCGCCCCGGTCGGCGAAGACTGCTGACCAATCGATGGCCTGGCCGGTGACGTGCAGTTGAGTAAGAGTGCTTACCAGCGTCTCAGGGTCCGGGGAGGCGGCTAGTTCTTGGACGCGCGTGCAGCCGAGTTCGGCGAGGGTGTCGAGGCCGTCCTGGACGCGGATGGTGCCGCGCGCCTGGCGTGCCCAGTAGTCCGGGTCAGCGAGCTGATTCGGTTGGGCGAGCCGGCCGGTGAGGTCGGAGACGAGCGTGATGCGCGGCTCGCCGAAGGTGATTCCCGAGGCGACCTCATGCACATGCGCGAGATCGGCGGCGTGGTGATCGGCGCGGCTGCGTGCGACGACGAGTGCGGCGGCGGCGGCAAGCGAGAGGACTTCGGCGACGTGCGCGGCCGCCAGTGCCCCGGCGGATTGTCCGAGCACTGCGTCGGGGCGCGCGCCCCACGACTCCGACAGCCGGAAGAGTGCGACTTCGCAGGCGAAGATGGCGGGCTGGGCCCACTCGGCGCCCTCAAGCAGCACTGCGCCGGCGGATCCCTCGGCGGCGAAGACGACGTCGCGCAGCGGCCGGTCGAGGTGGGGCGTGAGCGCGTCACACGCGGCGTCGAAGGCTGCCGCGTAAACCGGAAACGTTTGGTAGAGCTCTGCTCCCATGCCAGATAGCTGAGTCGCTTGGCCAGGGAATATGAACGCTGTTCTGCCGTCGGTGGCTGCGACCGTGCCGTACTGCACGTGGGGCGTCGTCTCGGCGGCGGCGATTGCGCGAATGCCTGCTTCAAGCTGCTCGCGGTTGGTGACCAGCAGCGCGGCGCGGTGTTTCAGGGGGCTGCGGGTGGTGGCGAGGGAGTAGGCGAGATCGGTTAGGTCTGCGGACGGGTTGTTGGTCAGGTGGCTCAGGAGGTTGTCGGCTTGGGCGCGAAGTGCGCGTGCGCTGGCGCCTGAGAGCAGGATCGGGATCGTAGCCTGGCGCGGCGTCTGGGAGGTCGTTGGCTCGTCGGCGTCCGTGGTCTCGCTCGCTTCGAGAATGACGTGCGCATTCGTGCCGCTGATGCCGAACGACGACACTGCCGCGCGTCGCGGGTGCTCGTTGTCGGGCCACGACATCTGCTTCGTCAGCAGCGTCACCGTGTTGTCGGACCAGTCCACGAACGGCGTGGGCCGCTCTGCGTGAAGCGTGGCCGGCACGACGCCGCGTCGCAGCGATTCGACCATCTTGATCACTCCGCCGACGCCTGCCGCAGCCTGCGTATGCCCGATGTTCGACTTCAGCGATCCAAGCAGCAGCGGACGGTCGGGCGTGTGGGCCTGGCCGTAGGTGGCGAGCAGTGCCCGGGCCTCGACGGGGTCGCCGAGCCGGGTGCCGGTGCCGTGCGCCTCGACTACGTCGATCTGCTCGGCCGACACGCCGGCGTCGGCGAGCGCCTGCTCGATCAGCGCTTCCTGCGCGGCGCCGTTGGGCGCGGTCAGGCCGTTGCTGGCGCCGTCCTGGTTGATCGCGCTGCCACGGATGACCGCGAGCACGTCGTGGCCGTTGCGGCGCGCGTCGGAGAGGCGTTCGACGAGCAGCAGCCCTGCGCCCTCGGCCCAACCGGTGCCGTCGGCGGACTGTGCGAAGGCCTTGCAGCGGCCGTCGGCGGACAAGCCGCGCTGCCTGCTGAACTCGACGAACGACGTCGGCGTCGCCATGACCGTCACGCCGCCGGCGAGCGCGAGCGAGCATTCGCCGCGCCGCAGCGCTTGCGCGGCGAGGTGAAGCGCCACGAGGGAGGACGAGCACGCGGTGTCGACCGTTACAGCAGGGCCCTTAAGGTCGAAGAGGTATGAGAGCCGCCCGGAGGCGACGCTCGCGGCGCTGCCGGAGCTTAGGTAGCCCTCGTACTCAGCCGGCGCGGGGACGAGTCGGGACGCGTAGTCGTCGTACATAACGCCGACGAACACCCCGGAACGGCTTCCGCGCACCGACGCCGGATCGATGCCCGCGCGCTCGAAAGTCTCCCAGGCGAGCTCCAGCAGTAGCCGCTGCTGCGGGTCGATCGCGTGGGCCTCGCGTGGCGAGATGCCGAAGAATCCGGCGTCGAAGCGCGCGGCGGCGTGCAGGAAGCCGCCTTCGCGTGCGTACGCCGTCCCGGCGGTGTCGGGATCCGGATCGTAAAGCTGATCGAGATCCCAGCCACGGTCGTCCGGGAACGGCCCGACGGCGTCCACGCCGTCGGCGACGAGCCGCCACAGGTCCTCCGGCGAGCCGACGTCGCCCGGGAAGCGACAGGCCATGCCGATGATCGCGATGGGCTCGTGGGCCTTCTCCTCGGCCTCGCGAAGTCGCCTGCGGTAATCCTGCGCGTCGGCGACCGCCTTCTTCAGGTAGGTGCGCAGTTCCTCTTCGTTCGCCACGTCAGTCTCAGCTCTCAGTCGAATCCGTTGATCAACGCGAACAGTTCCTCGTCGCTCGCGGCGTCGAGCGAGTGGGGAGGTGGCGCACCATCACCGTCACCGCCGGTGCTGGATGCGTGCGCTCGAGCCGCGGTATCGGCGGCTTCGAGCAGGGCGTATAGGGCGTCGGTGATCGACGCGAGGGAGGTGGGGTCGACGGCTGCCTGCTGCACTGCGGCGGTTAGGTGGCCGAGTTGGGTTGCGACGGGTTCGGTGGTTGTCGCAGGCGGCGTCGGTGTAGGTGCGTTCGTCTGAGTCACGGCCTGGGTTTGCTTGACCGCGAGCAGTTCGCGCAGGTGCCGCGTGACAGCCGCCGGCGTGGGGTGCTCGAAGACGAGGCTCGCGGGCAGACGCAGGCCGGCGCCGCGACTCAGCGCGTTGCGCAGCTCGACGGACGTGAGCGAGTCGAAGCCGAGGTCGCGGAAGGAGCGCTCCGACGCTACGGACGCTGGATCGGCGTGGCCGAGGACGGTGGCTACGTGCCCGCGCACGAAGTCCGTCAGGACTCTGTCACGCTCGGTCTCCGGGACGACAGCGAGTCGCGCGGTGAGCGCTGCGCCGTTGTCGTCGCCGCTGCGGCTACTGCGGGAGTCCGACGTTTCGAGGCGTCCGGCGGATCGCGGTGCCAGGGACTGGAGTAGTCGCGGCAGGTGATCGCCGGCGGCGCGAAGGGCGGCGGTGTCCAGGCTCGCGACGGCCAGAACCGCGTCGTCGGCCGACGACGCGGCGTCGAATAGGCGCAGGGCGTCGGTCACGTGCAGTGGCCGGATGCCGATGCGTGCCAAGCGGCGTAGGTCCGTCTCGCCGAGGTTCCCGCTCAGGGCACTGTTTTCCTCCCACAGGCCCCAAGCGAGGGATCGGGCGGGGAGTCCGAGTGACGCGCGGTACTGAGCCAGGGCGTCGAGGGAGACGTTGGCAGCAGCGTACGCGGCCTGTCCGGCGGTGCCGAGCAAGCCTGCGATTGAGGAGTAGAGGACGAAGGCGGATAGGTCGAGGTCTTTCGTCAGCTCGTGCAGATGCCAGGCGGCGTCGAGCTTCGCGGCGAGGACGGCGTTCATGCGCTCTTCGTTGAGGTCGGTGAAGACCGCGTCGTCCGCGATGCCGGCCACGTGTACGACGGCGGTGAGCGGGTGCGCATCAGGGATCAGCGCGAGTGCTGACGAGAGGGCGTCGCGATCGCTCGCGTCGCAGGCTGCGAAGGTCACATCCGTGCCGAATTCGGCCAGCTCGCCGGCGAGTTCTTTCGCGCCGGGAGCGTCAGCGCCGCGACGGGAGAGCAGGAGCAGGTGGCGTGCGTCGTGCTCGGTCGCGAGGTGGCGGGCGAGGAGGGTGCCGAGCGCGCCGGTCGCGCCGGTGATCAGGACGGTGCCTCGGTCCCAGCCGGGTGCGGCGGGGACCACGGCTGAGGCTCGCTCCAGGCGTGGCACCAACACTTGACCATCGCGGATGGCGATTTGAGGTTCGCCGAGCGCGGCGTACGCAGTTGCCGCGGCATCGATGTCGATGCCGGCGCTGGACTTGTCGAGATCAAGCAGGACTATCCGGCCCGGATTCTCGGTCTGCGCGGTTCGTACCAGACCCCAGACACCAGCGGCGGCCAAGTCCGAGATGCCTTCGTCGGACGTTGCTATGGCGCCGCGTGTCGCGACGGCGAACGTCGAGTCGGCGAACCGCTCGTCGGTCAGCCATTGCTGCAGCGTGCGCAGCGTCCGGCCGAGCACGTCGCGCGCCGCAGCAGGTAGCTCCTGCGCGTCGGAGTGCGTCGTGAGGTCGAGGACGACGGTCGCGGAGACGGATGTCCCGGCGGATGGCGTAGACACCGGAGTCCAGGCGACCCGGAAGAGTCCTCCCCCAGCATTCGGCGCCGGCTGTCGCAGTGCCTGGCGATCGACGGGACGCAGGAGCACAGACTCCACTGTCGCGACGGCTTGTCCTGTCGTATCGGCAACCGTCAGCGATGCTTCCAGCGTGTCCGGGCTCTGCTGCACGATGCGGATCCGCACTCGGAGGGCGGATGCGCCCGCGGAGTGCAGCGTCAATCCCGTCCATGCGAACGGCAGCATCGCCGGCTGCGAATTGGCGGCATCGGCCACATCGAGGAGCAGGGGATGTAACGCCGCGTCGAACAGTGCGGGATGCAGGGTGTAGCGGCGCGCTTCCGGACGCGTCGACTCGGGCAGGGTCACCTCGGCGAACAGTTCGCCGTCGCTGCGCCATACGCGGCGCAGTCCTCGGAATGCCGAGCCGTATGCGTATCCGACGTCTGATAGCACGTCGTAGAAGTCGTCGATCCGGACCTCGGTGGCGCCGGCGGGCGGCCACACGACAAGTTCGTCGAGGCCTTCTACGGTTGCGGCGGACGCCAAAGCCAGCGTGCCCTCGGCGTGCAACGTCCATGGAGCGTCGGGAGCAGTTGCGTCGTCGGGGCGCGCGTGCAGAGTGAAGCTGCGGTGTCCCGACTCGTCTGATTCGTTGACCGTGAGTTGGATCTGGACTGCGCCGGATGCGGATGGCACGACCAGCGGGGCCGACAGCGTCAGCTGCGCGATGCCCGGCGTCCCGACGAGTTCTCCCGCACGCGTCACCATTTCGACTACTGCCGTAGCCGGGACGATGATCGTATCGGCGACGACGTGCTCGGCGAGCCACGGAATCGTGCGGGTGCTGAGTCGTCCGGTGAAGACGTGAGCGTCGCGGTCGGCCATGCTCACAGCGGCACCGAGCAACGGGTGTCCGGTCCCGGTCATGCCGAGATCGGCCGCGTCGATTGCTGCATCGGCACCCTGGAGCCAATACCGCTCACGCTGGAACGCGTACGTGGGCAACGCCACCTGGCGTGCGGCCGGGAAGATGGCTTGCCAGTCGGGCTCGGCGGCTGCGTGCAGGCGCAGTTGGGCTAGTGCCGTCGCGATGGCCGCCGATTCGGGCCGGCCGCGTCGAAGCGTTGGAACCAGGAGCGCGGCCTCGCGCTCACGCTCCGGGTCTGGGAGCTGTTCAAGCTCTGGCGGTGTCAGGGTCTTGCGCGCCAGCGCGGTCAACACGGCGTCGGGGCCGAGTTCGACGAACGACGTGACGCCTTCTCGTTCCAAGCTGCGCACGCCGTCCGCGAAGCGCACCGCGCCGCGGATGTGACGCACCCAGTACTCGGGGGAGGTCAGTTGGTCGTCCGTCGCGACGTCGCCGGTGACGTTGGAGATGACGGGGATGCGCGGCAGATGGAACGTCAGGCTTTCGGCGACTGTGCGGAACTCGTCGAGCGCGTCGTCCATGTGCGGCGAGTGGAAGGCGTGCGATACGGACAGGCGCGCGGCACGTGCTCCGTTTACTCGCCAGGCCGCGGCGATCTCCTCGGCAGCGTCGAGGTCCCCTGAGATCACGACGGCTCGCGGACCATTGACGGCGGCGATCGTGACCCGGCCGTCGTACGCGGCGAGCGTGGCACGTACGTCCTGCTCAGTGGCCTCGATCGCGATCATCGCGCCGCCGCGGCGGGCCGCCTGCATGAGCCGGCCGCGGTCGGCGACGAGGCGACATGCGTCGGGCAGGTCGAGCACTCCGGCGATGTGCGCGGCGGCGATTTCGCCGACCGAATGTCCGAGCAGGTAGTCAGGTGTCACGCCGTAGCGCTCGAAGAGCCGGTAGAGCGCGACTTCGATCGCGAACAACGCCGGCTGGGTGAATTCCGTGCGGTCGAGGAGTTCCGTCGAGTCGGGAGTCGTGAACAGGACGTCCTTGAGCGGACGTGGTAGGCGCGGGTCCAGGTGGCGGCACACGTCGTCGAACGCTGCGGCGAACGGAGCGTACGTCGCGTAGAGCTCGCGTCCCATGCCGGGCCGCTGGGCGCCTTGTCCGGTGCAGAGGAAGGCGAGCTTGCCCGGCGACTTGGTCTTGTTGCCGAACACCACTCCGGGCGCCTCTTCGCCGTCGGCGATGGAGGTGAGGCCGCGCAGCAGCGATTCGCGGTCCGCTCCGATGGCTGCGGCGCCGTGGTCGAGCAACGAGCGACTGGCGGCGAGCGAATAGCCGATATCGGTGGCGGACAGTTCCGGGTGAGTCGAGATGTGGTCGGCGAGGCGGGCGGCTTGTGCCCGGATCGCTGCTTCGTTTTTTCCGGTCACGACCCACGGAATTGCGGAAGCTTCGATGGGCCTGTTATCTGGCTTGGGTGCCCGGTACGGGTCGAATTCAGGAGCCTGCTCGAGGATGACGTGCGCGTTGGTACCGCTGATGCCGAAAGACGAGATCCCGGCGCGGCGGGGGCGGTCCACGTCTGGCCACGACTGCTCGTGCACGAGTAGCGCCAGGCCGCTGGCGTCCCAGTCGACGTGCGGCGACGCCGTCTCGGCGTGCAGAGAGCGCGGCAAGACGCCGGACTGCAATGCGCCGATCATCTTGATGATGCCGCCGACGCCCGCAGCAGCCTGCGCGTGGCCGATGTTCGACTTGAGCGACCCGACGAACAGTGGCGCGTCAGAGCGCGAATTTCCGTAGACGGCGGACAGCGCTCCGGCCTCGATCGGGTCGCCGAGCACCGTGCCTGTGCCGTGTGCCTCCACGGCGTCGATGTCGGTGGCGGTGAGGCCGGCGTCGGCTAGGGCGCTTCGGATGACAGCTTCCTGCGACGGACCGTTTGGCGCCGTGAGTCCGTTGGACGCGCCGTCCTGGTTGACCGCACTCCCCCGCACCACTGCGAGCACGTTGTGGCCGTGGCGCCGGGCATCGGAGAGGCGTTCGACTAGCAGGAGGCCGACGCCCTCGGACCAACCGGTCCCATCCGCACCCGCGCCGAACGACTTGCAGCGACCGTCCGCCGCCAGACCGCGCTGGCGCGAGAACTCGACGAATGTGTGCGGGCTGCTCATGACCGTGACGCCGCCGGCGAGAGCCAGATCGCATTCGCCGGAACGCAGAGACCGCATGGCTAGGTGCAGCGCTACCAGCGAGGATGAGCAGGCTGTGTCTATGGTGACCGCGGGGCCGTGGAGGCCGTACGTGTAAGACAACCGGCCCGACAGGACGCTGGAAAGGTTGCCGACGAGAAGGAAGCCCTCGAACTCCTCGGGCGTGCGGGCGAGCCGGGACGCGTAGTCGTCGTACATGGCGCCGGTGAAGACGCCGGTGTTGCTGCCGCGCAGGGACTCGGGGTCGATGCCCGCGCTTTCGAACGTCTCCCAGGCGGTTTCGAGCAGCAAGCGCTGCTGCGGGTCGGTGGCGGCGGCCTCGCGCGGGGAGAGGCCGAAGAATTCGCGGTCGAAGAGGTCTGCGTCGTGCAGGAAGCCGCCTTCGCGAGCGTACGACGTGCCGGTGTGCTCGGGGTCCGGGTCGTAGAGCCGATCGAGGTCCCAGCCGCGGTTCGTGGGGAAGTCGCTGATGGCGTCCACGCCGTTGGCGACGAGGCGCCATAGGTCGGCCGGTGTGGAGACGCCGCCCGGGTAGCGGCACGCCATGCCGACGATCGCGATGGGGTCGTCGTCGAGGGCTTGCTGCGCGGGCTGGAGCTTCGGTGCCGGGGACGGCGACGGCTTCGCGTCGGCGACGCGGGAGAGCAGGTACGTGGCGAGCTTTGCCGGGGTGGGGTGGTCGAAGACTGCGACAGCGGGGAGGCGTAGGCCGGTGGCCGTTCCGAGGCGGTTACGCAGGTCCACGCCGGACATGGAGTCGAATCCGAGGTCGTTGAACGCGCGGCGTGCGTCGACGGTGCTTCCGGTGGCGTGGCCGAGGACGGCTGCGGTCTCGGTGCGGACGAGGTCGAGGACGGCGTCGGCGCGCTTGCCTTCGGGTAGCGCGGCGATGCGTGCGGCCCAGGTGGAGCTGGATGCGGTGCCGGAGCCGGATCGTTCGCGGGCGGAAGCGGGTTGAGATGTGGGACGCACGAGCGCGCGGTAGAGGTGCGGCACTGGGACGTCGCGTCGGGCGATCCGGGCGGGATCGATGGCGGCTGGGACCATCAGGGGCCTGCCGGAGGCCAGGGCCGCGTCGAACAGGGCGAGGCCGCGTTCGGGCGTCAGTGGCCTGACGCCTGCCTGCTCCCATCGTGCGATGTCGGCGTTGGTCAATTGGGCGCCCATGCCGTGCGTGGAGTCCCACAGACCCCACGCCAGCGAGGTCGCCGGCAGGCCGCGGGATGCGCGGTGGTGGGCGACGGCGTCGAGGACCGCGTTGGCAGCAGCGTAGTTGGCTTGGCCGGCCGTGCCGGCGATTCCAGATACCGACGAGTAGAGGACGAAGGCCGTCAGGTTCATGTCTGCGGTCAGCTCGTGCAGGGCGCGTGCGGCGTCGGCCTTGGGACGCATCACGTCGGCTAGCTGGGAGTCGGTCAGGGACTCGATGGTCGCGTCTGACAGGACGCCTGCTGTGTGGACGACAGCTGTGACGGGGTGCTCGCTCGGGATACTCGCGAGGAGGTGGGCAAGGGCGGTGCGGTCGGCGACGTCGAGGGCTGCGATCGTGACGTTGGCTCCGAGTTCGGCTAGGTCGGCGGCGAGCTCGTTCGCACCGGGCGCGTTCAGGCCGCTACGGCTGCATAGGACGAGGTGACGTGCGCCATATGCGGTGACTAGGTGTCGCGCTAGGAGGGCGCCGAGGCCGCCGGTGCCGCCGGTGATCAGGACTGTGCCGGAAGGGTCGAGGCTTGACGCCGTCGCCGCGACGGTTCCTGTGGAGTCCTCACTCGCGGCGTTGGCGGCGGTCACGCGGTACCGAGTAAGCCGGGGGACGCGTATCTCGCGCGCGCGAATGGCGAATTGAGGCTCGTCCGTCGCGACGGCGGCTGGCAACAGAGCGGTCGATGACGCCTCATCGTCATCGAGGTCGGCGAGGATTACGCGGCCGGGGTGTTCGGACTGCACCGAGCGAATGAGGCCCCAGATTCCAGCGAGATCGAGATCCACCTCGTCGGCGGGGCTGACCGTGACGGCGTTCCGCGTGACCAGCAGCAGTCGCGCGTCGATGTTCCGTTCGTCGGCTAGCCAGTCCTGGACGAGGTGGAGGGTGCCCGGGAGGCTGTCGACGTGCTCGATGACGATGTCGGCGGGGAGAGCCGCGCCCGCGGTCGGAGCCGGAAGCGCTGGCCAGTCGACTGTGAAGAGTGCATCCGCGACGCCCTCGGACGCTGCAGCGAGGCGGCGCTTGGGGACGGGACGAAGTGTCAGTGCACTAACGATAGCTACGCGTGCGCCGTCGAGGTCTTCGAGCAGCAGGGTCGTGGTGCCGTTCTCGTCCGGCGTGATGCGGACTCTGAGTTCGGTGGCCGCACTCGGGTTGAGAGTGACGTCGGTCCAGCTGAACGGGAGAAGGATGTCGTCGGCGACGGCATCCGGCAGAGCATTGAGGACGAGTGCGTGTAGTGCCACGTCCAAGAGCGCCGGGTGCACGCGGTATCGCTCGGTGGTCGCGCTAGCCCGGAGTGGTTCGGGGAGGCTGATCTCGGCGAATGTCTCCGCACCACGCCGCCAGATCGACTTGAGGCCTTGGAACGCGGGTCCGTAGGCGTAGCCGTGCTGAGTGAGGCGCGCGTACACGTCGTCGATGGGCTCGGCCATCGCGTCCTGGGGTGGCCAGGCCGTCAGCTCATCGGAAGCGTCAGACAGTTCATTAGCAGGGGCTAGGAATCCGGAGGCATGACGGGTCCAGGTGCGCGTCGCTGCATCGTCCTCGGGGCGGGCGTGAATCGTGAAGGCGCGGTGACCGGCGGCGTCAGCAGCGGCGACGGTGATCTGGAGCTGCAGCGCGGTGTTCTCAGGGAGCTGCGCGGGCGCCTCTAGCGTCAGTTCGCTTACTCGCGGAACGCCGAGTCGATCGCCTGCCGTGGCAGCTAGTTCGAGGAACGCCGTGGCCGGCATAAGCGGGCTTCCGACGATGACATGGTCGGCCATCCAGGAGCGGTCGGACGGCGTGATGCGTCCGGTGAACAGGACGTCGCCGCGCTCGGCGGAGTCGACCTCGGCACCCAGCAGCGGGTGTTCGGATGGTTCGAGTCCTAGGGCGCGGGCGTCGACGCGCGTCACAGGGGTCTGCCAAAAGCGTTCGCGTTGGAAGGCGTACGTGGGCAGGGACGCCGCAGTTGCGCCTGGGAAGAAGGTTCCGGCGTCGAGCGGCGCACCGTTTGCGTAAGCGCGGGCGAGGCCTGCACTGAACGTCGCGCGTTCGTCTTGGCCGGCGCGCAGCAGGGGCACTGCGATGGCGGTGGTGCCGACGGAGGCCTCGGCGTCAGCGAGCAGCGTGTTCGTGGCAAGAGGCGTGAGCACGGCGTCGGGGCCGACTTCGATGAGGACGGTCGCGCCGAGCGTGGCGAGCTTGCGCGCGGCGTCGGCGAAGAGGACGGCTTCGCGGATCTGGCTGGTCCAGCAGTCGGGCGAGGTCAACTGTTCGGCGGTGGCGCGATCGCCGGTGACGGTGGAGACGAGCGGGATGCGCGGGGCGTGGAAGTCGAGGGTGGCGGCGACGGCTCGGAAGTCCTCGAGGATGCCGTCCATGTGCGGGGAATGGAAGGCGTGGCTCACGGTCAGGCGGCGCACGCGTCGACCTGCGTCGCGCCACTGGGCGGCGATGCGCTCGGCCTCGTCCTCGTCGCCCGAGATGACGACGGAGCGGGGTGCGTTGACGGCGGCGAGGCTGACGCGGTCTTCGAGGCCGGCCAGTGAACGCCGGACCTCATCGGCCTCGGCCTGAATTGCGATCATCGCACCGCCGCTGCGGGCCGCTTGCATCAGTCGGCCGCGAGCGGCGACGAGGCGCGCGGCGTCGGGGAGCGAGAGGACGCCGGCTGCGTGCGCTGCGCTTATCTCGCCGATGGAGTGCCCGGCGACGAGTGCGGGGATGGTGCCGTGGTGCGAGAGGAGGCGGGTGAGTGCGGTCTCCAGGGCGAATAGGGCGGGCTGGGTGTACGAGGTCTGGTGGAGTAGGTGGGCGTGCGGGGTGTCTTCGGGGGCGAACATGATGTCGCGCAACGGCTCGTCGAGGAGACCGGCGAAGGCGTCGCAGACCTCGTCGAGGGCGGCGGCGAAGATGGGGTGAGCGGCGTAGAGGTCGCGTCCCATGCCGGCGCGTTGGGCGCCTTGGCCGGTGTAGAGGAAGGCGGTGCGTCCGGCGTCGGGTGCTGAGCCGCGGTGGAGGTTCGGTGCGTCGATGCCGGATGCGAGGGCGTTGAGGCCGGTGTGGAGATCGGTGACGTTGCGGCCGAGGATGACGGCGCGGTGCTCGAAGGCGGAGCGGGTGGTGGCGAGAGCGAAGCCGATGTCTTCGGGCTTCGGGGAGGACGCGGCTAGGCGGGCGCTCAGGCGTGCAGCTTGAGCTTGCAGCGCGGATTCGGTGCGTGCGCTGAGGACCCACGGGACCGGTATTCCATTGTCCACATTGTCGATGGGCCTGTTATCTGCGAATTCGGCGGGGGCTTGCTCGAGGATTACGTGGGCGTTGGTGCCGCTGATGCCGAACGAGGAGACTCCTGCGCGCCGGGGACGATCGGCAGCTGGCCATGGCTGCTCGTTGACGAGCAATTCCAGGCCGCTGGCGTCCCAGTTCACGTGCGGCGAGGCCGCGTCGGCGTGCAGGGAGCGGGGCAGGATCGTGGACCGCAGCGCGCCGACCATCTTGATGACGCCGCCTACGCCGGCGGCGGCTTGGGTGTGGCCGATGTTCGACTTCAGCGATCCTAGGAAGAGCGGGTGCTCGCGTTGTGCGCGCCCGTAGACGGCGGATAGTGCTTCGGCCTCGATTGGGTCGCCTAGCACGGTGCCGGTGCCGTGGGCCTCGACGGCGTCGATGTCGCAGGCGTCTAGGCCAGCGTCGGCTAGGGCGGTTCGGATGACAGCTTGCTGCGATGGACCGTTGGGGGCGGTTAGGCCGTTGGATGCGCCGTCTTGGTTGACCGCGCTCCCCCGCACGACGGCAAGCACGTTGTGGCCGTAACGTCGGGCGTCGGAGAGGCGTTCGACTAGGAGGAGACCGACGCCCTCGGACCAGCCGGTTCCGTCCGCATCCGCGCCGAACGACTTACAGCGGCCGTCCGACGAGAGTCCTCGCTGACGGGAGAACTCGACGAACATGCCAGGCGTGGACATCACGGTCACGCCGCCGGCCAATGCCAAGTCGCACTCGCCGGAGCGCAGGGACCGGACGGCGAGGTGCAGGGCTACCAGTGAAGATGAGCAGGCGGTGTCGATGGTGAGGGCGGGTCCGATGAGGCCTAGTTGGTAGGCGATGCGTCCGGATGCGACGCTGGTGGTGGTGCCGGTGAGTACGTGTCCTTGGGTCGCCTCGGGCGCCTCGGACATTCTCGGTCCGTATTCGAGGGCTGTTGCGCCGACGAATACGCCGGTGCTGGTGCCTGCCAGGGACTTCGGATCGATGCCGCCTCGTTCGACGGCTTCCCACGCGGTCTCCAGGAGCAGTCGCTGCTGGGGGTCCATCGCTTCGGCTTCGCGCGGGGAGATTCCGAAGAATGCGGCGTCGAAGTCTGCCGCGTCTTCTAGGAACCCGCCGTGGCGGACTGCGGTGTGGCCGGGACGGTCGGGGTCGACGTCGTAGAGGTCTGCGTCCCAACCGCGGTCGGTGGGGAACTCGCCGATGGCGTCGATGCCGTCGGCTACGAGGCGCCACAACTCTTCCGGAGAGGAGACGCCGCCTGGGTAGCGGCATGCCATGCCTACGATCGCGATTGGGTCGTCGACCGAGGGCGTGGGCTGTGGGTGTGGCAGGGATTGGGCTGGGGTGGTGGTGCCGTGGAGTTTGGCCTCTAGGAACGTGGTCAGTGCGGCAGGGGTTGGATGGTCGAACAACAGGCCGCTGGAGAGTGCGAGGCCGGTTGCCTGAGCTAGGGCTAGGCGTAGTTCGGTGGCCATCAGGGAGCTGAAGCCGAGGTCGCGGAAGGCGGTATGCCTGGCGATCCGCTCGCTGCGGCCGGAGCCTAGGACGGCGGCGATGTGCGCGTCGACTAGTTCGTCAACGGGTTGGGTTAGCTCTGGAGTGGACGCGGCGAGGCCGGTGGAGGCGGTGGTGGGGGTGGGAGAAGTGGCGGCGGGGGCTGGGGGCGTCGCCGCGGAGGGAGTGGCGCTGTCGTCGAACCAGTAGTGCTGACGCTGGAATGCGTAGGTGGGCAGCTCGACGAATGGTGCGGTCGGGTCGTCGGCGCCGACAGCGTCGGCTAGGACGGCGGTCCAGTTGACAGCGTGGCCTCGGACGTGGGCGTGGGCTACCGCAGCGAGAACTGCGTCGACGTCGGGGCGTGCCGAACGCAGGAGTGGAGTAGCCACGATCGACATCGCGTCGCGTGCACAAGCGGCGGCGTGTGCGGATAGGACTCCGTCGGGGCCCAGTTCCAGGAGCGTGGTGACGCCCTCGGCCTCTAGGGCTCGGGCCGCGTCTAGGAATCGGACTGGCTGACGGACCTGGTTGACCCAGTAGTCGGGGGACGTCAACTGGTCGGCGGTGGCTAGTTCGCCGGTGACGGTGGAGACGACGGCGATCGTCGGGGACGCGTACGTGAGCGACGAGATCGCGGCGCGGAAGTCGTCGAGCATTCCGTCCATGTGGGACGAGTGGAAGGCGTGGCTGACTTCGAGTCGCTTCGTGCGGCGACCGCGTTCGGCCAGCGTGGCGGCGATGCGATCTGCGGCGTCGGTGTCTCCGGAGATGACCACGGACGTGGGGCCGTTGATGGCGGCGACGGCGACGCGTCCGTCATCGGGGAGAAGCAGGTCGCGCACTTCGTCTTCGGTGGCCTGCACGGCGATCATGGCGCCGCCGGCCGGGAGGGACTGCATTAGGCGGGCGCGCGCAGCGACTAGGCGGGCAGCGTCAGAGAGGGAAAGGACACCGGCGACGTGAGCGGCGCTGATCTCGCCGATTGAGTGGCCGGCCAGGTAGTCGGGGCGCACGCCCCATGACTCCAGGAGCCGGAACAGGGCTACTTCGACGGCGAAGAGGGCTGGCTGGGCGAAGCCGGTGCGGTGCAAGTCGGGGCCGTGGTCGGCGATGACGTCCGCTAGGGGTCGGTCTAGGAGCGGGTCTAGCTCGTCGGCGATCTCGTCGAAGGCTTCTGCGTAGCGGGGGAACGTGTCGTGTAGGGCGCGTCCCATGGCGGCGCGTTGCGAGCCTTGGCCGGTGAAGAGGAAGGCGAGTCGGCCTGGCGCGGCGAGTCCGGATACGACGGCGGAGGACGGGGTGCCTGACGCCAGGGCGTCTAGTCCGGCCAGGAGTGCGTCGTGGTTCGGGGCGGTTACGACAGCGCGGTGGGCGAAGACGTCGCGGCGGGTGACTAGGGCGTGGGCGATGGAGGTGGTGGAGTGTTCTGGGTGGTCGAGGGCGAACGCGCGGAGGCGGGCTGCTTGGGCGCGTAGGGCCGGTTCGCTGTGGCCTGAGATTGGCCAGGAGACGGTAGTGGCGGCGTGGGAGGCGGCGTCCGGCGCGGTGGTGCGTGTAGCCAGGGCGGATGTGGGTGCGGACGTGGGTGTGGTTGGAGTGGGTGTGAGCGTGGGGGGCTCGGTTACGACTACGTGGCAGTTGGTGCCGCCCATGCCGAAGGAGCTGACGCCGGCGACTAGGCGGACGGTCCTCGCGTGGCCAGGACGTCTGGCGCTGCTGCACTTCCAGGCCAAGGTCGGCTAGGGGCAATCGGGAGCCGGGGGCGGTGAAGTTCAGGCTCGCGGGGAGTTGGCGGTTGCGGAGAGCTAGCAGGACCTTGATGAGGCCGGCGATGCCCGCGGCGCTCTCCAGGTGTCCGATGTTGGTCTTGACGGAGCCGACTCGCACGCGCTCGTCGTCAGCACGGTCGGCGCCGAGCACGGCTCCGAGGGCGGCGGCCTCGATCGGGTCGCCGACCGGGGTGCCGGTGCCGTGCAGTTCGACGTACTGCACCTCGGCGGGGTCGACGCCGGACTTTTTGTACGCCGTCCGCAGCACCGACTCCTGTGCTGCGGCGCTCGGTACGGTCAAGCCCTCGCTCGCGCCGTCGTTGTTGAGCGCGCTGCCTCGGATCACGCCGTAGACACGATCGCCGTCCGCGATGGCCCGACTCAGTGGCTTGAGAATGACGGCGCCGCCGCCTTCACCTGGCACGAAGCCGTTCGCGCGGGCGTCGAACGCGTACGTTGCGCCGTCCGGAGAGAGCGCACCGAAACGTAGCTCGGCAAGCACGTTGCCGGGCAGCAGGTTCAGGTTCACGCCGGCGGCGATGCTGAGCTCTGATTCGCCGTTGAGGATGCTGGTGCAGGCCAGGTGGACGGCGGTCAGGGACGAGGACTGTGCGGTGTCGACTGCGACACTCGGTCCGTTCAGACCTAGGTGGTACGACACGCGGTTGGCAATGATCGCTCGGCTGACGCCGGTCATCGTGTGCTGAGTTATTGAGCGGTCGCCGTGCTGGTGAATCAGGGCCGAGTAGTCGTCACGCAGCGCGCCGACGTAGACGGCGGTGCGAGTGGAGTGGAGCGCGGCCGGGAGGATTGCGGCGTCCTCGATCGCCTCCCAGACCAGTTCGAGCACGAGCCTCTGCTGCGGGTCGATGGACGCGGCTTCGCGCGGCGAGATGTGGAAGAACGCCGCGTCGAAGTCGCCGACGCGGTCAAGGAAGCCGCCGCGTCGGGGTCCGGGGACGCCGTCCCAACGTCCGCTTGGGGCGTCGGCGATTGCGCTGCGGCTCTCGGACAGCAGTTGCCAGTAAGCGGCGGGGTCGGGTGCGCCGGGGAAGCGGCAGGATAGGCCGACGACGGCAATGGGATCTCGCGCGGACGACATGGACGGCCTCACTCGGCTTCCGTGGACATGGACCACTCGACGTGCAGGCGGGCCAGGCCTCGAATGGAAAGGCCTTCCTTCCAGACGACTGATTCGGGTCCGGACGCGACTCGGAGATCTGGGAAACGGCGCAGCAGGCGGTCCAGGACGATGCGCAGTTGGAGCCTGGCGAGCGGTGCGCCTAGGCAGCGGTGGACGCCGTGGCCGAAGGTGAGGTGGACGGCGCTGTGGCCGACGGTGGCGGTGGCGGCATGCGTGACGGCGCTGCGGTCGGGTGCGCTGGGGAGGTGCGGGCATAGGGCGGCTGGCTGTGCCCAGGTCTCGGCGTCGCGGTTGCCGTGGAGGAGGGAGAGGACGACGCCCTCGCCGGCCTGGATGGTGGTGGCGCCTAGCTGGACTGGCTCCGTGGCCACGCGCGGGAAGCTCATCGGGGTTGCGGGGGTGAGGCGCAGCAACTCCTCGACGGTCGCGTCGATCGCGGCGGGGTCGGGGTTGTCGCGTAGGGCTTCTAGCGCGGCCGGGTCTGAGAGCAGAGCTAGGACGGAGAGGCCGATTTGGCCGACGGTGGTTTCGTAGCCGGCCATGAGGAGGGTCAGGCCTAGCGTCAGGAGTTCGCCGATGGAGAGTTGGCCCTGGTCGTGTGCTGCGATGAGCGACGTGAGCAGGTCGTCGTCTGGCGAGCCGTTGGCGGCGCGGGCGCGCTTCTTCTCGATCAGGTCGCCCATGTAGTCGACCAGCTCGATGCGGCGGCGCGACTTCTCGCGGGGGGTGCTGGCGGCGAGGTCGAAGAGCACTTCGACCCAGTCGCGGAAGACGCCGGCGTCCTCGGTCGGGATGCCGAGCATCGAGCACAGCACGGCCAGCGGCAGCGGGTTGGCTAAGCCTTCGATCAGGTCCACGCCGGGGCCGGCGTCGGCGAGGCGGTCGAAGTGCTCGTCGGCTAGGCGTTCGACGGCGGGGGCCATGGCGGCGATGCGGCCGGTGCTGAACGCGCCGCTGACGATGCGTCGCAGGCGGGCGTGCTCGGCGCCGTCCATGCTCATCATCGCGTCGGCGGCGGGCTGGGCGTCGTTGAACTTGGGGGCCCGCGGCTTGACCGCTTCCGCTCTGCTGAAGCGCGGGTCGGTGAGGACCTGACGGGCTAGCGCGTAGTCGCGGACCAGCCACATCTTGTCGCCCATCGGGGTGACGATCGGGCCGGCGCCCGAGTCCGGTGCTCCGGACGCCAAGAAGTCAGGGAGCGGGCCGAGATCGTCGATGCCGTGCATTCGTGTGCTCCTTCCACTTTGCCGCCGCAGTGGCGCGGATGCCTCAGACCTGCGGCCAGTCGGCCTGGTCGATGCCGTGGCGGCACAGGAACGCGTATGCGATGCGCTCCAGGCCGATGCCGATGCAGCCGGAGTACGCGGGCTCGCCGTCCGGGGTGGTGATGCCGAAGGCCTTGCCGAACTTCTGGCCGTGGATGTTGAACGAGCCGACCGCGATGTAGCGGTCTTCGACGACCGGCATCTGCAGCTCGTACTTCAGCTTCAGCGCACGCTGCACCATGACCTGCTTCGGGCCGGCGCCATTGGTGGCTCCGTTGCCGAAGAACGGGTCGTTGGCGACCTCGACGTGGGCGGCGAGGCGTAGTTCGTCAACCAATTGGCACGCGGCGTCGAGCATGCGCTGGCGCAGCCGCATCACCGTCTCGCGGCTGCCGAGGAAGACGACCTCGCGCATGGTGAAGTCCCACAGCCGCTCCAGCGTGCGGGCGGCCGGCCCCTCGAAGCGGAAGATCTTGCCGGTGGCGGTGACGATGCTGCCCTCGTGCGGGACCTCGCGTCCGGCGAACTGCTGGTAGGTGTGGTAGCAGACGGTCGGCGACAGGCAGTGGCCGGCGTGCTCGGTCCGGCTGTCCATGAACTTCGCCCGGTCTTCGGACGCCTCGAATTCGGCGGTGAAGCCGTGGTGGGCGTCGGTGGCGAGCGCCGAGTCCGGGTGGAAGCGGCCGGCGGACATGAGGAACTGCGGGAACGAGTCGAAGTACCCTGCTTTATGCAGCACTTCGGTGGGGATGAGCGCGGGATAGTGGTTCTCGACGGCGTCGAAGCCGTCAACGGCCATCGCGAGCACGCGGTTGTCGAACCTGGCCAGCAGCCGCGCGAGCGGTCCGCTGGCGGCGTAGCAGCCGTCTCCCATCGCGGTGGCGAGCCCGGCCCGCTCCACGTCGGCGAAGTCGATGCGCGGCGGTCGCGGCATCGCCAGCGATTGCCACACGACGTCTGGTGCTTCCGGGGCGAGGGTCGCAGTAGTCGAATATTCCGGCATCGGGGTGACACCTCCCTACGATTGGTTAGTAGCTGCGCGGCTGTGGGACGGGGGTGGACGAGTACGCGTAGACGGCCAGCGCGCTGCGGACGACGTCGAGCAGCGCCGTCTGCGAGTCGCGCAGGAAGAAGTGGCCGCCGGGCAGGACGTGGTAGTCGAACCGGCCGGTGGTCTCCTGCGACCAGGGCGCCAGGGTCAGCAGCGGCACCTCGCGGTCCTCGCTGCCGGTGAACGCGACGATCGGGCAGTCGAGCGGGGGTTCCGGCCGGCAGTCGTAGGTCTCGAACACGGCGAAGTCCGCGCGGATGGTGGGGAGGAAGAGGCGTAGGAGTTCGGGCTCCTCGTGGACTTCCTCGGGCAGGCCGCCCAACTCCTGGAGCCGGGCGAACACCTTCGCGTCGGGCGCGTCGTGCACTGGTATCCGGTCGCTCGGCACGCGGGGCGCGGCGCTGCCGGAGACGAACAGTGCGCACGGTTCGGCGACGCCACGGCGGCGCAGCTCACGCGCGAGTTCGAACGCGAGCAGGGCTCCCATGCTGTGGCCGAAGAGGGCGTACGGCACGTCGAGTTCGTCGGTGATCGCGGTGGCGAGCGCTTCGACTAGCGGTTCCAGGCGCGTGTAGGCGGCTTCGCGCAGGCGGGTCTGCCGGCCGGGCGGCTCGATAGCGCAGAGTTCGACGTCCTCGCCTAGCGCGTCGCGCCAGGGGTCGTACACCGCGGCCGCGCCACCCGCCCATGGCAGGCAGAACAGTCGCGCGGACGGCGAGTCCTGTCGCGCCGGGCCGGAAATCCAGCCGCCGGCGCGCTTGACGACCGCGCGGGACGAGATGGGGTTGACGTGGCTCACGTGCGAGTCCTCCTTGTCTACCGGCTGATTTCGGACGCGGGGATGGCGTTCGCCGACAAGATGAGGTGCTGGTCCTCGATAGCAGCGGCGACACTGTCTTGATCGGTGGCAGCGTCCTGATCGGTGGCGTCCTGGTCGGCGTCGGCGACGGACTTGACGACTTCAGGCCGCCGCACGCGCCCGACATTCGCCGCGACGGCGCACGCCAGGGCGGTGCAGGCCATCACCAGGTACATCGGGCGGTAGCCGAACATGCCGATCAGTGCGGCTCCTGCGGCGATCGACGCGGTCTGCGCGGCGCCGGTAACTGCACCAAGTGCGGCGTTGGCGCGACCTTGCATGCGGGAGGGGGTGAACAGGTGGTACGCGGTGCCGAGGGCGACGAGCACCAGCGGCATGCCGAAGCCGATGAACACCGCGCCGGCGAGGAACAGCGGGACGCTCTTGAGTAGGCACAGCGCCAGTCCGATGCCCATCAGCGCGTAGCCGATGGCGGTGGACTTCGTCTCGCCTTGCTTGTCGACCACCTTGCCGGAGATCAGGCCGCCGATGACGGAGCCGCCGCCTTGGCACGAGGTGATCACGCCGACGAACGCGGCCTTCTCCCCCAAGCCCTGGTTCGCGGCGAAGATCGCTGTCTCGAGGAGGCCGACGACCGCCATGAAGGCGACGGTCACGAGCGATAGGCGCAGCAGGTACGGCACAGACCGCACGAATCGGAACCCTGCGATGACCGACTTGCGCAGTGGCTCGTCCTGCGCGGACGGCTCCGGCTCGGATTCCTCGATCTTGATGGAGGACAGCAGCAGCGCGCCGGCGACGAACGTTCCGGCACCGAGTAGGGCCAGTGCGCTGCCGCCGAAGGCTACGTAAATGCCCGCACCGGCTGCCGGGGAGACGATGCGGATGCCCTCGCTGGCGCTGAAGAGCAGGGAACGCGCTGGGGCAGCGTCCTGTGACGGTAGGAAATCTTTGAGCAATGCGGGGCGCGCTGGGAAGTTGGTGAGGATGCCGTAGGCGAATGTGACTACGTAGATGATCCACACCTGGCCGGAGCCGCGTACGGCAAGCAGGCTTAGGAAGACGACCGCCATGAGGCTGTACAGGCGTATCATCAGCACTCTGCGGTGGCGGGCGCGGTCGACGACGTGGCCGAACAGCGGCGCGGCCAGGCCGGGCGCGGTCAGGACGAGGAAGACGATGCCGGCCGCGGCGCTCGACCCTGTCAGGTCCTTGACCCAGATGGCGAGCGAGAGGTAGACGGCGGTCTCACCGAAGCTCGTCACCGCCTCGGCGATGAAAAGCCTGCGGAAGCGCCGATTGGTGCGAAGTAGTTTCCACATGCGTACTTACTCCTCAGTGCTACAGGCACACGCTTTTCAATGCCACAGTTCAACGGCGCAGGCAGGTAACGCGGATCGCTGCTTCAGACGCGGCGGGCCGCCGCCGGCGCGGTCCATTGCCGACGGCGGCCCGGGTGCGTTCGTCAGCGCTCGCCCATGGCGAGTCGCAGGCTCTTGGGACGCATGTCCGTCCACACTTCGCCGATGTACTCCAGGCAACGCTCGCGCGTGCCGTTCACCCCGACCGCACGCCAGCCGGCCGGCAGGGCGCGGCCGATGGCCCAGATCGAGTACTGCTCCTCATCGTTGACCACGACGTCGTACTCATCACGCACGGCAGTGGCCGTAGACTCGTTCATCGCTCTTCCTCTTCCCTCTCAGGGATCTGGTTCGCTGTTGGCTGTTAGCTGGCTTACTTGGTTGACGATCCGCGGGCGGCTAGCCGGGCCCGGTCGCGCTCGGAGAGCAGCGCGAACGGCGAGGGCTTCGCGGCGGGTTTGGCGGGGGCCGCCGGGGCCGTGGCCTTCAGCTGCTCGGTGATCTCGGCGAGGATGCCGAGCGTCGGGTAGCGGTTGATGTCCTGCAGGCGCACGTTCATTCCGGTGGAACGCGCCTGGCCGACGACCTGCAGGCCACGGATCGAGTCGCCGCCGAGGTCGAAGAAGTTGTCCTCCCGGCCGACCCGGTCCACGCCGAGCACACGGCCCCAGATCTCGGCCAGCAGCTCCTCGACCGGACCGACCGGCGCGATGAACTCCTGCGTGAAGTCGGGCCTGACGGACTGCGGCTCGGGCAGGGCGCGGCGGTCGACCTTGCCCTGCGCGGTCAGCGGCAGGGTCTCGAGGAAGACCAGATGCCTCGGCACCATGTATCCCGGCAGGCGCTGGCCGAGCCAGGCGCGCAGTTCGTCAGCGGCTGGCGCCGCGCCATCGGGGACGGGGACGAGGTAGCCGATCAGGTCCGTCTGGCCGTCGGTGCCGGCGCGGGCGATGACCGTCGCCTCCAGCAGCCGCGGATGCGTGCCGAGGACGGTCTCGATCTCGCCGGTCTCGATGCGGTAGCCGCGAATCTTGACCTGCGCGTCGCCGCGTCCGACGTACTCCAGCTTGCCCTGCGCGGTCCACCGCGCTAGGTCGCCGCTGCGGTACAGACGTCCGCCGGGCTGGCCGGAGAGGTGGTCGGGCACGAAGCGCTCGGCGGTCAGGCCGGGGCGTTCGGTGTAGCCGCGGGTGATGCCCGCGCCGCCGACGTGGATCTCGCCGGTCACGCCGACCGGGCACGGACGGCCGTGCTCGTCGAGCACGTGCACGCTCAGGTCCGGCAGCGGCCGGCCGATCTGGCTGAATTCGCCTTCGAGGTCTGCCTCGGCGAGTTCCTGGTACGTGACGTGGACCGTGGTCTCGGTGATGCCGTACATGTTCACCAGCAGCGGCGCGTCGTAGCCGTGTCGCGATGCCCAACGGCGCACGGAGGGCCGGTGCAGGGCCTCGCCGCCGAAGATCACCGCGCGTAGCGCCAGGTCGCCGCCTGACTGCTCGTCAGCGGTCTCGAACTGCCGGAACGCGGACGGGGTCTGGCTCAGGATGGTGACCTTCTCGTCGCGCACGAGGGCGTGGAAGGCCTCGGCGTCCCGGGTGACCGCGTGCGGCACGACCACGACGCGTCCGCCGGTCATCAGCCCGCCCCACATTTCCCAGACGGAGAAGTCGAACGCGAAGCTGTGGAAGACGGTCCAGACGTCGTCGGGGCCGAAGGGCAGCAGTTCGCGGACGCCGTGGATCAGGCGGACGACGTTGCGGTGCGCGACGGTCGTGCCCTTCGGGCGGCCCGTCGAGCCGGACGTGAAGATGACGTAGCAGCCGTTCTCGGGGTGCACGGCCGGGAGTTCGGCGTCGGTGTCGTCGTTCGCATCGGTCTCCGAGTCCTGGTTCTCATCGATGTTGACGAAGCGCCAGGTCCCTTCGGGGACCGCAGCCGCGGTCGGCTCGTGGACCAGGACCACCTTCGCGTTGACCTCGCCGAGCATGAACGACATGCGGTCGGCGGGGAACGCCGTGTCCAGCGGCACGTATACGCCGCCGGCCTTCAGGATCGCCAGGCACGCGACGACCATGTCCAGCGAGCGCGTCATGCACACGCCGACGCACGCCTCCGGGCCGACGCCGAGCGAGCGCAGCCGGCGCGCCAGCTTCGCAGCACGCTGCTCCAGCTCCGCGTAAGTAAGCGATTCCCCGGCGGACGAGACCGCCACCGCGCCGGGCCGCTCGGCTGCCGCCTGCGCGACAAGCTCGTGGACCGTGCCGCCCGGCAGCTGCTTCTGCTCGCCGGACCACTGCGTCAGCAGCGCTCGCTCGTCCGGGCCGAGCAGCGACACCCACTGGTGTTCCGCACCCGGGTCGGCGACCATCGCCTCGAACGCACGCACGTAGTAATCGCGGTAGAGCAGCACCTGATCCGGGTTCAGGACTTCGGTGTGGTAGTCCATGCCGAAGATGACCTGGTTCGAGTACGGGTTGCGGATCATGCCGACGTTGAGCGCGAAGTTGGTCGGCTCGACGCGGTCGGTGGTGAAGCTGTCGATCTTGTTGTCCACGATGCGCAGCTGGCCGGGGCCGAACGCCTTGTCCAGCACGTGGAAGTGGTTGTGCACGAAGTTGACGTCGACCAGCGTGCTGCCGCCGAGTTCGCGCTGCAGGGCGCCGAACGGGTATCGGCGATGCGGCAGCAGTTCGCGCTCGGTCTCGAAGACCGCGGTGATCAGGTCCCGCCAGGTGCCGTCCGGCAGCTTGATCCGGAACGGCGCGGTGTTGAGGAACATGCCGCGCACGTCGGTGCTGTCCTCGTCTTCCATCCGGCCGTTCACCGTGACGCCGACCAGCAGGTCCGTCGAGCCGGTGACCAGGCTGACCACCTTCAGGTGCGCGGCCAGCAGCACCGCCTTGAACGGCACGCCGCACTGGCGCGCCAGCTCCCGCAGCTCGTCGCAGAGGGCTTCCGGCAGCAGCGTCTCCACGGTGCCGATGCCCTGCTCGCCGTGGTAGTCGCGCCACTCGTTCGGCTGCTCACGACCCGTCAGCTGCGGGTCGGCGTCGGCGCCCCAGCGCGGCAGTTTGGTCTCCGGCCGGTCGTTGATGCGCTCGAGCCAGTACTGCCGGCTCTCCTCGGACCTGACGGTCTCCCGCTCGGCGGCGATGAAGTCGCGGTAGGCGGAGACCGGCGGCGTGAGCACCGGGTCCGCCCCCGCCAGCAGCTTCTGGTAGACGTCCGAGATCTCGGCCATCGTGGAGTGCAGGCTCCAGCCGTCGAAGATCGCGTGGTGCTCGGTCAGGGTCCAGGAGAACGACTCGTCGGTCAGCTGGTGCATCGCGAAGCGCAGCAGCGTCGGGCGCGAGTGGTCGAACGGCCGGTTGCGCTCAGCGTTTACGTACTCGTCGAGGAGCTTGTCCTGAGCCGCCGCGTCGAGGTGACGCAGGTCGCCCACGACGAACGGCATCTCGGCGGTCGGGTACACCAGCTGCATCGGCTCGCTGTAGGTGCTCAGGTCGAAGCCGGTGCGCAGGATCGGGTGCCGGGCGATGACCCGCGCCGTCGCCTCGCGGAAGCAGGCCTCGTCGAACGGGCCGACGATGCGCAGGCCGTCCACATTGAGGTAGGCGCGGCGCTCGGAGTTGAGCTCCATCTCGTAGACCATGCCGACCTGGAGTTCGGCCATCGGATACGCGTCTTCCAGGCCCTGCGGCAGCAGCGCGCGATCTTCGTCGCTGAGCATGGAGAAGGGTTCGTAGACGGCGGCCGGGGCTGGTCCGGACTCGGTGTCAGCGACGTCGGAGATCTGCACGACGGTCGCGAGTCCGGCGATGGTGGGGCTGCGGAACAGATCCTGGATCTCGAAGCCGAGGCCGTCGGTGCGGGCCTGGCCGAGGACCTGGATGCTGCGGATCGAGTCGCCGCCGAGGTCGAAGAAGTTGTCGTGCCGGCCGACCCGGTCCACGCCGAGGACGCGTCCCCAGATCTCGGCCAGCGTCGCCTCCACCTCGCCGAGCGGCGCGATGAACTCCTGCGCGAGCTGCGGGCGCACGGCCTGCGGCTCGGGCAGCGCGCGGCGGTCGAGCTTGCCCTGCGCGGTCAGCGGCAGCGCGTCGAGGAACACGAAGTGCCGGGGCACCATGTAGTCCGGGATGCGCGTGCGCAGCCAGGCGCGCAGCTCGTCCGGAGCCGGGGCTTCACCGGTGGCGCTGGGGACGAGATAGGCGGCCAGGTCTGCCTGTCCGTCAGGTCCGGTTCGGGCGATGACGACGGCCTCGCGTAGCCGCGGGTGCGCGCTGAGGTGCGCCTCGATCTCGCCGGTCTCGATCCGGTAGCCACGTATCTTGACCTGGAAGTCCGAGCGTCCGACGTATTCGAGTTCGCCCTGCGCGGTCCAGCGCGCGAGGTCGCCGCTGCGGTAGAGGCGAGCGCCGACCTGGCCGGTGACATGGTCGGGCACGAAGCGCTCGGCCGTCAGCTCCGGTCGGCCGTGGTAGCCGCGCGTCACGCCCGCGCCGCCGACATGGATCTCACCGGTCACGCCTGCCGGGCACGGACGGCCGTGCGCGTCGAGGACGTACAGGCTCAGGTCGGGCAGCGGACCGCCGACCACGGTGAGCTCGTGCTCAAGGTCCTGAGCCGCCATCTCCAGGTAGGTCGTGTGCACGGTGGTCTCGGTGATCCCGTACATGTTCACCAGCAGCGGGGACTCATAGCCGTGCCGCGACGCCCAACGCCGCAGTGAGGGCCGGTGCAGGGCCTCGCCGGCGAATATCACCGCGCGCAGGGCCAGGTCGCCGCCGGCCGCTTCGTCGGCGGTCTCGAACTGCCGGAACGCGGACGGGGTCTGGCTCAGGATCGTGACGCTCTCGTCGCGCACCAGCGCGTGGAACGCCTCGGCGTCCCGGCTGAGCGCGTAGGGCACGACGACGAGACGTCCGCCGGTGGTCAGGCCGCCCCACATCTCGAACACGGAAACGTCGAACGCGAAGCTGTGGAAGACGGACCACACGTCGTTTGTCGTGAAGCCAAGCTTCTCGTTCGCGCCCTGAATCAGGCGGACAACGTTGCGATGGGTGACCATCGTGCCCTTGGGGCGGCCGGTCGAGCCCGACGTGTAGATGACGTATGCGCCGTTGTCGAGCGAAACGGACGGGAAGTCGTCGGTGGACTCGGCGATTTCAGCGGTGTCCGCGATGTCGATGACGGACCAGGTGCCCTCGGGAACCAGGTGCGTGGTCGCGGCGTGGACGAGAACGACCGGCGCGGCGACGCCTTCGAGCATGAAAGCCATGCGGTCAGCGGGGAACGCGATGTCCAGCGGGACGTACACGCCGCCGGCCTTCAGGATCGCGAGGCACGCGGTCACCGTGTCCAGCGACCGCTCCGTCAGGACACCGACACAGCGCTCCGGGCCGACGCCGAGCGTGCGCAGCTTGCGCGCGAGCGTCGCGGCGCGTCTATCCAATTCCGCGTAGGTCAACGAATCGCCAGCGCACGTAACGGCCACGGCATCCGGCGTCGCGGCAGCGGACTGCGCGACGAACTCGTGGATGAGGCCGCCCGGCAGCTGCCGCTTCTCGCCCGACCACTGCCGGATCCGCGCCGCCTCGTCGGCCGTCGCCAGGTCGATGTCGCTCAGCGCGACGTCGGGGTCTGCTACGACCCGGTTCAGCAGCGTCTCCCAGTGGCCGACGAACGCGCGCACGGTCGCCGGGTCGAACAGGTCGGTCGCGTACTCGACCTCAAGCCGCAGGCCTTCGGCGCTGCGGTAGACGGACCAGGTGACGTCGTACTTCGCGGTGTCGGTCGGCACGAGTACGCGCTCGATGTCGACGCCGTCGGCCAGGACGCCGGCGCCGTCCTCCTCGTGGATCTGGAAGACGGCCTGCACGACCGGGTTGTAGCTGAGGTTGCGCTCCGGGTGCAGGTGGTTGACCGCCATGTCGAACGGGACCTTGCTGCGGGAGAGCGCGTCGATGACGCTGGCGCGGGTGCGGACGAGCAGCGCGCGGAAGGTCGGGTCCTCGGCGAGGCTGGTGCGGATGACCAGCAGGTCCACGAAGTAGCCGACCAGCTCGTCGAGCGCTGACGGACCGCGGCCGGAGGTCGGCGAGCCGAGCACGATGTCGTCGCGGCCCGCGTGCCGGGCGACCAGCGCTTGGAAGGCGGCGAGCAGGACGACGTACAGCGTGACGCCCTCGTCGGCGGCCAGCTTCTCCAGCCGCGCCAGCGGCACGCCGTCAAGCGCGAAGCTCTCGGTGCGGCCGCGGTAGCTCAGTTCGGCCGGACGCGGGCGGTCGGCGCCGAGGTCGAGGACGGCGGGTGCGTCGGCGAGCGCGCGGGTCCAGTTCTCCAGCGCCCGGGTCGCCGCGCGCCCCTCCATCGTCTCGCGCTGCCAGAGCGCGTAGTCGGCGTATTGGACGGCCGGGGGCAGCGCGGGGGTGCCATCGGCGCGGTAGGCCTCGACCAGCTGACGCTGGAAGACCTCGAGCGACCATCCGTCGAACGCGATGTGATGGCAGGTCAGGTGCAGCCAGTGCGCGTCGTCGGCCACGCGGAAGATGTGCGCGCGCAGCATCGGGCCGTCGGCCAGGTCAAAGGACTGTTTCGCATCCTGCTCGATCAGCCGCTGCGCCTCGGCCTGCGCCTGCGCGGCGCCGAGGTGCGTGAGGTCGACGATCGGGCATGCCAGCTCGCGGTTCTTCAGCACTCGCTGGCGCGGGCCGTCGGGCCCGTCCTCGATCACGGTGAACAGCACGTCGTGCCGGGCGGCCGTCGCGGCCACCGCCGCGGCGAGCCGGCCGGCGTCGAGCGGGCCGGTGAAGCGCAGCGTGCCGGGGCTGTTGTACACCGGCCGGCCGCCGAGCCAGCGATCCAGGAACCACAGCCTCTGCTGGCCGTAGGACAGCGGACCGCGTTCTGCCTCGCGTGGGCGCAGAGCCTCGGGCGCGGCCGCTTGCCCGTCCGTGGGGAGGCTTGCCATGGTGATTCCCTTCCGACCGAATTCAGCGTCAGACTGTCGAGTTTCTTCAGCGGGATCGTTCTGGACACTAGGGATTTCCGAGCAATAGCGTCAAGGCAGATCAGCGCTGGAAAAGGAGAACGAAAGGCGAGCGATAGCGAATAGAAATCCGAAGCTTCGCCACAAGAAAAACGCCGCGGGAAACAGCGCGGCGGATAGCGGTGGAATAGCCGGCGACGCGCCTGGTCACGGCACGTCGCCGGCGGTTCACGCTTGCTCCAGCCAGCCCTCACAGGCCGTCAGGAACGCGTCGTTGTCGACCGGAGTGCCGAGCGAGACCCGAACGCCTTCGCCGGAAAATCCGCGCAACGCGATGCTGTGCGAGGCGCACCAACGCACGAAAGCGTCGGTCCTATCACCGAGTCCAAGCCAAAGGAAGTTGGCTTCGCTTTTCGGAAGCTGCCAGCCCTGCGCGATCAAGGTCTTGCGGACCCTGCCGCGCTCGGCGACGATCGAGTCGACGCGCTCCATCAGCGGACCGCGCAGCCGCAGCGCCGCTATCGCAGCAGCCTGAGCCGGAGCGCTGAGCGAGAACGGCAGGGACAGCGCACGCAGGCGTGCCGCCATGCGCGGATCGCCGACCGAATAGCCGACGCGCAACCCGGCGAGGCTGTACGCCTTCGAGAATGTGCGCAGCACGACGAGATTCGGCCAGCGCTCGTGCAGCGCGATGCCGTCGGCGGCCTGAGGGTCGCGTACGTACTCGAAGTACGCCTCGTCGAGCGCGACCAGGCAGTCCGGCGGCACGTGCGCCATCAGCCGCTCGACCTCACTGGTGCTGAGCACGGTCCCGGTGGGGTTGTTCGGCTGACAGACGATCACCAGCCGGGTCCGCGGCGTGATCCGCTCGATCATCGCCGGCACGTCGTGCGCGTCGGCCCGCAGCGGAACCCGGACCGCGCGCACGCCGGCCAGGTCCGCGAGGATCGGATAGATCTCGAACGAGCGCCAGGCGAATACCGCCTCAGCGCCCGGACCGGCCACGGCCTGGAACAGCGACTGAAGCAGCGCGCCCGAGCCAGCGCCGACCACGATCCGGTCTCCCGGCACGTCGTACATCGCGCTGAGCTCGTCCACCAGGCCCGCAGAGGCCAGGTCCGGATACCGGTGCGCCGAGGCGGCCGCGGCGGCGACCGCCTCGATGACACCCGGCGGCGGAGGATACGGCGATTCGTTGGCGCCCAGCAGATGCGCAGGCACCTGCTGGGAAGCCGCAGGCGTCCGTACGAACGCGCCAAAACCCGCCGGTCCGCTCAAGGCCGGCGCGCTCAAGCCGTGCTCGTTCAAAGCGTGCTCGTTCAAGGCGTGCGAATTCGACACTGACGCGCTCAACCCGACACCACGAACATTCGGCCGGCCGGCCAGCGCAGCACCGTCATGCGGATGCTGGTGAATCCCGCCTTCTCGAACGCCAGGTGCCACTGCTCCTCGGTCGGCAGCTTGACGTCCATGGCCATCGAGTGCAGGTAGCTGAACAGGGCGCTGAAAGCGCGCTCGCGGGGATCGGGCGAGTACGGAACCGCATCCATGATCACCATCGCGCCGCCGGGCGCCAGCGAAGCGCGGCATACGCGCAGGACCGCGTCGCCGACCTCGGGGTCGGTCAGGATGTCGTGCATCACGAAGCCGGCGTGGATGACGTCGGCGCCGTTGATCGGGGACGGGTCCGCGACGAGCGACTGGACCGAGCGGTTCACCACCTCGAGCCGGTCCGCCATCCCGGCGCGCCGGGCGTTGCGTGACGCCTCGTCACACGCGGCGGCGTTGATGTCCAACGCGACGCCGATGCTCTCCGGTAGCCGCCGCAGCAGCTCGGTGAGCAGACCCCCGGAGCCGGCGCCCAGGTCGACGAGCCGCGCCGGACGGCGCCCGGTGATCTCGGCGAAGGCGAAGGGTGCGGCGCCGTACGAGCCCATCCAGCGCGACGAGACAGCGACCCGGCGGCCGTCGCGCTGGTGCTTCGCGGACGCGGCGTCGTAGTCCGCGATGAACTCCGCGACGTTCTCGACGTGCGGGCTGCTCGCGGTCAGGGCCCAGGTGAGGTACCCGGCCTCATAGCGGCGCTGGCCGTAGTCCCCGGCAGGGACGAACCGGTCGGCGTCGTCCGGGGCCGGCTCGACGAGCCCTGCGGCGATGAGGGCGCCGAGGAATTCGCCGACGCCGTCGGCGTTGTTCTGCGCCGCGTCGACCAGGTCGTCACGGCTGAAGGGCTCGCCCTTGTCGAGCAGAGCCGACACGCCCAGCTCGTCGGCCATGAGGATGAATGCGGCGTTCGCCACCAAGTCGGCAGCGGTCTCGCGCGGGTAGTCGGTGACCATGGGTCGGCTCCATTCCTTCCTTGAATTCGGTCAATGTCCGTTCGATTGCGTTTCCTGATTCGCTTGATTCACCTGCGTTACCGGGGCGCGGAAAGGTCTTCCCGCACCGCGGTGAGCAGGCCGCGCAGGGTCGGATCGGCCAGGAAGTCGGCCAGATCCACGGCGGCGCCGAGCTTTTCGTCCACGCGGGCGAGCAGCTTGAGCGCCTTGATCGAGTGGCCGCCGAGCGCGACGAAGCTGTCGTCCGGACCGATCTGCTCCAGCCCGAGGGCGTCGCACAGCAGCGCGGCCACCTCCTCGGCGAGGGGATCGTCGAGCTCTGCGTTCTGCTGGGGCGTCGCGGCGGTGTCGTCGGCGTCGGCGGGAGCCGTGGCCGGGCGCGCGATGTCAGCGGGCAGCGACGCGAGCAGCGCGGCGCGGTCCACCTTGCCGTTAGCGTTGAGCGGCAGCCGGTCGGTGACGACGAGCGCGGGGATCATGTAATGCGGCAGCCGCGTGCGCAGCCGGTCCGTCAGATCTGCGGTATCCGCCACGTCAGCGCCGCCAGCGACGCAGGCCACGAGTTCGGCGCCGTCAGGCGTCGCACGTGCGATGACCGCCGCGTCTGTGACGCCGGGCAGCGAGCGCAGCGCGTGCTCGATCTCGCCGAGTTCGACGCGATAACCGCGCACCTTCACCTGGTCGTCGTTGCGTCCGACGAACAGGAAGGACCCGTCGGAACGTGGGCTGACGCGGTCGCCTGTCCGATAGACGCGCTCACCGGGACGACGTGCGAACGGATTGGGGACAAACGAGGCCGCCGTGAGCACAGGATTGCCGTGATAGCCAATCGCCAGGCCGTCTCCGCCGACGTACAACTCCCCCTCCGCGCCGAGCGCGACCGGCGAACCGTCCGCCGCGAGTACGTAAGCACTCGATCCGGAGATGCAGTGCCCGATCGGCAACGGACCCGGGCCGATGGCCGACATGGTGACCTGCTGCAGCGTGCTGACAGTCGTGTTCTCGGTCGGGCCGTAGACATTGACCACGGAGCCGGGCGCACCATGCGTAAGCAGCCGCTCCATCCGGCGCTCGTCCGCCTTCTCGCCGCCGAAAACCAGCAGCCGGATGTCGCCGAACGCGTCCGGTGCGACGTCGATCATCGTGTGCAGCAGCGCAGTCGGGAGACCCAGGACGCTGATGCGGTGTTCGTCGAGGAAGGCGCGCAGCCGAGTCGGCGACATCACGTCCTGCTTGTCGCCGACTACGAGCACCGCGCCAGCGCCGAGCGCACCCCAGATCTCCAGCGTCGCCGCGTCGAAGGACGGATTGCACACGTGCGCGACGATGTCGTCGGCGCGCACGACCAGGCCCTCGGCGTTCGGAACCAGCCGGCTGATTCCGCGGTGCGGCACGACCACGGTCTTCGGGACCCCAGTCGAGCCGGACGTGGACATCAGGTAAGCCGCGTCCTCGCCGGTGATCGGCGACGGGACGAACGAGGCAGCCGCGCCGTCCACGTCCGCGATCAGTTCCGCGAACTGGAGCACCGGCAGCTGCGACGGCAGGGACTCAAGCGGCTCGGCGACGATCGCGGCGTCGGCCACGCCGCGTAGGGCCGTGTGCATCCGGTCCGTCGGCAGTTCGGGGTCGAGCGGGAGATACGCGCAGCCGGCGTAGCCGATGCCGAGGTACGCGGTAACGGCGTCGGCTGAACGCTTCATCGGCACGGCGACGACATCGCCACGACGCAGTCCGGCGGCGCGCAGACCGGCGGCGATCGCGAGAGCACGCTCGTGGAGCTGACGGTAGGTGAGTTCGACCTCGCGGTGCCGGAGCGCTGGGGCGTCTGGCTGGCGTTCGGCGTGCTGGCGGACGAGCCGCGGCATCGGCGTACGCGTCGAACCCTCGAAGCCGCTGACAACCGTGCGCGAGCCGGCGGAACGTGCCCAGCGGCGCGTCCGGGCGAGCGAACGCCGTGCTTGCAGCCGACACCAGCGCAGCGTGCACGTCCGATGCCTGCTTCGCGGAGAACAGATCGCTGAGGTATTCGAACTCGGTGATCGTGCGGTCCGCTTGGCGCGTCACCTGCCAGAGCAGTTCGTACTTGGACGTCCCGGTCGGCAGCAGCTCGCGGCGAGCCTCAAGCTCGTCGAACCGCAACACACACGCCGAAGCGTCCAGGTAGCTCAGGCCCGCCTGCATCAACGCCGCGCGCGCGGGATCGCCGCCCGGGCCCAAGTCCTCGACGATCTCTTGGAACGGCACGCCGCGATGCGCCAGCGCCTCAGTCGTCGCACGACGTACGTAGCCGGCCAGGTCCCGCGCGGTGGATCCCTCCGGGATGAGCAGCCGCAGCGGCACCGGGTCGACGAACATCCCGATCTCGCCGCGCTGCTCGGCGGTGCGCGATGTCGCGGCGATGCCGATCACCATGTCCCGCTCGCCGGTCAGCGCGAACAGACCGGCCGCGTAGGCGACGACCCACGTCATGAAGGGGCTCAGTCGTTCGCTCGCGGCGAGCGCCGCCATGTCGGCAACCAGCGCCTCCTCGCTGACGATCAGATGCACGTCGCCGCTGATGCCGAGCCCGGCAGGCCGGGGCAGGTCATGCGGCAGCGCAATGCCGCGCGGACATCCATCGAGCGTCCGCCGCCAGAAGGCGCGCGACTGCTCCAGGTCGAACAGTCGCGACGAGCCAGCGCCCTCAGCACGCGGCGCGAGCTGAGGCAGGCCGTCTGCACCATTCGTGTAAAGACGACCAAGCTCGTGCTCCAGCACCGCGAGTGAGCCGCCGTCACAAACCAGGTGGTGCACGGTGAGCAGCAGCAGATCACCGTCGTCGCCGCAGTCGATGACCAGCGCACGCAGCAGCGGCGGGTTCGCCAGATCGAACGGACGACGCGCGTGCTCGTCGATGACCTCGCGCAGCGTGGACTCCGGCAGTCCCCGCAGGTCCAGCCAGCGGCACGACACGGTCGCCTTGGGCACAGTAACGACCCGGCCCGGCGTCTCGAAGCCGCGCCGCAGGCCGTCGTGCCGCGCGACGAGCGCGTCCAACGCGCTACGCAGCCGCAGCACGTCGAGGCGTCCCGGGAACCGATAGAGCGCAGCGATGTTGTACTGCGCCGAGCCGGGGTGCAGCCGCTCCGCGAACCAGAGGTTTTCCTCGGCCGGGAGTCAGCGGGCGCTGCTCACGCCCGGGCTTCGGCTCGGTCAGGAAGGAGAGCAGCTTGCCGAACTGGGAGTACTGATACAGCACGTCGAGGTCCAGCTCCGTGCCGGTCAGCGCGCGCAGACTGATCGCGGTCTCCACGGCCTGCGCGGAGTCGCCGCCGGAGAGGAAGAAGTCGTCCTCGGGGCTGACGTGGTCGACGCCGAGCGTGGCGCACCAGATTCCGCTGACCGCGTCGCGCAGGCACGCGGCGTGCTTTTCCGCGCCGTTCTCCTCAGTCATCGGTGCCCGCCTCGCGCACGATCAGCCAGTCGCCGATCGCGAGCGCGTCGAGGCTGGAGCGCGCGTACGTGGCGACCGCCTCAAGCGGCGTGCGCACGATCGGCTGGCCCTTGAGGTTGAATGAGGTGTTCAGGATCACCGGCGTGCCGTGGTCGTCGCCGAACTGGCGGATCAGCGCGTAGAAACGCGGCGCGGACTCGCGCTCGACGACCTGGACGCGGGCCGAGCCGTCAACATGCGTGATCGACGGCAGCAGGTCGCGGTACTTCTCGCGCACCTGCGTGACGAACAGCATGTGCCGGTACGTGCTCTCCTGGCCGGGCTCGATCTCGAAGTACTCGCCGGCGTCCTCGACCGGCACCGCCGGGGCGAACGGCCGGAACTCCTCGCGCTGCTTCACCAGCACGTTCAGGTGCTCGCGCATGTCCGGCACGGTCGGGTCGGCCAGGATGCTGCGATTGCCGAGCGCGCGCGGCCCGAACTCCATGCGGCCCTGGTACCAGGACACGACCGCGCCCGAGCCGATCAGCGCGGACACTTCCTTCAGCAGCGAGTCGCCGGGCAGGTGACGCACGTCGTGGCCGGGGCCGAGCGTGTCCAGCGCCGCCTCGATCGCGGCCTCGCCGAACTCCTCACCCCAGTAAGGCATCGTCATCGGCTTCGGGTCGGCGGGCACCTGCGTGTGCAGCACCTGCAGCGCCGCGCCGAGCGCGGTGCCGTCGTCACCGGCGGCGGGCTGGATGAATACGTTGTCGAACAGGCCGCTGCGGGCGATCACGCCGTTGGCGGTGCAGTTGAGTGCCACGCCGCCGGCCATGCACAGGTTGCGCGAGCTCGCGTCGCCGTTCGCGGAGGTGAGGCCTTCGCGCAGCACGTACAGCAGGCTCTCCTCGAGTGCACGCTGCAGCACGGACGCGATGTCCATGTGCCGCTGCCCGATCGCGGCGTCGGGGTGGCGCGCCGGGCCGAAGATCTCCTCGAGGCGGCGGATCGCGCCGCTGTGCGTCTCGCGCTCCTGCGGCGTCTTGTCGAAGGCCAGCAGCGGCACGGACAGGTTGCCCCCGGCGCGCTGCACGACGAGCGCGGACGCTGCGTCCGGGAACGCGCTCGGGTCGCCGTAGGGCGCGAGGCCCATGACCTTGTACTCGTCCATGCCCGGCAGGAAGCCGAGGTACTGCGTGATGACGCTGTAGAGGATGCCCAGCGAGGCCGAGATCGGGTACGTGCGCAGGGTGTCCAGCGAGCCGCCGCGTCCGCGGAAGAGCGAGGTGGACTCCGACTCCCCCATGCCGTCGGTCACGAGCACGACCGCGTCCTTGAAGCCGCTCAGGTAGTAGCTGCTCGCGGCGTGCGCCAGGTGGTGCGGGACGCGCACGAACTTGCGCTCCCAGTCCTGGTCCGGATAGTGCGACTTGAGCACGTCCAGCTGCACCTGCTCGCTGTACGCCTCGGTGTACCAGCGCCGCAGGTACTCGTCGAGCTCGAACACCGGCGAGGGCTCGTAGCGAAAGCCGTGCGCGACGAAGTCGACGTCATCGAGCGTCACGCTGGCCATCTGCAGCACGGCGTTGATGGCGTCGACCGGGAAGGCGCCGGTGCCCTTCACGCCGTCGTGCCGCTCCTGCGCCGAGGCGGCGATGACGCCGTTCTCGTCGACCAGCGCGGCGGCCGAGTCAAGACCCTGCACCAGGCGCTGCTCGCGCCAGTCCAGGTCTGGCAGCATCCGCTTCTTGAGAGCGGCCGTTCGATCGAGTCCGCTGATGCCTAGGACCAGCACGTCAGTCTCCTGTCTGTCCGGTAGGGCTCTGTCCGGTGGATCCGCGCAGGACGTCGGCGACGGCCTTCACCCAGGGGCGGCGTAGCAGCTGGTAGTGGTCGCCATCGGCGTAGGCGACGGTGAGCGTGCCGGTCAGGTCCCGCCACGCGTCGGCGAAGGCGGCCCGGTTGACTTGGTTCTCGTTCTCGTTCTCGATCTCGTCGCCGCGAGCGAGGACGAGATCGGCGCGGCCGTCGTACTTGCCCGGCCGGTGAGCGGCCAGGCCGGCGAACATCGTGCGCCAGAAGGCGATCAGCGCGGCCGTGGTCGGTCCGTCGAGCCCTGCCACCGCCGCCGGATCGACGCCGAGGACGGCGAAGAGTCGGTCGGCACCGGCGAAGGTCAGCAGCGGTTCGGGTCCGTGCTCGGCGACTTGTGCGCGCAGCGCGTCCAGGTCGGCGAGGTCCCTTGCCCGCGCCTTCGGGTCATCCGCCGCGCCCGGCTCCGGGTCGGAGTCGATGAGGACGAGGCGGTGGACGTTCGTGCCACGATCCGCCAGCGCTCGGGCGAGTTCGTGGGCGAGCACGCCGCCTGCCGACCAACCGGCGATGACCGGTTCGCGGTCGCCGAGGACGGCAGCCAGTTCGTCGGCGTATCGGTGAGCCAGGCCGGGGAGGTCCGCCGAATCAGCATCGTCGCCAGTGAAGTCGCCCTGCACGCCGTACGCCTCGAAGACGTCTTCCACTTCGGCCACGAGGTCGAGGTAGCGGAAGAGCGTGCCTCCCAGGGGATGCACGAGCACGAGCGGACGCGCGCCCGACATGCCGCCGAGAGGTACGACGCTGCGACCGGACGTCGGCGCGTGCTGGTGGAGCATGAAGGCGTCCAGCCGCGCGGCCTGCTCGGCGATCGTCGGCGCCGTGTAGAGCTGAGCGAGCGGGATCTCGGTGCCCAGTGCCCGGCTCAGTTCCATCGCGAGTCGGACGGCGATCAGCGAGTGCCCGCCGAGCGCGAAGAAGTCGTCGTGCACGCCGACGCGCTCGAGGCCGAGCAGCGACTGCCAGACCACTGCGATTCGCGACTCAGTCTCCGTACGCGGGGCGACGAGGTCGCGCCGAACAAGCTGCGCGTCGATGTCGTCCGGCACGGTCAGCGCCCTGCGATCGAGCTTGCCGCCGGCCATCATCGGCAGCGCGTCCACCGGCACGAGCACCGTTGGAATCGCCGCGACCGGCAGCCGACCGGCCAGGTACTCCCGCACCTCTTCCCGATCCAACGGCGAACCGTCGGCCGTGACGAGGTGCGCGACGAGCTGGAGCCGTCCGCCGAGCTGCTGCGCCGTGACGGCCGCGGCGTCGATCGCCGGATGGCCGCGCAGCGCCGCCTCGACCTCCTCGGGCTCCACGCGCTGACCCAGGATCTTGACTTGCTGGTCGTTGCGTCCCAGGAACTCGATCTGACCGTCAACCGTGTACCGGCCCAGGTCGCCGGTCCGATACAGCCGACTGCCAGGCTCGCCCCACGGATCGGGCGCGAACACCGCCGCGGTCGTCTCCGGCCGCCGCACGTACCCGCGACCAACGCCCGGGCCGCCGATGACGATCTCGCCGACCGCGCCCGGCGGCACCAACTCAAGGTTCTTATCGACGAGGTATATCCGGACATTGCCGTAAGGCTGACCGAGCACCGGCGAGGTGAGCGCGGCGGTGATGTCCACGCGCGTCACGTCAACCGTCGCCTCGGCGGGGCCGTACGTGTTGCGGGTGACGATACCCGGACGCGCCTGCTGCAACGCCTGCCACAGGTCCGGCGGACACGACTCGCCACCGGTCTCGATCAGTCGCGGCGGATGCGGGGCGTCGAGCATCCCGGCCTGCACCATCAGCTGGATCTGCGAGGCCGGCGTGCAGATGAAGTCCACCGCCGTATCCGCGCTCTGCGCCCTCTGGACGAGGTAGCGCGGATCGCGCCGCTCGGTCGTCGACAGCACCAGCAGGCGATGACCGCCGAGCACCGGGAGCATCTGCTCGAGGAAGAAGTCTGAGATGAACGCCGAGGTCCCAGTCAGAACCCGGATGTTCTCGCCGTCCTCGATGCCAGCCCACCGCAGTCGCGGCAGCAGCAGCCGCTCGGCGAAGTTCGCCAGACCGCCGTGCTCAACCATCACGCCCTTGGGCCGACCGGTCGAACCGGACGTGTACATGACGTACGCCAGGTCACGTGGCCCGACCTGCGGCAACACGACATCCGCCACATCAGCGTCTGCTTCAGCATCAGCGTCCGGAGACACGATCCGCCACGAACCCGGCACCGCCGCCGCCTCAGGCGACACCACGACCGACGGAACCGCGTCGTCCAGCATCACCTGGAGCCGCGCCGACGGCAGATCCGGGTCGAGCGGCAGGAACGCGCCGCCGGCCTTCCAGACCGCCCACACCGCGACGACGGCGTCGGCGCTCGGCCGCAGGTGCAGACCGACCACGTGCCCGCGCCGCACTCCCGCGACGGCCAGGCGACGCGCCAACGTCTCGCTGCGCTCGTGCAACTGCGCGAACGTCAGCCGCTCATCGCCCGACTCGACCGCGACCACGCCCGGCCACAGCGCAACGCGCTCGCGCAGCAGCTCGTGCACCGGAACGTCGCACGTCGGCACCGTGGAATCCCCGGTCCATCCGGCGATTCGTTCCTGCTCGCGGTCACTCGCGCGCAGCAGCGACACAGTGCTCCGCGGCGACCGGTCCAGCGTCTCCAGCAGATCGGCGAACGAACTCAATAGCTCCTGAGCCGACTGCGTGTCGAACAACTCGGTGCTGAATTCGAGGCTGACGTGCAGTCCGTCCGCCTTCCGCGTCGTGCCGAGCGACAGGTCGAACCGGCTGCCACCGCCGCCCGGGAGCGGCAGTTCGTGCACGGTCAGGCCTGCGGGCGCGTGGTCCGACGACTGCCCGGCCGACGAGTGGACGAACATAGTGCGGAACAGTGGGTTGACACCCTCCGCGCGGTCGGGCACGACGGCCCGGACCACCTGCTCGAACGGTGCTTCCTGGTGCGCGAACGCCTCCAGGACGGCGGTGCGGACGCGGCCCAGATGCGTCGCGAAGTCGTCCTCGGGGTGGACGGTGATCCGCAGCGCCAGCGTGTTGACGAAGAACCCGATCATCGGAGCGAGATCCGGATGCGAGCGGCCCGAGACCGGGACGCCGACCATGATGTCCCGCTCACCCGACTGACGCGCGATCAACAGCGTGTAGACCGCCAGGTAGAGCATGAACTCGGTCGCCCCGGTCTGCGCGCGAATCGAGTCCAGCCCGGCCAGTCGCTGCGCCGGAACCGTGTGGAAGCATTCGTCCCCCGCGAAGACCGCACGCTCTTCCCTGACTGCCTGCGAGCGCGGCCAAGAGGTCGCGGACGCGGCATCGCCGAGCGCGGACCGCCAGTATTCGAGGTCTTCGTCAGCCTGACGTTCCACCAGCTCGCGGTGCCAGAGCGCGTAGTCGGCGTACTGGACGTCCAGCGGAGCCAGGCCGGCAGCCGCCGCGTCGCCGCCTGCCTGGTACAGCGCCCACAGCTCGCGCTCGAACACGTCCATCGACCACTCGTCGACCGCCACGTGATGCGCGACGAACAGGACCACGTGCCGCTCCGGTGCGATGCGCCAGGCGCTCGCCCGCAGCACCGGACCGTCAGTCAGGTCGAACGGCCGCCGCGACTGCGCCTCGACCAGCGCGGAGAGCTCGGATTCGGCCGTATCCCGCACGGACAGATCGCTGTTCCAGCCCGACTCGATGCGCTGAACGACGTGACCGTCCCGATCGACGTGCAACGTCGTGCGCAACGCTTCGTGCCGCGCGACGAGGGCGTGCACCGCCGCGTCGAACGCTGCGACGTCGAACTCGCCGCGCACCTCGAAGCCCCAGGGCACGTTGTACGTCGGGTTGTCGGGCGCGAGCTGCCACAGGAACCATTGCCGTTCCTGCGCGTGCGATGCCGGCAGAGTCCGGCCCTCGTCGCGCACCGCGCGCGGAATGCGCTCGACCGAAGCGTCAGCGCCATCAGCACTGCGGCGGCTGTCGATCAACTCGGCCTGGCCGGCGACGGTCGGCTGCGCGAACACCTCTTGCAGCGGCAGATCGACGCCGAGGTCCGCGCTCACGCGCATCGCCAGGCGAGCCGCGACCAGCGAGTGTCCGCCGAGCGCGAAGAAGTCGTCGTTCACGCCGACTCGGTCGAGCCCGAGCAGCGTCTGCCAGATCTCCGCGATGCGCGCCTCGGTCGCCGTGCGTGGGGCGACGACCTGCGAGCGCGCGAGCTGCGCCTCGATGTCCTCGGGCACGGTCAGTGCCCTGCGATCCAGCTTGCCGCCGGCCATCATTGGCAGCGCATCCGTCGGCACGAGCACCGTCGGCACCGCAGCCGCCGGAAGTCGGCCTGCCAAGTAGCTGCGGATCTCCTCGCGATCCAGCTCAGCACCCTGCGCCGCGACCAGATGCGCGATCAGCTGCAGGCGTCCGCCGAGTTTCTGCGCGGTGACCGCCGCCGCCTCGATCGCGGCGTGGCTGCGCAGCGCCGCCTCGACTTCCTCGGGCTCGACGCGCTGACCAAGGATCTTGACCTGATGGTCGGCACGCCCCAGGAACTCGATCTGGCCGTCGGCGTTGTACCGACCGAGGTCACCGGTCCGGTACAGCCGGTCGCCCGGCTCGCCCCACGGATCAGGCACGAACGCCGCCGCAGTCGCCTCCGGCCGCCGCACGTACCCGCGGCCGACGCCGGGACCGCCGATAACCAGCTCGCCGACCGCGCCAGGCGGCACGAGCTCAAGGTTCTGATCGACGATGTACAGTCGCGCGTTCCCGTAGGGCCGACCGAGCACCGGCGACGTGTGCGCGCCGATTTCCGCGCACGTGGCGTCGACTGTCGCTTCGGCGGGTCCGTAGATGTTGTGCGCTGCGACGCCCGCACGAGACTGCAGCGCCTGCCACAGGTCCGACGGGACCGCTTCGCCAGCCGGCTCCACCAGCTGCGGCGGATACGGCGTGTTGAGAAGGCCCGCGTCGACCATCAGCTGGATCTGCGAAGTCGGCGTGCAGATGACGTCGACCGCCGTCTCAGGCTCCTGCGCCCGCTGGACCAAGTAGCGCGGATCGCGCCGCTCGGTCGGGGACAGCACGAGCAGCCGGTGGCCGCCGAGCAACGGCAGCACCTGCTCCAGGAAGAAGTCTGAGATGAACGCGGAGGACCCGGTCAGGACCCGAGCGTTCTCCCTGACACCCGCACGCCGCAGTCGCGGCAGCAGCAGGTTCTCGGCCCAGTTCGCCAAGCCGCCGTGCTCAACCATCACGCCCTTCGGCCGACCGGTCGAACCGGACGTGTACATCACGTACGCCAGGTCACGCGGCCCGACCTGAGGCAGCACCACATCGGCCAGATCGGCGTCTGATGCATCATCAGCGTCCGGCGACAGGCACGGCCACGAACCAGGCACTGCGGCCGCGTTCGGCGAGACCACGACGACCGGAACCGCGTCGTCCAGCATCAGCGCGAGCCGCGCCGACGGCAGATCCGGGTCCAGTGGCAGGAACGCGCCGCCGGCCTTCCAGACCGCCCAAGCCGCGACGATCGCGTGAACGCTCGGCCGCAGGTGCAGTCCGACGAGATCGCCACGCCGCACTCCCGCAGCGGCCAGCCGACGCGCCAACGTCTCGCTGCGCTCGTTGAGCTGCGCGAACGTCAGCCGCTCAGCACCCGACTCGACCGCGATCGTGTCCGGCCACGACGCCACGCGCTCGCGCAGCAGCTCGTGCACCGGAACCTCGCACGCCAGCACCGAAGCGTCCCCAGTCCAGGCGGCGATCCGGTCCTGCTCGCGGTCGCTCGCGCGCAGGATCTGCGCGACCGTGGTCTGCGGCGCGTCGCCCAACGTCGCCAGACCTCGGCGAACGTGCGCAGCATCTCGTCGGCCGCGTCGGCGTCGAGGTGTTCTGTGGCGAACTCGAGGTTCAGGTTGAGTCCGTCAGCGCTGCGCATCGTGCCCAGCGACCAGTCGAAGTGACTATCGCCACCTTCGAGCGGCAGGTCGCGGACCGTCAGACCCGCAGGCACGCTCTCGGCCAGCCGGTCAGACGCCTGCACTCCAGGCAGGAAGTTGAACAGCGTGCGGAACAGTGGGTTCGCACCGTCGGCACGGTCCGGCGCCACGGCCCGGACCACCTGTTCGAACGGTGCCTCCTGGTGCGCGAACGCCTCGAGGACCGCCGCGCGCACGCGGCCTAGGTGGGTCGGGAAGTCGTCCTCGGGATGGACGGTGACCCTCAGCGCCAACGTATTGACGAAGAAACCGATCAGCGGAGCGAGATCCGGGTGCGTCCGGCCGGAGACCGGAACGCCGACCGTGAGGTCGCGCTCGCCCGACCGGCGCGCCAGCAGCAGCGTGTAGATCGCGAGGTAGAGCATGAACTCGGTCGCGCCAGCCTGCGCGCGGACCTCGTCCAGCGCGGCCAACTGCTCCGCCGGGATCGTGCTCGTGGCTTCCCCGGACGCAGCGCCGTCCGCCGGCGTCTGTCCGCCGCGTGAATACAGGTTCGGCGACGGCGCGTCCTCAAGCGCGGACCGCCAGTATGCGATGTCTTCCTCGGCCTGACGTTCCACCAGCTCGCGGTGCCAGAGCGCGTAGTCGGCGTACTGGACGTCCAGCGAAGCCAGCCCGGCAGCCGCGGCATCGCCGCCCGAGCGGTACAGCGCCCACAGTTCGCGCTCGAAGACCTCGGTCGACCACTCGTCGGTCGCGACGTGGTGCGCGACGAAGAGAACGACGTACCGGTCCGGCGCGGTGCGCCACACGTTCGTCCGCAGCACCGGCCCGGTGCTCAGGTCGAACGGACGCCACGACTCCGCGTCAATCAGACCTGGAAGATCGGCCGCGTCCACGTCCCGTGCGATCAGGGCGCTGCTCGACGCGGCGCCGATGCGCTGGACAACCTGACCGTCCGCGCCGACGTGCAGCGTCGTGCGCAGCGGCTCGTGACGCTCGACGAGAGCGTCGATCGCGGCGCTGAGCGCGGCCAGGTCGAGCTCGCCGTCCACCTCGTAGCCGAAGGGGACGTTGTACGTCGCGCTGTCCGGCGCGAGCTTCCACAGGAACCACTGCCGCTCCTGCGCATGCGAGGCCGGCAGCATCCGATCGTCCCTCGCGCGCGACCTGGGGAATGCGACCGGTCGAACCGTCCGCTCCCCGAGCGTCGATCAGCTCGGCCTGCCCGGCGACCGTCGGATGCGCGAAGACCTCGTGCAGCGCCAGGTTCACGCCGAACTGCGCGCCGACGCGCATCGCGAGACGAACCGCGAGCAGCGAGTGGCCACCGAGTCCGAAGAAGTCGTCGAGCACGCCGACCTGCGCGACGCCGAGCACCGTCTGCCAGACCGCTGCGACGCGCGCTTCGGTCTCCGTCCGCGGCGCAGCTACCTCGCGGCGCGAAAGCTGCGCTTCCCCGGCATCATCGGGCACGGTCAGTGCCCTGCGATCAAGCTTGCCGCCGACCGTCATCGGCAGCGCGTCGAGCCGCACCAGCACCATCGGAACGGCCGCAGCCGGCAGCCGACCGGCCAGATACTCGCGCACTTGCTTGCGATCGAACGTCACGCCGTCGGCCGTCACCACATGCGCGACCAGCTGCAACCGGCGATTCGCGCCGAGCCGCTGCGCGGTGACCGCGGCCGCCTCGATCGTGGGGTGGCTACGCAGCGCCGCCTCGACCTCCTCGGGCTCCACGCGCTGACCCAGGATCTTGACCTGGTTGTCCGCGCGCCCCAGAAACTCGATCTGGCCGTCAACCGTGTACCGGCCGAGGTCCCCGGAGCGGTACAACCGGTCACCCGGTTCGCCCCACGGATCGGGCACGAACACCGCCGCGGTCGTCTCCGGCCGCCGCACATACCCGCGGCCGACGCCGGGACCGCCGATCACCACTTCGCCGACCGCGCCCGGCGTCACAAGCTGGAGGTCGTCATTGACGAGGTACACGCGCGTGGTCCCGTACGGCCGACCGATCACCGGCGACTCGTGCGAACCGAGGTCCGCGAGCGTCGCGTCCACCGTGGCTTCGGCAGGGCCGTAGGTGTTGTGCGCGGTGACTCCCGGCCGGGACCGCAGCGCTTGCCACAGGTCCGGCGGGCACGCCTCGCCGCCGATCGTGATGAGGCGCGGCGGATGCGGGGCGTCGAGCAGCCCGGCCTCGACCATCAGCTGCATCTGCGACGTGGTCGAGCCGACGACGTCCAGCGCCGTCTCAGCGCTCTGCGCCCGCTCGACGAGATGACGCGGGTCGCGTCGCCTCCGAACCGGTGACCATCAGCAGTCGATGACCGTCGAGCAGCGGCAGGACCTGCTCCAGGAAGAAGTCTGAGATGAAGGCCGACGTCCCGGTGAGCACTCGGGCGTTCTCCCCGGCCGCGAGCCCGGCGTTCCGCATACGCGGCAGCAGCCGTGCTTCGGCGTAGTCGGCCAGGCTGCCGTGGTCGACCATCACGCCCTTGGGACGTCCGGTCGAGCCCGAGGTGTACATGACGTACGCCAGGTCCTGCGCGCCGACCTGCGGCAGCGCCACATCCGACGCGTCCACGTAGCCGTCAGCATCAGCACCCGGAGACACGCACGGCCACGAGCCGGGGACCGCCGAAGCGTCATGCGAGATCACGACCGCAGGAGCCGCGTCGTCGAGCATGAATTCCAGTCGAGCCGGCGACAAGCTCCGGGTCGAGCGGCAGGAACGCGGCGCCAGCCTTCCACGCTGCCCACACCGCGACCACGGCGTCGACGCAGGGCGGCAGGTGCAGACCGACCACGTCCCCGCGGCGCACTCCGGCCGCCGCAAGGCGACGCGCCAGAGCCTCGCTGCGCGCGTCCAGCTGCGCGAACGACAGGGCTTCCTGCTCGCACTCGATCGCTACCGCGTCAGGCCACTGGCCCACGCGCTGCCGCAGCAGCTCGTGCACAGGAATGGCGGCCGTCGGCACGATGGCACTGCCAGTGGCGTCGCTCGTCCACGCCGCGATGCGCCGCTGCTCGCTGTCGTTCGCGCCGTGGCGGCGCTGAAAGAGATTCTCGACGCTGATCCCGATGACGCTTTCGCACGCTACGCGCTTGGGTTGGAGTACTCCGGCTCGGGTGAAACCGACGCTGCACTCACCGAGTTCCAACGCTTGCTAGCCACTCATCCCGATTACACCAAATGGGATACTTCATGGCTGCGCAGGCCCTGGCTCGCGCTGAGCGGAAGAACGAAGCGCAGTCGCTGTTGCAGCAGGGCATCGAATGTGCGCGCCGGACACGAAATCAGCACGCCCTTGCAGAGATGGAAGCGATGCTTGACGAACTGGAGCGAGGGTACTGATTGGACAAGCATTCAAGCCGGCGTGAGGCGGGAATTTAATCGCTGGACACAGAAGAAGCCGGAGCGAATTCGCTCCGGCTTCTTAGTTATCCCCAAAAAACAAGGAGGGTCAGAGCAATAATCTGCGTCGCAAGATTCCGGCCAGTCCAGGATTAGAGCCAAAACAAAACGTCGCTGGGCTCGGGAACAGGCGTAACCCAATCACCGTTGAAACTGGCGCCGTTAGGATCGCCTCCGGTGAAGAAGATGTTGACGAAGAACGGACCCGTCGATCAGCAGGTCGCCACCTGGGAGAGCGGTGAACGTTATCGAGTCGTGGTCAGGGTGGTAACATTCCAAGGCTGCGAAAAAGGCGCGGCGCAGAAGACGTTTCCGCCAAAAGGCCCGCCGTTGCAGTTAGTCCCCAGATCCAGGGGATCAATGGAGATTCCACTTGGAAGGTCGAAGGTGATCGTAAATTGATCGATAGTCGGCCCGCTCCAAACCGAGACACCGCCGTTCACACCCGGAACTCCCCAGTCTGGCTCGAATACCGCGCCATCGAAGTTGTAGCTGAAGGGCTGCCCCGGATTTATAGTCCCGCTGGATCCCGATCCGCTGAACGGAATGACGCCGGCCACGGCTGCCATGGACGCTAACAGAACCAGCACAAATCCAGTACCTTGCGCATCACGAGCTTTCTCCTCTAATTACACCATCGGACTCTTATCCACGAAGAACGCTGCATGTACATTACCACTGTTTGTCGCATAAGTACTTCAGAATCATGGGGCGTAAGGCTAGGGCCGCCGCAGAAGTGCAAACTTTTGCATATCAGTTGCAATAGATTTCCCCAAGCAGCTAGGTCTCGGGCGCACCGCTCCCGTCACTGGACTATTAGTACTGCCCTTTTACAGCGCGACGAACCCAGCGTAGTATCCCTCCGAATGGAGATGGTGTGAGTCAGGTGTGTTCCACCTGCGGCAATGTACGATTGCCCTATGGACGGTTTTGCCTGTTCTGCGGAGACTTGCTGCCCGAGTCCGACCCCCAGGGTTTAGTGTCTTCTCAACCTGACAAGCTGCTCGCACCGCCGACGCCAACCGATCTGGCTCAGCCACAATTTGCCGGGTTCTGGCTTCGTGTCTGGGCAGGCGCCATCGACGTTGCGTTAGAGGCTGGCGGCGCGCTATTGCTTACGTTCGCGATCGATCTCGTACTCCGCCGCTGGGGACGGGCGCTTGGAATTTCGCCCTTCGTTTCAAAGGTTGCGACCGGGATGGCTTTCATCCTGATCCTGTCGGTCGGCGCGTGGCTCTACTCGGCGTTCTTGGAAAGTTCCTGCTGGCGCGCCACCGTTGGTAAGCGCATTCTGGGTCTGCAGGTTGTCACCGCTGACGGCGACAAAGTATCGTTCGGACAAGCCACGATTCGTCACTTCATGAAATTTCTCTCGCTGTTTTTCTTGACCATCGGCTTCATGATGGCGGGTTGGACCAACCGCCGCCAGGCGCTGCATGACATGCCTTCCGACTGTCTGGTGATCCGAGGGCCGTCTGCCAGAAGTTTTTCGCTGCTACGTTGCTGACGGCGGTCTCGCGCTCCAGTTCCCTGTTTTCGTTGATTGTGCCTGCTGGGGTAAGATCGAGGTAGATGTTCCAATCCATAGCTCAGGTACGGAAGTGGCTGGTCGGAACTGTGGTGTTGCTAGTGGCGGCGGTCACCGTGTCCTATTGGATCGCCCGCTCCCGTGTCGCTCCCACGTTGCACAATGTGCCCGCCCAACTGGGATTTGATATTCAGCAGACCAGCGACGGCTTCTCGCTTTCCAAGTCGGAGGGCGGCCGCACTCTGTACACTATTCGAGCTTCGAAGGCAGTACAGTTCAAGGCCGGGGGCCATGCCGATCTGCGGAACGTTCATATCGTCGTGTATGGGCACGAGCACGACCGGTATGATCAGATTTACGGCAACCAGTTCACCTACGATCCGCGGACGGGCGATATCAACGCCGTGGGTGAGGTGCATATCGACCTCCAGGGGAATGCAAAGCTGCCCGGAAGCCTGACCAAGCACCACCTGCCGAACTGAAGAACCCGCTTCATCTGCTGACCAGTTCCCTTACCTTCAATCAGAAAACCGGGATCGCGCACACCGACGAAGTTGTGAACTTTCGTACCGCCCGGCCTACGGGATCTGCTAAGGGCGCTTACTACGATTCCAACAGCAATGAACTTCAGTTGAAATCTGACGTTCACATCACCACCACCAGCGAACATCCTGCGGTCATTACCGGCACCAGCGGCACAATTCAAAAAACACCCAGGCAGGCCACGCTTCAGAATGTACGCATTGACCAGCCGGACCGCACTCTGACGGCTGACAAAGGCACCATGCTGTTCCAAGCCGGACAATACGGTGCAGCACGTGGTGACCGAAGGCAATGTCCATATCCAGAGCCGGGGGCCCTCGACTGTCGAGATTACGGGCCCTCGTGGGGACATGAACATGGGTCCGAAACAATTCCATGGAGCAGGCTATTCTCTCTGGTGGGGCCAAGTTCGAGTCACATGGCGCGAGCGTAGCGCACGGAACCGCGGATACGTTTGTTCTCGACTTCGATGACCAGAATCAGCCCTTGCGGCTTCACATGGTAAAGAATGCGCGCATGATGCAGGATCCGAAGCCCGCTACGCAGGAGCCCAAGCCGGCCAAGTCTGGTACCAGTGGCCAGCCTAGCGGCCAGCCGATGGAAATTGCCGCCGACCAGCTGGATTTCCTGCTGGAGAATGGAAACCAACTCAAGACCGGTGACACCGTCGGCAAGGCCAGCATCACGATTTTCCCGCGCCCGGGAGCATCAACCCAGAAAAGCCCCAGCAATAGCGACAGGAGAGACGGGGGGCAACTCCACAACTGTCGCTACTGCCGGCAAGTTCCATGCTACTTTCGACAGCAACAATCGCATTCAGACGTTGCACGGTTCGCCCAATTCGCGAATTGTCTCCACGTCGCCCGGAGATCCCGACAAAGTCAGCGTCGCACATAGCCTGGATGTAACGTTCGCTCCCGATGGCGGTGTGCAGACCTTGATACAGACGGGAGATTTCCAATATCACGAAGCTTCTGCCAAACCGGACACAGGAGGACGAGAGGCGTTCGCCGATGTCGCGACCTACACCCCAAGCGATACCATGCTGCTGCTAACGGGTTCGCCACGCGTGATTGATGGCGGAATGACTACAACCGCCGTAACGGTGCGCATCAACCGTCAGACCGGAGACGGCTTCGCCGATGACAACGTAAAAACAACCTACAGCGATCTCAAGCCTCAACCCGATGGCGCCTACTGGCGAGTCCGATCACCATTCACGTCACGGCCCAGCAATGACTGCGCATAAGGAACCGGGCGTGGCCCACTATACCGGAACGTTCGGCTCTGGCAGACCGCCAGTGGTCCCGTGCGCCCAAGATCGATTTTGACGATCAGAAGCGCAGCATCGTTGCCGAGTCTGATCCGTCGCACAAGGTCTTAAGCCTATTCATGCAAAAGGGGCAGGACGGAAAGCTTACGCCGGTCAATGTGACCTCTGACAAGTTGACCTATACGGATGAAGAGCGCCGAGCCCGCTATACCGGCGACGTCTTTGCCAAGAGCATACCCAATACAATCAATGGGCAGCAGATTGAGTCTATTTAAAGCCGGCGGATCGGATACGAAAAATGCCGCCCAAACGCCAACGTCTGCCGCGCCAAAGCAATCGATCCTCCCCGGCTCGGATGGGCCGAGCCAGATCGATCACATGGTTGCCGTCGGAAAGGTCGTAGTCACGGGACCGAACCGCGGGCCGTGGGAGATCGATTGGTTTATACCGCTGACGATGGCAAGTACTCTCTTACGGGCGAAATCGCCTAGCAGTTTGATGCCGAACACGGTACGGTGTGGGGCGATTCGTTGACTTTCTACAGTCACGATGATAGGGTGCTGGTAGAGAGTAAACGCTCTTCCCCCACCATTACTCGCGCACGTACCACGAAGTAAATGCAGACGTTATCGGCGGATGAGATCGGCAAAAGCTACCGCGGCCGAAGGGTCGTCAGCGGGGTCAGCTTCCACGTAAAACAAGGTGAGGTGGTCGGTCTGCTGGGACGAACGGAGCCGGCAAGACCACCAGTTTCTACATTGTCGTGGGGCTCATTCCGGCCGAGACTGGGCGGGTCTTGATCAAGGGCAGGACATAACTAACCAGCCTATGTACTGCGGGCCAGGAATTATGGGATCGGGTATCTGCCACAGGAGCCGTCCATCTTTCGCAAATTAACGGTCGAGGACAATATCCTGGCGGTACTTGAGGCGCAGCCGATTTCGTGGCACGAGCGCCGTGAGCGAATGGAAAAACTGATCGATCAGTTGGGACTGGGCGTCATCCGAGAAGATCGCGGCTACGCGTTGTCAGGGGGCGAGCGCCGACAGGTTGAGATTGCCCGCTGTCTGTGTATTTCACCGGCTTTCATTTTGCTGGATGAGCCCTTTTCCGGAACCGATTCCATCGCGGTACTTGATTTACAAAAGATTATTTCTGATTTGAAAGCGACTGGAATTGGCGTACTGGTTACCGATATCGATAATGTAAGGGAGACCCTGTCGGTCACCGATCGGCGCTACATCATTAATAGGAGGGACGTA
>CAVQPP010000193.1:0-11986 GCA_963714445.1 uncultured Actinomycetota bacterium
ACGTTCCGCGAGTTCGACACTTCGAACTGCTTTTGCATACTCATCGGAGAGCGGTTTCTGGCACAGCAGATGTTTGCCGGCAGCCGTGACTTGTTCGACGATGGCGGCTGCTCGGCGGGATAGACAGCTATGTCGACGATTTCGATCTCAGGCTGACGTAATAGCTCATCGACGCTGGCATACACTTTGCCAATTCCATGTTCTTTGGCGGTATGTTCCGCCTGCTCATGATTCCGATCGGTGATGCCCACGACTTTGAATCCAGCTTTCTTGTAGGCGGGCAGGTGCGCATAGTTGACGATCCCACCGGCGCCGACAATGCCGATTCCGTGGTCCATGCGCTGCGGCAATTTCGGTTTGTAATCGAGGTGCGGGAAAACATCAGGAAAGTCCGAGTCTCTTTTCATAACTGTTGGCGCGCGAATTCGCTGGCGTACGGCCACCCGCCGCGGTCGCTACGTCGCGGCCGTCGGCGTGATCGCGAAGTCGTGCACGAATTCGCAGCCGTCGGTCGCCTCGATCTGCGGATTGTGTGTGCTGGCCCTCTCCTGTTTCGGCTCCCTTGACACGGCTGCTTGACACCACGCCGCCTTGGCTCTCTATTGTACTAGTTACCTAGATGAATAGAGGCCGTGGTGATCGAGTTCCATCTGGACCCGCGCTCCGGCGTCGCGCCGTACCTGCAGATCGTCCAGCAGGTGCGGCAGGCGCTGCTGCTTGGCCTGCTGTCCGAGGGGGACCAACTGCCGACGGTCAAGCAGGTCGTCTCGAAGGTCGCGATCAACCCGAACACCGTGCTCAAGGCGTACCGGGACCTCGAACGCGAGGGACTGGTGACGCCGAAACCGGGGGTGGGCACCTTCGTCACCCGGACCCTGGGCCAGGCCTCGCTCACCGAACACGGGCCGCTGCGCCGCGAGCTGGCCGCCTGGCTGGGGCGCGCACGCGACGCCGGCTTGGCCGAGGCGGAGATCGAGGCCTTGTTCACCAGCACGTTCCGCAGCACCGCCGAAGAGGAGAAATGACCGCGATCCTGGAAGCCCACGCGCTGGGCATGCAGTACGGCCGGCGCCGCGCGCTGACCGACTGCACCTTGAACATCCCGCCCGGGCACGTGGTCGGCCTTGTCGGCCCGAACGGCGCCGGGAAATCCACGCTGCTCAAGCTCGCCTGCGGCATGCTGACCCCGACCTCGGGCACCATCAGCGTGCTCGGCAACACGCCTGGCTCAGGGACCGGACAACTCGCCCGCGTCGGCTTCCTCGCGCAGGACGCGCCGGTGTATCCGCACTTGTCCGTGGCCGACCACCTACGGCTCGGCGCGCACCTGAACCCGCGCTGGGATCAGGACTTCGCCGCGCAACGCATCGCGCAACTCGACCTGGATCCGTCGCAGAAGGCCGGGAAACTCTCCGGCGGCCAGCGCGCGCAACTCGCCCTGACGGTGGCAGCCGGGAAGCGGCCGGAACTGCTCCTGCTCGACGAGCCGGTCGCCAGCCTCGACCCGCTCGCCCGACGCGAATTCCTCAAGCACCTGATGGAATCCGTCGTGGACAACGGCACGAGCGTGGTTCTCTCGTCGCACCTGATCTCCGACCTGGAACGCGTCTGCGACTACCTGATCGTGCTCGTCGCCTCGCGCGTACGGCTGGCCGGTGAGGTCGACGAGGTCATAGCCGCCCACCACCGGATCGTGTGCACGCGCCGTGATCCCGACACGCTCCCGGCCGGCCTCCAGGTGGTCTCCGCTGAGCACACTGACCGGCAGAGCACGTTCGTCGTACGCACCGACGATCCGCTGCCTGCCGGGGACTGGGTCGCGGAACCGCTCAGCATGGAAGACCTCGTGCTCACGTACATGGAAGCCGTCAATCCCGGCTACCGCACGCTGGCGACGCAGGGTACGGAGGCAGTGCGATGATGTGGCTGACCTGGCGGCAATTCCGCACGCAGAGCTTCGTGATCGCCGGCCTCCTCGCCGCGCTCGCCGCTTATCTGCTGATCACTGGAACGCAGCTGCGGAACTCCTATTCCAGCGATCTGGCACTCTGCCGACCGCAGAACAGCTGCTTCGGGACATTCAACGCACTGCAGGACCAGTACAACGGCCCGATGTACCTCGCCGAATTCCTCGTGATGGCCGCTCCGGCCCTGATCGGGATCTTCTTGGGCGCGCCGTTGGTCGCCGGGGAACTCGAGCGCGGCACGCATTACATGGTCTGGAACCAGTCGGTGACGCGCGTCCGCTGGCTCGCGGTCAAGCTCGCCGGTATCGCGCTGGTCGCGGTCATCATCGCGGGCGTGCTCAGCCTCCTGATCACCTGGTGGGCCAGCCCGCTCGATACGGTAGCGGGCAACCGCTGGGGCACGAGGGCGTTCAACGCACGCGACATCGCGCCGCTCGGCTACGCCGCCTTCGCCTTCGCGCTCGGGGTTACCGCCGGGCTGCTGATCCGGCGCACGCTGCCCGCGATGGCCGCCACGCTCGCGATTTTCATCGTCGTCCAAGTCGTCGTGACGGCCGGTCTGCGTCCGAACCTGCTGCCGACGACCACGTCCACCGTGGCGATCAACCAGAGCACGATGAGCCAGGCCATCAGATTCGACCGCTCCTCGGCGGTGACCGGCCCGGTCGACATCGACCTACCGGTGCCGGCCGGGGCCTGGGCGCAGTCCCAGACTCCGGCGCTGAACAGCGCCGGGCAACCGATTCAGACCAGCGAGATCCTCAACTGCTGGACCCAAATGGGCAATCAGGGCCTCACCCCGGCCGGAAAAGGCGCAGGACCGGGCTTCGGCTCGCTGGGCGCGTGTCTCGCGCCGCTCAATCTGCACGTCGATCTCACGTACCAACCGGCAAGCCGCTACTGGCCGCTGCAGTGGTTCGAGACCGCGATTTACGCCGTCCTCGCCGCGTTGCTGTTCGCTCTCTGTTTCTCGCGCATCCGCAAACTGCGGAGCTAGAAGCTAGTAGCGACTAGCGAGGTCGACGGCGGTACGTGCCGCTCGATCGAAGGGTTCGATGGTGCCCGCGGCCCGGCACAAGACGTGGGCACCTTCGAGCAGCGTGACCAGCGTCGTCGCGAGGTCCGTCGCCTGTGCTGCCTCGAGACCGGCCTTCTTGAGCCGTTCGGCCAGCTGGTCGATCCAGGATTCGAACGCCGTGGCGGCGATCTCTCGCAGCGCACTGCCTTCCGCGTCGAGACCGGCGTCAACGGTGACGGCGGCGACGGCGCATCCGCCGCCGGAAGCCGAGTCCTGCACGACCGGCCGGATCGCGGCGAGGAACGCATTGACGACGGCCTGGGGGTCATCGGTGGGCAACGTGCCGAAGAAGTCGCGGACGTCCTGACCATTGCGCGCTGCCGCCTCGGCGATGAGTTGCGCCTTGCCGCCGGGGAAATGGTGGTAGATCGCACCGCGCGCCGCGCCGCTGTCCTCCAGGACTTCGGTGAACGACATGCCCGCGACGCCACGCCGTTGCAGCGCGCGCACGGTCGCGTCGATCATCCGGCCGCGTGTGTCGGCAGCCATGGCGGCACCCCCTTGACTAGTACGGCCATCCTACTGCAAGCTGTGCTGCGCGAGCTTTAGTACGTACGTACTAGCTATTCTATCGAGGGGATTCTCATGCCGATCACCGTCACTGCTCCGCGCGGCGTGCTCACCGATTCCGGCGAGCGCTACATCCTCCCGCTGCTGACCACGGCGCTCGTCGAGGCCAGTGGGCTCGCCGGAAATGCGTACTTCACCAGCCTCGTCGGCGGCACGGTACACATCCTGGAGCCCGAGCACGTCTACGGCGGCGGCGTGAACCGCCCCCTCGTGATGGTCGAACTTAAGCTGCCGAACATCGGGCTGCCGACGCTCGAGGCACGCGCCGCGTTCATCGCGGCCGCGACCCAGATCGTCGGTCAGCTAACGGTCGCCGGGCACGACCCGAACGACACGTGGGTCAACATCCTCAACGCTCCTGACGGAGCGTGGGGAATCGGCGGTCGGGCGTACAGCGGCGACGATCTCATCGCCGCTGTAGCCGCCGCCGTCACGGTCTAGTTCGCTTTCGCGGTCAGCCGGCCGAGCCGGCGACCTGCCGCGTGGCGATGTTGGTCCGGTTCCAGACGTTGATCAGCGAGATCGAGAGGATCAAGCCGCCGAGCTGCTGCTCGTCGTAGTGCTTGCGGACCTCCTCGTAGAGCTCGTCCGAAACCTGGTCCGCGCGGTCGCTCAGCCGGGTCAGCGCCTCGGTCAGCTCGAGCGCGGCGCGCTCGGCTTCGGTGAAGAACGGCGCGTCCCTGAACGCCGCCACGGTGTCGATCCGCTCGTCGCTCTCGCCGGCCTTGCGCAGGTCGCGAGCGTGCATGTGCGCGCAGACGCTGCAGCCGTTGATCTGGCTGGCGCGCAGGTTCATCAGCTCGAGGGTGGTCTGCGGCACGCCGGTCTTGCGTGCCGCACCCGCCAGCGCCATCAGCGCGGGGAATGCGCCAGGAACGCTAACCGCCGGGTTGCTCATCCGTGCCTGCATTTCCGTCTCCTGAAGTCCGTTGGTCACATCGACCGGATTCGGTTCGTCACAGCTATGACGGACGGACTTGGGAGAATGTGACAGATGGACGGCGAAGAGGACCTGACCCAGGAATTCCTGGCGCTGCGCTTCGATGAGCACCGCGCTCACCTGCGCGCGGTGGCGTACCGCATGCTCGGCTCGCTTAGCGAGGCGGACGACGCGGTACAGGAAGCGTGGATGCGACTAAGCCGCTCCGACACGAGCGACGTGCAGAACTTGGTCGGCTGGCTGACCACGGTCGTGGGCCGCGTATGCCTGGACATGCTGCGCTCACGGGCATCGCGCCGCGAGGAACCGCTCGGCGTGCGCGTACCCGATCCGATCGTCAGCCGTGAGGAGGGCGTCGATCCGGAACACGAGGCGCTGCTCGCCGACTCGGTCGGTTTGGCCCTGCTCGTCGTGCTCGAAACGTTGGCGCCTGCCGAACGGCTCGCGTTCGTCCTGCACGACCTGTTCGCCGTGCCCTTCGAGGACATCGCGCCGATCATCGGGCGCACGCCGACCTCGGCGCGCCAGCTCGCCAGCCGCGCGCGACGCCGAGTCCAGGGCTCGGCCGCCGCGCGGGATCCGGATCAGTCCCGGCAGCGCGAGATCGTCAAGGCGTTCATGGCCGCCTCGCGCGGTGGCGACTTCGAGGGATTGCTAGCGCTGCTCGACCCAGACGTAATCCTGCGCGCCGACGTCGGTGTCCTCACGCCGGGCGTCGCGCGCGGTGTCGCCGAGAACCGTTTCGTCGTTGGCGCGCGCGAAGTGGCCAACGAGGCGTACACGTTCCGCCGGTTGGCACGCTTCGCGCGGCTGGTGCTCGTCAACGGTCTGCCAGGCATCGCGACGATCGTGGACGGCGCGCCGGTCGCCGTGATGAGCTTCGCCGTACAGGACGGAAAGATCATCCAGATCGACATCCTCGCCGACACGGATCGCCTCAACCGGCTCGACTTGGCGTTCCTCAACGAGGACTGACGCGCCGACAGTCTGCGTCTACACGCGTCTTTTACACGCAGCGATCTACACCCGGCCGGCACGCCCGGCCGGGCCGCTGACGGGACGCCAACCGTCCGGCGGGTCCTCCCCGACCCTGCCGTCCACAGCCTCGCGCAGCAGATCGGCATGCCCGGTGTGCCGTCCGTATTCCTCGATCAGATCGCACACCAGCCGACGCAGGTTGGCACGGCTACCGTCGGGCCACGTGAGCTGAACCAGCTGATCGAGCCCGCCATCGTCCAGCGCCGCGCCGAGCCTGAGACGGGAGCGTTGCACCATGCCGTCCCAGAGCTCGTAGAGCTGCTCGGGGCTGTCATTGGTGGTGTCGAACGTGAAGTCCCAGTCCTCGCTGCCGTCCCAGCCGAGCGCGTCCCACGGCGCGCCGATCGGCGTACCGCTCAGCTTGGCGGTCCACATGTAGTCCTCTGCGGCAGCCAGATGCTTCAGCAGCCCGCCGAGCGTCAGAGCGGAGGCGCCCACGTGTGCGTCCAGCCCGGCGGAGTCGAGGTCGTCCGCTTTCCAGCGGAACGTCGTGCGCAGCCGCTCGAGCGCCCCGACCAGGTGCTCGGCCTCGGTGCCGGCCAGCGGTGGTTCCCACGGGCGATCGTCATCAGTCATGGACGTCACGCTAGCCCTGGCCGCAGACACATGGTCCCGGGGTGCGGGTGCGCGTCTCGGTCTTAGCGTTTCGGCCAGAACCACAGCGGGGAGTCGAGCAGGCCCTGCCCAGGAAGCACCGTCTCCCCGTTGGTTTTCTCCAACTCGACCATCCCCACATCGCGCCGCAGCGTCGCCGCCGCGCGGCCGATGGCCGTGATCAGCGCGCCGGAGTGTGAGACCACGACGATCTGGCTGCGCTCCGACACCGCCGCGATGAGCGCGCCGAGCGGCTGCAGCAGGTCCGGGTGCAGGCTGGTCTCGGGCTCGTTGAACACCAGCAGGTCTGCCGACCGCGGGCTCAGCAACGCGGCGGCCAGCAGCAGATAGCGAAGCGTGCCGTCGGACAGCTCCGCAGCGCCGAGCGGACGCAATAGCCCGTGTTGCCACAACTGCAGCGAGAACCGGCCGTCCGCCCCGACCTGGATCTGCAGACGGCTGCCCGGGAACGCGCTGTCGATCGCCTCGTCCAGCTGCGTCCGCTGGCCGGTCGCCAGGATGGTCTGCAGCGCGGCAGCCAGATCGGCGCCATCGTGCGCCAGCACCGGCGTGCGCGTGCCGATCTGCGGGGCGCGGGCGGGCGCCTCCGCGTCGGTGCGGAAGTGGTCGTAGAAACGCCACGACCGAATCCGGTCCCTGACCCGGAACAGTTCCGGGGCGGCCTCGGGATCGGCGAACTCGCTCAGCATGCTGTCGAACGCCGCGATCGGATACGCCTTCGGCGCCCATTTCCCGTCGTCGCCGCGCACCGTGACTGCGTTGTTGTGCCGCTCGATCAGCGACGTCGCCGGACGAAGGACCGGACCGCTCCACACCGCCTCGGTCTTGATCGCCGGATCCTGATTGAACTTGGCCGCTTCAGCGTCGTTGCTCGGCATCGGCAGCCCCAAGTCGATCGCGTAGCCGAACTCATCGCCGCCAAAGCCGAGCCGCAGCCCGACCGGTGCGGTGCGTGTCGTGCCCTGCGTCTTGCGGCCAGCCTTCGTGCCGTGCTGCGGTCCGGCCCAAAGCGTGCTGTGCAGGCCGCCCTCCCGCGCCAGCGCCGCCACCGCCCCGTTACGCGAGACGTCGGCCAGCAGCCGCACGGCCCGGTACAGGCTGGACTTTCCGCTGCCATTGGCGCCGGTGACCACGGTTAGCCGCCCGAGCGGGATGCACAGGTTCCGCAGCGAGCGATAGTTCTCGACGGCCAACGTGGTGATCACGCCTTCGACGGTATGCGAAGGCGCAGACAGAAGGCGCAGACAGCGGAACGGCTAGCTGCCTTCGTGTAGGGTCTCGGTTTCCTTGCCATCTTGGCCATCCGTGACCAGCGGTGGCGACCAGCGCACCTTTCGAACTGTGCCCAGCGGGCTCCGCATCGAGAATTCAGCGCGATGCACTGAAACTTTGCGAACTCGACTGAGAAGGGACGCACCCCCACCTGGCTGTCTCACGACGCAGCACATGTGCCAGAACCACGCCAGTGGAAACGAGAATATGCCGCCAGAAACGAGACCCTACACTTCGGGCGTCAGCTTTGGGCCATGTCTACGAAGCGGGAGTAGTGGCCCTGGAAGGCGACGGTGATCGTGGCGGTGGGGCCGTTACGGTGCTTGGCGACGATCAGGTCGGCCTCGCCGGCGCGGGGGGATTCGCGCTCGTAGGCGTCTTCGCGGTGCAGGAGGATGACGACGTCAGCGTCCTGCTCTAGGGAGCCGGACTCACGTAGGTCGGACATCATGGGGCGCTTGTCGGTGCGTTGCTCGGGGCCACGGTTGAGCTGGGCGATGGCGACGACCGGGACCTCGAGCTCCTTGGCCAGCAGCTTGAGGGCTCGGGACATCTCGGAGACCTCTTGCTGGCGGCTTTCGGGGCGGCGGGAGCCTCCGGTGGACATCAGCTGGAGGTAGTCGACCACGACTAGGCGCAGGTCGTGACGCTGTTTCAGACGCCTGCACTTTGCGCGGATCTCCATCATCGACATGTTGGGGGAGTCGTCGATGAAGAGGGGGGCGGCGGAGACTTCGCCCATTCGCCTGGCTAGGCGGGACCAGTCGTCGTCGGTCATCGTGCCGGAGCGCATGTGGTGAAGGGCCACTCTTGCTTCGGCGGAGAGTAGGCGCATGGTGATTTCGTTGCGGCCCATTTCCAGGCTGAAGATCACACTTGTCAGGCCGTTGCGAATCGAGCAGGAACGCGCTAGGTCCAGGCCGAGAGTGGAGTTGTGGGTCGGGATCCACGTCGGGCCGGCGAGATACAAGTGATCTTCGTTGTCCACTTCCACGCAGCGCACTGGTACCGAGGGAATCGGGCGGACGTCGGTGATGTAGCGCAGGCCTGCACGCGGATGATCCTCGCCGCTCTGGCGGGCGATCTTCCGTGTTAGGCGGAAGACCTTCTCAGAGGGCGTGAATGTGACCGTGTAGCACGTCGAGTGGTCCTGGTCGCGTCCAGCGACCTGCTTGGTTGTCATCGAGGCCTTGTATCCGAGGCTCAGGACTAGTTCCCATGTGTCGTACGCGAGCCGTCGATCGGTCACGGCGAACTGGACGGTGCCGGACTCGTCCACGTAGCCGTCGATGTCTAGCAGCCCGGCGAGCAGATCGCGGCGTTGGGATTCGGATGCCCGGAGATAGTCCTCGGGGATGCGCTTGTCGCCGAGCACTCCGATGCTTCGGAGGAGCGCCTGAACCGTGCCGTGCTGTTCGCCGCAGACTACGCAGGCCTTCTCGGCCGGGCCGGGCTCTTCCGGGAACCGCAGAGAGTAGGAGAGCCTCCCGTCCGGGGTGATGCTGAAGCCTTCGGCTTCGAGGTTCTCGATGATCTCCGGGTCTGCTGTGGAGAAGCGGACGGCGTCGGCGTGCCCGTCGCATAGCCAGACGCCGAGAGCGTAGGGCGACAGCGGGAGGGCCTTGGCGGGCAGCTGTGCGGGCGCCGCGACGGGGACGGCGTGATTGAGCCGGTTGTCTGCTGTAGTGCAGTGCAGCGTTTGGGCGATCTGTGCGGTGGTCTTCACGGACGCGAAGGTCTGCTGGCTTCGGGACCGGTTGTAGTCGGCTGCGGCGGCTTGCGCTGACTTGCGTGACGCTCGAGTCTCGGTGAGCCACTGATGCTGTTCGTCGGCGATGAGAACGGTTCCGTCGGAGAATTCGACTTCGTAGCACGGGCGACTGGTCATCACCTCAGTCGCGGCGACTACGCGTGTGGGTCGTCCATCTGCCCCTAGCAGGTAGTCGCCGACTTGGACGGTGCCCATTGTGGTCCAGCCGGATGGCGTCGGGAGAGGCGTGTCGAGCGCGAGCGCCTTACCGATGGCGGGGCGGGCGGCGAGGATGACCATTTGGCCGGGATGGAGGCCGTTGGTTAGGCCATCGAGGTCGGTGAAGCCGGTGGGGACGCCGGTCATCTGGCCGGAGCGGTTGGAGATCGACTCGATCTCGTCTAGCGCGCCTTCCATGATGTCGGCCAGCGGGGCGTAGTCCTCGCCTGCGCGCTGTTCGGTGACGCCGTAGATCTCGGCTTGGGCTCGGTTGACGATCTCGTCCAGATCGGCGCCGTCGGTGGAGTAGCCCATTTGCGTGATGCGGGTGCCTGCCTCGACGAGGCGCCGCAAGATTGCGCGCTCGCGGACGATCACCGCGTAGTAGCCGGCGTTGGCCGCGGTGGGCACCGAGGACATCAGGGTGTGCAGGTACGGCGCGCCGCCGACGCGTGCTAGTTCGCCGCGCTTCGTCAGTTCCGCTGAAACGGTCACTGCGTCGGCGGGTTCGCCTCGGCCGTAGAGATCGAGGATCGAGTCGTAGATGAGCTCGTGGGCCGGTTTGTAGAAGTCACGGCCCTTGACGACTTCGATGACGTCTGCGATCGCGTCCTTCGACAGCAGCATGCCGCCGAGGACGCCTTGCTCGGCGGCTAGGTCCTGGGGCGGAGTGCGGTCGTATGCCGAGGGGCGGCTGCTGTAGCCTCCGGCGCCTGGGCCGGGGTCGCCGATGTCATCAGGGGGCTCCGGTACGCCGTCCGGGCCGTTGAAGGCGGACATGGGATTGCTCGCCTCCTCGGGTCCTCGGTTCAGGCGTGGGTGAAGCTTCGGGTGGGTCATTCACGGTACGGCGAGGCGGGGACACGAGGCGAGCACGCTATACACAGGGGCTGTGGACAACTTGGGGATTGCTGTGGATAACCGCCCTATTCCTGTTGAAAACCCGGGCCTGTCCTGTGCGTATGGAGTGGACAACCGATGTGGACGGATCTCCCGCGCTCGGTGGCTCTGGCCGTGAGGTGCAGTGGTCTGTCAAAGGGTTGTCCACGTGCTGTGGATAGAAAAAAGCCGGGGCCGGAAACGAGAAATGTCGGGCGCCGCCGGTCCATGTAGGGGGCGGCACCCGACACCGTGTCGGTACAGAGCCGTCGAAACGGTCTGAGTCGGTCGGCCGAAGAGCCTTCGTCAGGCCGCGACGATCGTCAGGCCGATGGTGGCCGCGACGTCGGGGTGCAGCCGGATGCTGACCTTGTGGCTGCCGACCGTCTTGATCGGGTTCGGGATCTCGATCTTCCGCTTGTCCAGCGACGGGCCGCCGGCCTTCGACACCGCGGTGGCGATGTCGGCGACGGTGACCGCGCCGAAGAGCCGGCCGGAGTTGCCCGCGCGGCTGGACAGCCGCACGTTCAGGCGCTCGAGCTCGGTCTTGATCTCCTGGGCGTGGCCCAGGTCGCGCACCTCGCGGGCGCGGCGGGCCTTGCGGATGGTCTCGATCTGCTTCTCGGCGCCACGGCTCCACTGGATCGCGAAGCCGCGCGGCAGCAGGTAGTTACGGCCGTAGCCGTCCTTGACCTCCACCACGTCGCCGGGCGCGCCCAGGCCGCTGACCTCGTGCGTGAGGATGAGCTTCATCTTCTTCGCCCTTCCTAACGCGCGGTGCTGGTGTACGGCAGCAGCGCCATCTCACGGCTGTTCTTCACGGCCGTGGCGACGTCGCGCTGGTGCTGGGTGCAGTTGCCGGTCACCCGACGGGCACGGATCTTGCCGCGGTCGGAAATGTACTTCCGCAGCAGGTTCGTGTCCTTGTAGTCGACGGACGTGACCTTGTCCTTGCAAAAGGCGCAAACCTTCTTCTTCGGCTTGCGCACCGGGGGCTTAGCCATGATCGCTCTCTTATTCCTACGAAATCTGTCGTGTTAGAAGGGGGGCTCGTCGGAGTACCCGCCGCCCCAGCCACCGCCACCGCCGCCGCCGGAGCCGCCTCCGGTAGCCCACGGGTCGTCCTGAGGCGCGTTGCCGCCGCTGGGGGCTGCGCCGCCGGAGGTGCCGCCTGCTTGGCCGCCTCCGCCCCAGCCGCCGCCTCCGCCACCGCCGGACGGACCGCCGCCGAAGCCTCCGGCGCCGCGCGACGCCTTGGTGACCTTCGCCGTCGCATACTTCAGCGACGGGCCGACCTCCTCGACGTCCATTTGGTAGTTGGGGCCCGTGCGTCAAAATCGGCCACCTTTTCCTCCGATGGAGAGATCGGCTTCATAGCCGAACACTCTATGATTTTATTTTTGACCTACATTTTAAAATGCACTAACCCTCTATGGCTAGCCTCATTCTAGACCCCTGAATTCGCTTATCTCCCTGCTCTGGAGTGCTGCACGTGAATTGAAGACTTCTGCCTAAGGATTAGCCGATGTCGGCAGATAATGAAACTCGAAGAACAAATTCCTGCCCGCCGAAGAGATCGAGAGCTCTAGCAGCACGTGCCACTTGATGACAACACCTATTCGGCTAGCAATACGCAACTGAGGGGTGCGGCAGGGAGA
>CAVQPP010000194.1:0-6136 GCA_963714445.1 uncultured Actinomycetota bacterium
ACGCCGGTCAATCCCTCAGCGAAACCGAAGGAAGGCAATGCTGTCCGGCGTCATTTCTGCCTGCGCGTCCCGCAGCCCGTGGCGCGGAGCTCGGAGAAGGGGACGAAGTTCAGCGCGGGGTTCGAATGTGCGATGGCGGGCCAGCCGGCGCTGTCGTGGCGCGTCGCCGACGATGAGCTTCAGCTCCGCGGTGCAGGCAGGCGGCTACATCACCGCGTACCCGGAGGGCCAGCCTATGCCGACGGCCTCGAATGTGAACTTCTCGGCGAGGCGGATCACGCAGAACGAGGCGATCGTGAAGGTCGGCGCGGACGGCTACGTGGACTTCACCAACACCAGCGCGGGCAGCGTTGATCTGATCGTCGACATGAGCGGTTACTTCACGTCCGGCTCGGGTATGGCCTTCGTGCCCATCGCGCCGACCCGCGTGCTGGACACCAGGCTCAGTCAGTACGCTGTCGGGCCGGTGGGCGCGAACGGGACACAGCCCGTCTCGGTGGGAGAACAATCCAGCGATGGCCCCTGGCACACCGCACGCCGTCGCCGCGAACATCACCGTGACCCAACCGGCCGCCAACGGATACATCACGGCCTATCCGGATGACGCGGGAGGCAGGCCACTGACGTCAGTACTCAACTTCACTGCCGGCCAGACCCTTCCCAACGCCGCGACCATCCGCGTGGGAACGAGCTTCGACAGCTTCATGCTCTATAACGGCAGCGGTGGGACGGTCCACCTGATCGCGGACGTGTTCGGGCTTTACAACTGACCCGGATCGTCGCCGGTCACGGCGTAGCGGATTGTGCGTGGCTGGGTGCTTGGCCCGGTGAGCATCGGCTGGATGGCGTGCCGCGTGGCCGGCGGTGCGCGGCTCAGCGGGGTTCCAGCCGGACGATGGTGAGAGCCCGTCAGAATTATTACTCGCCCACCACACGGTTCGGTGTCCGGTGGCTGATAGGCTGCGCTTCCCGCGGGGCAGGAGGACTGCCCACGCTGTCAGGTGGGTGGGGGACAGTGAGCAGTCGATCGCGTATAGCGATGGTCCTTGGCATTGCCTGCGTGGCCTCGGGCCTCGCGACATTGCCCGCACACGCGGACGTCACAACGTACTACGTGAACAACGCGATCGCTGCGTGCTCCGATACCGGCTCGGGCACGCTGGCCGTGCCGTTCTGCAACATCCAGGCGGGTGTGAACGCGGCGTCGCCCGGCGATACGGTTGATGTTCTCAAACCGGGGCCGTTCGGATACAAACAGCCCGTGGTGATCTCGAAATCGGGCACCGCGGCCGCGCCGATCACCATCGTCGCGGATCCAGTGACCCAAGTCGTCGACACCGGCTACCCGTTCATCTTCCAGACGGTGGCAAACACAGCGTCCTTCACGTTCGACGGCGCGAGCAACGTTAAACTCGACGGTTTCCCCATCCTGAACTACACCGGCGCTCCCGTGATCGCGGTCCAGAAGTCCTCGAACATCACGATCGACCGGATGACCTACAAGGAGGGTTCCGGGAACGTCACGATCGACGGGGCGTCCAGCGGCGTCACGCTCAGCCGTAGCAAGCTCGGCGGGGTCGCGATCGGCTCGGGTGCGGCGAACGTCTCGCTGATAGAGGACTATCTCGACGCAGCTGACGAGGGTGGCTCCACTGTGGTCTCGCCGATCGCGGCGACGAATATCAACGGTCTGACCATCACGAATGACACGCTCATCCACGGCTGCCCGTCCGCGATCGACATCGAGGGCACGTCGCACAACGTCTCGATCGAGAACAACATCGTCACCGACGGCTGGGGCTGGAATCCCGCGATGGAGAGCGGCGTCGGGAACTGTGCGCCGAACAGCATCGCCCCTCCGAACACCGGAGACGCGCCTGAGATCACGGTGTCGGCGGGGTCGGCAGCGCACACGACGACCGACTACAACGACATCTTCTCCTGGCAGAGCACCCAGGACGCCGCGTACAGCTGGAACGGCGTGACGTACCAGACTCCTGCGGCTCTCACCGCGGCGACGGGGCAGGGCGCGCACGACAGCACTGACTCTCCGTGGCCGAATTACGGCTTACCCGTCCAGGCAGAGGATTTTCCCACCCCCACCGAAGGTTCGGCCGCGATCGACTCGGCCGACGCGAACGCTCCCGGGCTGCTGCCGACCGACCTGCTCGGGAACCCGCGCACCGACGACCTCTACATCCCGGACACCGGTACCGGCGGCATTACCGACGTCGATCGTGGTGCCTACGAGTTCATTCGGCCCGCCTCGGCGCCGCCCGCGACGGTCACCGCGTCTCCGCTATCGGGTACCTACCCGTTCTCGGTCACCGCGACCGCGACCCCGCCGGGCGCCTGGAGCGGGGTGGTCGAATACTCGTTCAATTTCAACGACGGCACCGGCTGGACTCTCTCCTCGGCGGCGAACACGACGCAACACGTATACCGGACGCTCGGCGCCAACAGTGCGGGCATCGACGTGCGCGTGACGATGTACGGCGCTACCGCTACCGCGCACGACGCGGACACCATTAGCGGTGACGCCCGGCAGCGCCCCGCTCGCACCGGTGCTGACAACGACCTTCGCCAGCGTCCCGAATGCGCCGATCCCGGTCACCGCTGACGGCTCGGGCACCACCGACGGCGCGCCGATCACGTCGTATGCCTTCGATTTCGGCGACGGCTCCGCGCCGATCGTCGTGCAGGCAGTTAACGGGTAATACTTCAGCTGTCTAACTTCATGCCCATCGGCGTGTACACCGTGCAATCGACGGTGACCGACGCGCTTGCTTATATCGCCAGCACGAGCAAGCAGCTGGCCGTGGACGCAGGCGGGCCGCGCTCCAGCCGCGAGGGTCACCGAGGGGGTGCCGGGTCGCTCGGCAAGTTCCGGTCAACGCTCGACGCGACGGCCACTACCGGCGGTGCGCCGATCACGTCGTACTCCTTCGATTTCGGCGACGGCTCCGCGCCGGTGGTCGTGAACGCGTCGACGGCGGCCCCGGTGGCGCGGCGCCACGTCGGCCTCTACCCGGTCAAGGTGACCGTTACGGATGCGTGGGGCCGTACCCAGACCGCGAACAGCACGGCCGCCGTGGGGCGGTTTCGCAGGTTCTGGCCCGACCCGGATCTTCATGGACACCCGCAATGGCACGGGCGTAAGCACGGGCGCCTGTCCGGGTACGGCACCGTCAAGCTCCACTGCCGCAGTCGATACTCGGCACTCCATAACCCCGCGATCGCCATCGTGCTGAACGTCACGGTGCCCAACCCGACCTCGGGCGGCTACATCGCGGTGTTTCCCGACGGTTTGGCCCGGCCCACTAGCTCGAACCTGAAGCTCGCCGCGGCTGACGGTGCCCAACCAGTCACCGGTCCCGATGGTGCGAACGGCACAGTGGACTGCTACGTCGGCGGCGCGGAAGTGCGCACCTGGTAGCGATGGGACGGCTACTACGCGCTTGGCTCCGGCGCCGGTGCGCGGCGTCGGCCCCACTCGAGTCCTCGACACGTGCAACGGGACCGGCGGCGCAGGAGGACGGGTCCCCGCGGCGGAACACTGGAGCTGAGCCTGCCGATGACCGCCGCACCGGCGAACGCGACGGCCGCGGTGCTCAACGTCACGGTCGTCAATCCCGCCTCGGCGGCTACCTCACCGTCTACCCGGACGGAACGTCGCGGCCGCTCGCGTCGAACCTGAACTCGCGGCGCATCAGACGGTGCCCAATCTCGTCGTCGTGCCGGTAGTCGATGGCAAGGTGGACTTCTACGTCGGCAGCGGCGGCGGCGCGGACCTGGTCGCCGATGTCGCGGGGTACTACAGCGCTTCCTCAACCGGCATGATGATGCCCTTCGCGCCGACCCGCCTTATCGACACGGCACGGACTCACCGCTACAGGCGAACGGAATCGGTCAGCTGGATCTGGCTGGAGCGCTCGGTCTGCCATCGTCCACACTCAGCGCGGCGCTCTACAACGTCACCGTGACTCGCCCCCAGGCATCGGGATATCTCACCGTCTTCCCGGACGGCCTCACTGCGCTCCCGAAGGCCTCGAACCTGAACTTCGTCGCGGGGCAGACCGTCCCCAACGCGGTGCTCTCTCCGCTCAAGGACGGCGCGACCGACTTCTTCAACGGCTCCGGCGGCAACGTCGACGTAGTCGTCGACCTGTCTGGCGTCTTCGCGCCCGCGGTCTCACAGACTGTGATCGGCGCGGCGGTCCGGTCGGCCGTGGGCAGTGAACTTCAGGCGCGGCCGGTGCTCCGCGCGCATGGGATGGCAGCCATCTCGGCGCGGTAGAACGGCCTCGCTGGCGTACGGTCTCCGGTGATGAACGGTAGGGGAATGAAGAGAACACGGGGTGCTATGTCCTAGCGCTCGCGCTCGTAAGTGCAGGTTTCGTGGCTGTGCCCGCGAGTGCGGCGGTCTCGACCCTCTATGTGGGCAACGGTCCGGGCGTGACCTGTTCGGAAGCGGTGCGGGTACTTCGACGGTGCCGTTCTGCACTATTTCCAAGGCGGCCTCGGTGGTGCAGGCCGGTCAGACCGTGATGGTCGGGAACGGCGCGTATCCGGAGACGGTGACAATAACTGCGAAGGGAACGGCTGCCGCGCCGATCCGCTTCGCGGGAACGCAGATGTTCGCCGGCGTCGGGCCGATAGTCGGCACGACCATGGGTGCGAATCGCCGGATCACGCGTTCTGCTCAGTGGCGCCCAGTACGTCACGATTACCGGTTTCGCCGTCGCGGGAAATCAGGAAGCGGTATTGGCGCAGAGCTCGCAGGACATCGTGCTGGACCGGCTCACGAGCGTCGGTGTCTTGCAGAAGGCGGACGTACGGGTCGACGGGTCGTCTAACGTGACCGTCTCCAGAAGTTCCTTGGCGAATGGGATCGAGCTCGATTCCGGCGCCGACGATACCGTGATCACGACCAACCAGATCACGAGCGGGCCGTATGACGGCAGCGGCTTCGCGCCGGCGATCAGAGCTGTCGACGCTGCCGCGACCACCATCGAGAGCAACACGATCACCCCGGCCTGCGAACAGGGCATCGAACTGGAGGGCACGTCGACGAACGCGCTGATCGCGAACAACATCATCGACACCGCCGGCAACGCGACGAGGGCGTGCGGGTCGGCAGGCTCGGCGCCGATCACCGTCGCGAGTACTGCGGTGTCGGGCACCGCGAGCGATTACAACCTCGCGTTCACCACAGGCGTCCAGCTCTACTCGTGGGACGGCACCGGCTATTCGGGACTGGCGAGTTTCACCGCCGCCACCGGGCAGGGCGTCCACGATCTGGTCGCGGATCCGCAGCTCGTGGTGCCCGACACGTTCCCGCGACTCAACTCCTCAGTGCCCTACTACCCGTCCGAAGGTTCGCCCGAAGTCGATTCGGGTGACGCGGCACACGCCCCGCCCACAGACCTTGCCGACCAGAGCCGTGTCGATGACCCGCTGGTCGCGAACTCCGGCGCCGGCAGCGGTTACATCGACCGGGGCGCCTTCAGTATCAGGACCCGATCTCCCTCACCCCGCCGTCCGCCAAGCATGTCGCCGGTGCCAGCCCTCTGGACACGGCCGTCTCCACCGGCGTGTCGGGAGCCTGGTCGGACCAGATCACGTATACATACAAGTTCGACGACGGCTCACCTGCCGCCACAGCGAGTTCCGGTACCTCAGATACTCTGACGCACGACTTCGCTAGGGCGGGCGAGCTAAGCGTGTTGATCATCGCTAGCGACGGTTATGGGAGCACCTCGCCGAACGATCAGAACGCGGTTTTGAGTTTCACGCTCGGTGCCGACTACACGCCGATGAACCCGGCTCGAATGCTCGACACGCGCAAGGGCATCGGGGCACCCGCGGTGGCGGTCGCGCCGAACTCGGACATCGCACTGACAGTCGCCGGTGTCGACGGGATTCCGAGCTCGGGCTTGGCCGCGGTCGTGCTGAACGTGACCGTCACGCAGCCCACCGCGGGCGGCTACCTTACCGTCTACCCGCACGGCTTGATTCTGCCGACTGTCTCGAACCTGAACTTCAGCCGTGGGCAGACGGTGCCGAACCTGGTCACCGTCATGGTGAGCGACGGCAAGGTCGGCTTCCACAACGGCAGCGGCGGGACGGTCCACAT
>CAVQPP010000195.1:0-7764 GCA_963714445.1 uncultured Actinomycetota bacterium
CGTCGCCGACGCCGAGGGTTACTACGCGGACTCGGGAAGCGGATACAAGTCGGTCCCGCCGGTCCAGTCCTGGATACCCGCAAGCCAACCGGCGTGCCGGTCAAGGCCCCGATCTCGGCGAACGGCACCCTCGCGCTCGATCTGTCCTCGGCAGTCCCGGCCGGAACCACGGCGGTGACGATGAACGTGACCGTCACCAACCCGAAGGCAGGCGGCTACCTGACCGTCTTTCCGGACAGCACGACGGCGCCGCTCGCCTCGAACCTCAATTTCAGTGCCGGCCAGACGGTGCCGAACCTGGTCACCGTCCCGGTGCGCAATGGCAAGGTGGATCTGCGCAACTCCAGTTCCGGCACCGTGGACGTCGTGGCCGACCTCGCGGGCTACTACGGAGACGCGACTTCCGGCGCGACCGCGGGTCTCGCGCCGCAGTTCCCGTACCGGCTTTACGACACGCGCAAGGCCGGCACGAACCCAAAGCCGGTGGCCGCCGGTGGCACGTTGGAGATCAGTTCACTCGCGTCGAGCGGTGCCCAGGCGCCACCGGTAGCTGTGATCATCAACGTTACGGCCACCGGTCCGACGGCGGGCGGGTACCTGCACCGTATACCCGGGCGGCGTCACCCGACCGACCGCGTCGAATCTGAATTTTAGCGCTGGGCAGACGGTGCCGAATCTGGTGGACGTCGCTGTTGGCACTAGTGGGGTCGACGTCTACAACGGCAGTGGCGGCTCCGTGAACGTGGTCGTCGATCTGGACGGCGAGCTCGTCGCGCCCCTGTCTTGACGTCGGCCGCTTGTAAACGCGTAGTCAACCGCCGAGAAAGGGCTCGAAGCTCGGACGCGCGTCAGTGAGGGATGGTGCGGGGTTTACGGGTGGCGGGCAGCTCGTAGCGGAATGCTTCGATGGCGGAGGAGACCTGTCGGATCAGGACGGTGTCCTCGATACGGTCCAGGTACAAGTTTCTGCGTGCCAAGGTGCCGAGGTCGAACGTGAAGTAGAGGGCCATGAGCGGGTTGACGAACAGGACGCTGCCGTGGGTGCGCTCGGTGGTATGCACGTCGCCAAACTGGCCGCGCAGGGCGGCGGCGATTTGGCCGTGCACGAAGGAGGGGTAAGTTGTAGTGGCGCGCTGGGCGTGCTCGACCGCATCGAGGTAGAGCACGCCAGGCCGGCTGGTGCGGGGGATGGAGAAGGCCCCGAGGTAGCCGCCGTCCTGCTCGAGTGCTGCGATGTTCTCCAGGACTTGGGCGTGGTTGACGCCGTGGTGGGCGTCGATGCCGAAGCCAAGGGAGGCGGCGAGTTTGACGGGAACGTCGATTCCCCGCAGGGCGGCGAGAGAAGCGATGTCCTCCTCCGGGGTACCCAGGCCGGATTCGTCGCCGCGCAGTAGTAGGTCGGTGCCGCCGTCGACGAGCACGACCGCGTCCGCGCCGAGGTGGGCGAGCAGGGCGCGGTAGGCAGCGCGCAGCGGCTGTACGCCGGTTTTCGGGAAGGCATAAACGGTTGGGGGCAGGGCGTTGGCCTCGAGCCAGCGAGCCAGGGTGCGTTCGGGGAAGTAGTCGTCGAACGCTGAGTGGGTGTCCGGGCGGATGGCGGCGAGGCCGGGTTCGAGCCACACTTCCAGGCCGAGAGCGTCGAGGTGGGTGAAGGACAGGCTTGCGAGGCTGGTTTCGATCCCGGCGTCGCGCAGCGCGATGGCCAAGGGCAGCGCGGCGTACACGTCGAAGCCGCCGCCAGCTCCGGCGAGCAGGACGTGCTTGGCGCCGCGCAGGTGCTGGAAGAACAGCGGCTCGAACATGCCGGAATGATCGCAGGGACGCTGCGGAACCTGCCAGCGAGATCGCCGCCCAGGACATGGATTGCGGGCCGCGCGTGCGCGTTGATGGGATGAGCGTGTGGCGATTCAGTCCAGTCGAGCGCGTTACTGCCGAGCGCAAATGGCCTGTGTTTGCCTCCGGTGGTCTGTCACGCTGGGCGCGTGGCGGTCTACGAATGTCGACGGTGCCGGGCGCGGTTGAGCGTTCCGGTCGTGTCGGCCGCGCTGCCCGGCGACATGGCGACGCCGGCTGCCATGCCTGGTGGCGTGCGGTGCACGCTGCGGATGGCGCTGGGTACATATGCAATCGACGATGAGCCGTTCGGTCTGCCGTACGTCCCGGCTGGCGATGGTCGGTATCGCGTTTCCGGTGGGCTGCAGGGCACGTTCGTGCTCCCGTCGGGCGACGTGGTGGGGGCCGTGCCGGTCAGCGACCTAGCGCGGCGCAGTGGCTGCTGCGGTCCCCACGGGATGGACGGACCGAACCTTGAGTGCGCGGGATGCGGCGCGCTGGTGGCAACTGAGCCGCGGACTGCTTGGCAGGAGGTACGGCTCTACCCGGACTCGGTACGGGCGGAAGGGGTGGAGACGGCGTGAGCAGGCCGGAACCTGTGGTGCCGTTTCGATGGGACCTAGTACGCGGAGACCAGCTCGGCGCTATGCCTCTCTGCGGCGCGCAGACGCACGTGCCGTACCGCTTTCCGGAGCTGGTCGCCTGCGCCGCTAAGGTGTTGGCGCGCTCCGGCGGCGGGATTGTCTTGTTCCCCGGGCGCTCGTGCGACTCGCTTCACGACCTGTTGGCCGCCGCGCTGCACGGCACCTCCCACGCTGACGCCTTCAGGTTGCTTCCGTTCTCCCGCGCGGGCGGCATCGCGGATCTGACGCCACGCGAGGTCAAGCAGTGGCGGGTCAACTGCGCGGCGCACGGCCTGACTCCCGGCGCGATCGCCCGCGCCGGGCGTCCGGTGACGCTGTGCGACCTGGTGTACGAGGGGCGCACGTTCGCGGACATCTACCATTTGTTGCGCGCCTGGGTCCAGGACGAGCGCGAGCCGTGGAACGTGGTGCGACGCAAGCTGCGCTTCATCGGCATCGTGCGGCGAGGCAAGACCAGCCCGAACACCTGGCGCTGGCACCAGGCCGCGAGCTGGACCCGCGAGCTGCCGCCATCCGCCGTGGTCAACGTCTCGCTAGAACCGTGGACGTGGAGCTACCTGGGCGACTACCAGCCCAAACTGACCGCGTCCTTCACCCGCAACCGATGGGCCGAGCCTGAGACTGCGCCGGATCGCAGCGCGGCGACTCGCCGTGCCCTGCACGAAGCCGAACGGCTCACCGACTATGCGCGCTCCCGCCAGGGCCGCGCCGACCTGGTGCGCCACCTCGTGCATGAGTCGGCGTTCCGCCAGTCATGGTTGCGCACCCTCGTTAGCGAGCTGCGCGGTGCTTCACCGCCGTTGGCCAAGCAGCGGGTTCGTCACCGGTCAGCGCCCTGAGGCACCCAGGGTGCTCGTTGCAACGCCGTGGGAGGGACATCCGGTTCCACGGCGCGGCGTCGGTCGTAGCCTGTGCCTCGGTCACGAACGTGGACACCACCCGATCCCTCTTGTGGCCGTGCGAGGGACAGGCTTCTTGATGGCCGGGTGGACGTCACCGACGGGGGCTCGCGAGATGTGGTCAGAGGCGGGAAAACGCATGGGTGTAGGGATAGCTGCACGGTGTACTTCACGGGTGAGCTTGTCGGTAGACGTGTTCGTGTACAGCCCGGACGGGGATTGGTGTGTGCTTGAATCCGCGGTGGCCGGTCACGGCCTGGCGGGTTTCGAGTCCTGGCGTCGTTCGGTGTGGGGCTCACAGCCGGTCCAGTCGCTGGGTGCACAATTCTTTCCGCAGCTGGCGCAGGGAGACCTTCGGGTGGAGCCGGGGGAAGTGGCACGGTTCGCCAGTGAGTGCGCGCTGCTTCGCGACCACCTGGAGCAGATCACGCCACAGCCTGATCCGCTCAATCAGGATGCAGTGTCTGTGGTGATCGTGGACGGCGCGGCCCGCATGATCAAGCCAGCGGATTCGCTCGCGGCTTTCCGCAGCGCGGTCTCTGCGCGGTTGGCGAACATCGAGCGTGCCGCCGCACGCGCGCTGCAGATCGGTGGCGGCGTCGTCATCTGGTAGCCCGCGTGATCAGGGTTCGCCACCGGCCCCGCTGTCGGAGTTGGTGATGGCGCAGTGGTCTTTGCGTCGTGGAGTCGATCCAGCGCTCCAGGGCGGCGAGTTCGTCCGGGCGGAGCCGATCGACAGCGCCGACGTGGGCAACCTGGCTAGTCGCCGATCAGGGAGAATCCGAGGACCACGCCTGCCGTCACCGTGATCTTGCCGGGTGTCAGGTCTCCCTCGCCGCCGGCGGCTGCGGACTGGGCGTGGCTGCGGTAGGTGTTCTGCATCTGGTCCGAGTCGATGTCCTTGATGTGGATGACCGGCCCCAGCCGCATGCCCGCGGCGTGCGCGTACAACTGCGCCTTCTCCCTCGCGGCGGCCACGGCGGCTTCGCGGGCCTGCGCGCGCAGCTGCTTCTTGCCGCTCACGTCGAACTCGACGCCGTCGACCTGATTCGCGCCGGCCTCGACGACGTTGACCAGCACAGTCTCGAGGACTTCCAGCTCGCGCAGCTCGATGACGAAGGAGGCGGTGCACTCGTAGCCGAGGAACTTGCGTTCGTTGCCGGTGAAGTTCCACGCCGAGCGCAGGTTCAGCCGCGAGGCGGACACTGCGGTGTCGGGGATCGCGTGCCCGCGCAGTACCTCACGTACCTGGTTGACCGCGCTGCGGGTGACCTCGAACGCCTCACCCGGCTTCGGCCTGGTCTGCTTGATCGCCACCCGCAGCCGGGCCAAATCCGGTGCGGCGTCGACGCTTGCCGCCCCGAACACGGAGGCGCCCCATGGTTTATCGATGGACTGAGTACCGTTCATGACGCACATTGAACCCCACCACGGCTCTCCAAGCCGCTCCAATTCAGACCGGGCGAGACCATGCGGAGAAGGCTGCGCTGCTGGTCGCGCTGACGTTCGTCGAGATCCGCCACTTGGTTGGCAACGTTCTTCTCGCGCAGGAACGCCCGAGTGAGGTGAATCGTTGACCCCTCCACTTCTTCGCCGACCTGGGCCCCACCATCCGGTACATCGCCTACGTGCGTGCTACGCGTCCCCTCATGCCTCTTCCGTTTGACGCCGCCGTGCACGACCAGCAAGCTCCCGGCACATGGCATCGAGAACCAGAAGGAGGCGGGAATCGGTGGAGATACTGCTGAGGGAGGTGCCAGCGCTGCTCGGCAGGGCGTTGCTCCTGCTGATGCCGGGGCCGAATCGCGCGGTCGGCGGTACCGCGTTCCTCTATAACCACCTGGTCAACCGTGGCAGTGACGACGAGCCGGACGCGTATGTCACGTTCCTGATCACCGCTCGGAGTATGACGACGGGCGAGTACGGGTTCCTCGGCATCCCGCGCCACATGGTCAGCGATCCGGACGCTGCCGAGCACCTGGTGTTTCGGGACTGGTCCCACGCTTGGCAGCATCCTGCGGACGAGCGTTTCGGCCTGGCCGCGTTGCCCTATTACCATCTGGCCGTGCACGCCGAGCGCAAAGGGTGGAGTTGGCGCACTGACGAGGTCACTGACGGGATGCTGCACTCCGGCGATCGACTGGCCGTGTGGAGGGGTGAGCTGGCGGCTGAAGTGACCCCCTGAAACGCCCCGATGCTTGACCATTGCCTTGCGATCAGTGGCTTGGTGTGGGGATTTCGAATTCGATACGGCTGATCGAACCCTGCTACAGTCCTCACCCGTGCGGATTGTCTCGAGTGATGCCCAATCCGCGGGGGCCCGAGCCGAGCAGGACGAACTGACTCGCTGCGCCGACAGGTCGCCATCCTCACGCAGGAGAATGAGCGGCAGCGACGTCGGCTGGAGTTCCTGGTGCGACTGATCGTTGCTCTGCGGGCTGGCATCGACACCAGCTCCCGCGCGCAGCTGGTGGACGAGCAGCACCGACTCGGCATCGCCTGGCTGTGTCGGGTGCTTGGCGTGGACCGTAAGCGTTTCTACCGCTGGCGCCGCGATCATCGGGAGTTCGAGCGCCGCGCGGTGGCCGACGAGTCCCTGGCAGTGTTGATTACGCGGATTCATGCAGAGTCTGGGGGCGCGTACGGCGCGGTGCGCATCACGGCCGCGCTGCGGCGTGAAGGATTGGTGGTCAACCGCAAGCGGGTAGCGAGGATCATGCGCGAGCGCGGTATCCAGGGCGTGACGCGCCGCAGGCGCCGCTCGCTCACCCGCCCGGGTGGCAATGCCCCGTCGGCCCCGGACCTGCTGCGCCGCCGGTTCACCGCACGCAAGCCGGGAGAATTTCTGGTCGGCGACATCACCTGCGTCCCGACTCGCGAAGGCTGGGTGTATCTCGCGGTGCTGCTGGACCTGTGCACCCGTGAGATCGTTGGCTGGGCCACCGCCGTGCGTCAGGACGCTGCGCTTGTCATTGCCGCCCTGGGCATGGCGTTTCTGGGCGGGCGTCTGGCCAAAGACGTGACGGTTCATACAGATAGGGGCGTCCAATACACCTCGAGTGCCCATCGTCGAGAACTCGCACGAATGGGTGCCCGGCAAAGCCTTTCGCGCTCGGGCTCATGCCTGGACAATGCGCCGGCCGAATCGTTCTTCGCGTCCCTGAAAACGGAAATCGGCCGACAGTTCTGGACGACACGGCGCCTAGCCGTCGATGCCATCGACCGCTGGATCGGCGTGTTCTACAACAGGCGACGCCTGCACTCGGCTATCAGCTATCGCACTCCGATCGAGGCCCGACTACAACATTGCCGACTTACGCCTGCCGCCTTTGTCCGCATGCTGTATCCGCGCCGCTGCGTACGCCCTGGCAGGCGCGAAGGCGAGCCGGCTCGACGAAGCACTGAGATACAAAGCTCACTCTGCGCAAGAGGTCAGCTGTTACGCATCCGCGTTCAAACTCACCGGAGTCACCATTTGTTACCTGATCGCAAGACCGGGGGTGAAGCTTGAGGACTCCTTCAAGCCGCGTTCTGGAACGAGCTTGGCATATTCCAGAAGGATGGACCGAGAGGCAGATGAGTTGGAAGCGTCGAAAGCGCTCGACTGTACGGGGAAAATCATGGGCCTGCAGAAACTGGGTGGCGATCGCAGCATTGCCGACACCCTCAACGAGTACAACCATCAGCACCGGCAGCACTCCGGTTGGTTCGAAGACATTCTGATCGAGGACAAATTACGGGTGGCGATGTAGTCGGCGACGACAATCTTCGAAGTTGGACGATGTACCGAGAAGTCCGGCGGATCCAGATGCAGGCGCCACGATCATGTCGGTAGGGTTCGTCCCGCTGCCGTCGCCTTGCAGCACGTTCAGGCACGGCGGTGGCTTGCCTGGGTCGCCGGGGTCGAACAGCACCACCTTTCCTGCGGACTGTTCGGGGAGGCGGGCGATGACGTCGAGCACGGCGTCGCCCTTGGGGTCGATGAACACCACGCCGCGGCCTGCTCGGCGTCGGCGAGGATCTGCCCGGCGATCAGCGTGCTCTTGCTTGGCCGGTCGGACCGCAGTATCTGCAGGCGGTGCCGGGCGTCGGGGACCGCGAGGCCGACCGGGGGTGGGTGCCCCCTCATTCGAGACGCCCAGCGGGCGGTGGACGGGGCCGGGGAGCGGGATGGCGGGCGGCGGCGGGACGGCGCGGGCCCCGGCGCGGGCCAGCCCGGGGAGCGCCGGGTCGGCGGGCAGCCGGGGGGCCACCGCGAGTTCCGGCACGGACAGCAGGTCGCCTGGCGGGAGCTGGCGGGAGCCCATCAGGGCCGCGGGGCGGCGCAGCCGGCGGCGGGCGAGCCAGTTCCGCCCGGTGAGCAGGGCGGTGGCCGAGGCGAGCGCGTG
>CAVQPP010000196.1:0-8074 GCA_963714445.1 uncultured Actinomycetota bacterium
TGCAGTACCTGCTCGACACCGTCGCGGAACGCCGCGGTCGCGACGATCCCGGCGACGACTTCATCGGCACGCTGGTCGGCACCGTGATCGACGGTGAACGCCTCTCCGACTTGGAAATCCTCTCGGTCATCGTGGCCTTGGTGGTCGCCGGCGCCGATACCGCCGTGGATCTGCACAACCTGGCGATCAAGGCCCTGCTGGAACACCCCGACCAGAGGCGGCTGCTGCGCGAGCGGCCCGAGTTGATGCCGTCTGCCGTCGTGGAGTTTCTGCGCTGGTCCGGTGGCAGCAAACTCGGCGGCATCCCGCGATTCCCGGCGGAAGACATCGAACTCGGCGGGCAGGTGCTGGAGAAGGGCTCGCTGGTGTTCACCCTGCACGCACCCTCCTGGCTCGACCCGGAGAAATGGCCCGAGACGCGGCGGCTGGCCATCGACCGCAATCACGCCGGCCACCTCGTCTTCGGCGCCGGGCCGCACCTGTGCATCGGCATGCACCTGGTACAAGTGCAAGCGAAGCTGGTGATCCAGGAGTTCGAACGACGCTTCGGCGACAGCGCGAGGATCGTCGGCGACCTCGAGTACGACTACCTGCATTTCAATGCCCGCCGCATTACCAAGATGATGATCGCCACGGGTGCCTCATGACGCCGGCGACCTCCGCGTGGCGGATCGAGGTGGATCGCAGCCGCTGTCTGGCCACCGAAGGGTGCGTCCACGCGCTGCCCGAGGTTTTCGAGCTCGGCGACGACGGCGTTGCCCACGTCATCGGCGCGGTGAACGGCGACGACGAGTTGGTCCAGCACATCGTCGCCGAATGCCCCACCGACGCATTGCGATTGCTGAGAGGGGCGACAAGCCGATGAGTCTTGAAGACAGGCTCGCGGAACTCGGACACCTGATCGACGGGCGCATCGTTCGCAACGACACGACGTTTCCCGAGCGCAATCCGTCGACTGGCGAGGTGTTCGCACAGTGCCCGCAGGCCACGGACGAACTGTTGGCCGAGGCCGTCGACGCGGCGCGGCGCGCTGCTCGCGACTGGGCCGCGCGGGGGGTCGACGGACGCCGGAAGGTGATCGCCGAGATGGCCGCCGCGCTTGACGAGCACATCGGCGACATCGTGGCGATCTCCACGCTGGAGAAGGGGTCCGTTCGGGGTAGCGCCGAGGCCTACGCCGCGTCGTACTTCATGAAGCACGTGGCCGCCGCCGAGGTTCCGGTGGATGTCATCGAGGACAACGAGCAGCGCTCGGTGGTGGTGGTCCGCAAGCCGGTCGGGGTGGTGGCCGCGATCACCCCGTGGAACGCGCCCATCCTGATCCTCAGCGAGAAGATCGCCACCGCCCTGCTGGTGGGTGACACGGTGGTCGCCAAGCCGTCGCCGTTCACGTCGCTGGCCACGCTCGCGCTGGGCGAACTGTGGAAGGACATCGTCCCGCCCGGAGTGCTGAACATCGTGGCCGGCGGCGACGAACTCGGCGCCGCGCTGGTCGCTCATCCGGGCGTGCGGATGATCTCGTTCACCGGGTCGGTCGCGGCGGGGCGGCAGATCGCGCGGTCCGCCGGCGCGGCGACGAAGAACGTTCTGCTGGAGCTTGGCGGCAACGACGCGGCCATCGTGCTGCCGGACGTGGATGTCGACACGGTGGCAGGAAAGATCTTCAATGCCGCCTTCGTGATGAGCGGCCAGGCCTGTGCGGCGATCAAGCGGGTGTATGCGCACCGATCGGTCTTCGAACCCTTGGTCACCGCGCTCGCTCGGCTGGCCGACGCGGCCCAGCCCGCGCAGAACGGCGCCGACGGCGCGCTGGATCCGCTGACCACGCTGCCCCAGTACAAGCGGGTGCGCGCGATCCTCGATGACGCGATCGAACGCGGTGCCCGCGTCGTGGCCGGGGGCCGTCCGCTCGACCGGGACGGCTACTTCGTCGCCGCCACCATTCTCACCGATGTGCCCGACGAGGCGACCGTGGTCGCCGAGGAGCAGTTCGGCCCGCTGCTGCCGGTCATCCCGTTCGACGACGTCGACGACGCCATCGCCGCGGCGAACGCGACGGAATACGGCCTGGGCGGCTCGGTCTGGACCGGCGACATCGCCATGGGCGCCGAACTGGCCGCACGATTGGACTGCGGTACCACCTGGGTGAACAGCCACGCGGAGGTGGCACCGAACATCCCGTTCGGCGGGATCAAGAGCTCCGGCACGGGCCGCGCCAGCGGTCGGCAGGGCATCGACGCCTATGCGGAGTTGCAGACCCAGATACGTCTACAAGTCCCCGGAGCGGGTGAATCCGTAGCGGCACTGCAACCGGCGGACCACGCGCGGGGAACGCTCGCGATCCGGCAAACGCTCCCGATCATCGCCCTCCATACTATATAAGATATGTAAGGAGGGTGGTGGCAGGGATGCCGGAGGCGGCGGTGGTCGTCACGAAGCGGTTGTTCGACGCCGGAGGGCTGGTGCCCGGCCTGGACGGAGGGATCGCCGCCGCGGAGGTCTTCATGCCGCCACCGGGCGTCCCGGTGCAGCCCATCGCCTTCTGCTGCCTGGCCGGCGGCGGCATGTCGCGCGCCTACTGGGACCTGCGCGTGCAAGGCGACGACACCTACAGCTTCGCTCGGTGGAGCGCTCAACGCGGCTTTCCGGTGATCACGGTCGACCATCTCGGCGTCGGCGAATCCGTGCTGCCTGTCGGCGCTCCCGCTCCGCTTCTCAGGGATGTCATCGCAGCCAACGACGCGGTTCTGCGCGTGCTGTGCGACGAGTTGCGCAGGTGCGGCATCGGCGGCCACCCGATTCCGGGCCTGCGCACCGTGGGAGTGGGCCATTCCATGGGAGCGGTGCTGACGGTCCGCCAGCAGTCCGTGTACGGCAGCCACGAGGCCCTGTCGCTGTTCGGCTTCAGCACCGCGGGACTGCCCGACCACCTGTCGCCCGACCTGCTCTCCCAGGCGGATCCCGCGCTCGACGACCAGCGGCTCTCCAAGCTGGCCCGGCTGATGTTCGGCTCGCCGTACGCCGTGCTGGACACCGCCGCCCCCACCGCGGCCGACTCGCCGGTCAGGCAGGCGCTACAGGCCGCCGCCACGGTGACGCTCTCCGCCGGCGGCCTGCTCAGCATGCTGCCCGGCAATGTCGCCCGCGAGCTGTCCCGTCTGACGGTCCCGGTCCTCATCCTCAACGGCGACCGCGACCGGCTCGTCAGCGGCCGACCCGATGACGCGGCCCGGTGCGCGGCCGGCTCCGCGAGCCGCGTGCTGGCGGGTTCCGGTCACCATCACAACGTCGCCGGATCGCGCCAAGAGTTCTGGGCACAGCTGCTGGACTGGGCCCGTTCCGCCATCCCGGTGACGTCACCCCGTCACGCCTGGCCGAGCACGTGAGCGCGTGGTCCGCGCGGCATCGGAACGACGCGGAGCGCGTGCTCGGGCCGTGCGCGAAGAAAGGTGACAACCTGTGCGCGTAGGCCTTCTTCGTAGAGAATAGATTTTATATTATATTTAAAAGTTCACCGCCCTCGCGTGGCCGTTCGGCCGGATCTCGCCACGACGCGCGATGGCACCCTCAACGTGGAGGTGTTCCCATGCGGTACCGCGCGATCCCGGCTCTGGTCCTGTTGGCGCTCACCGGCTCGCTCGCGGCCGGTTGTAGCAGTTCGTCGACGTCGACGCCGCCGTCGAGTTCCTCCTCGCCGACGACCGCTGCGGCGAGCGTGTCGGCGAGCAGCGCCGCCGCCGCGCTTCCGGCGGCGGACTGCGCCGTCATCAAGCCCATCGCCGGCTCAGCGATCACGACCCTGACCCCGCTGCAGACCATGCCGACCCCCTCGGCCGCCGCCGCGATGGGCCAGTACATCGGCCAACTCAACACGGCCCTGTCCAAGGTGACCTCCGCCCAGGCCAAGACCGACCTCGGCGCGTTCATCTCCGCCCTGACCAGCGCGAACACGACGTCGGTCACCTCGGCGCTCGGAAAGCTCGGCGCGGACTGCCCGTAAGCCGAAATGCCGCCGGGGCCGGGCGATCCCCGGCCCCGGCGGCCATGGCGGCTCTTAGGCGGTGTCGGGCCGGCGCTATACGGTCGCGCCCACGACATCATCTGGCCGGCGCCGGCCCTAAGTCGGCTGCGCCGCCGCGTCCCGGATCGGTCAGTGTGCTCTATCGGGGCGAGACCGGCCGGAAGTAGGGCAGCCACAGCCCCGGACTCACTTCGTGGAACTCGACCTCGACCGGCATGCCGAAGGTGATGTCCTCGGGCGCGATGCCGATCAGGTTCGTCATCATCTGGTGGCCCTCGTCGAGTTCGACGATTGCCGGTGCGTATGGCACTTCGAAGGCAGGCGTCACCGGCCGATGGACAACTGTCCAGCTGAGCAGGACACCGTGCCCGGCGCTCGGCTCCCAGGTGAGGTCCGCCTTCAGGCAGTCCCGGCAGATCTCGACTGGTGGGAAGCTGACGGCGCGGCAGGCCGTGCAGCGTTGGAAGGTCAGTATTCCCTCGGCACATGACGCCCAGAACGGAGCGCTCATCGCAGTCGGCTCAGCGTGTGGAATCCGTCCGCGCTGCGGACGGAGCACCGCGTCGTTCGCCGTGTTCACCTGGCCTCCGTTCCGAGCAGGGCAACCGCCGTGAACAGTGCCCCGGCTCCGCCTGCGCTGCACAACGCGACCCGCGCGTCTGGTACCTGAAGCGGCCCCGCCTGGCCGCGCAGTTGCTGGACGCCGCGGATCACCCGCTGGAGCATCTGCGGCGAGGCGCCGGCGTGGCTGAAGGACATCGTTCCTCCGTCCGTCGTCACCGGATGGCTGCCGTCGATGGCGATGTGTCCGTCCTCGACGAAGGGGCCGCCTTCCCCGGCTTCGCAGAACCCGAAGGCTTCGAGCTGGCGGATGATCTCGAAGGAGAAGGGGTCGTAGAGTTCGAGAACGTCGACGTCGGCGCGGGTGAGTCCGGCGTGCCTGAACGCGCGGTCGGCCGCGCGCTTGCCCACCTGGCCGTTGACCGGCCCGCCGCGCCGGCGCCAGGTCCCAGCTCGGCGGGAACCGGTACGAGGGGCCGAAGTGGTCCGCTCCGGAACCCAGAACGTACACCGGCCGGGCGGTGACGTCGGAAAGCCGGTGGGCCGCCCCGACGACCAGGGCGCAGCCGCCCTCGGAGGTCATCGCGCAGTCCAGCACGTGGAACGGGTCGGCGACCATTCGGGAGGAGAGGATGTCCTCGGGCTTGAACGGGCCGCGCTCGAAGTACACGGCCTCGGGATTGCGGTGGCCGTTGTTGCGGATGGTCGCCGCGACGGTGGCCAGCTGCCGCGGCGTGGTGCCGTAGGTGTGCATGTGGTGCCGCGCGATCAGGGCGAACTCGGCTGCCGTGAACAGCCCCCACGGCGCCACGAACTCGTTCTCCGGCCGGGTCCACGGCGCGGTCGAGCCGCGATCGACGTACACACCGGCCGCCGCCGCGGCGATGAGGACCACGTCGGCGGCTCCCGCCTCGACCGCCTGGACCGCCTCGGAGACCGCCTCGACCCCATACCGCCTGCCCTCCAGGCCGGCCCCAGCCGCAGATCGTAGATCAGCTCCGGCGCGGAGCCGTCCGTGATCACGCCGTCGACGTCCGCCAGGTCCAGCCCGGCGTCCCGCAGCGCGCCGAGCGCGGCCGACGCGACCAGCTTTCGCGTCGTCCAGCCCTCCAGCCGTCGCGCCTGGGCCGTGTTGAAGACGCCGACGATCGCGGCGCGTGCGTCCATGCAGCTATCTCCCGTATAGGACCACTAGGACTACTAGTCTCACGCTCTACTACTGATGCTCAGGCGGTATGGGTGGATTGTGGCACCCCGCTCCAGGGCGTTGACGCCATATATAAAGTATACTTCGTTGGAGTCGAATCCTTGACGGGACTAACAGTCCGAGATCTACTGGTCGCTAATCCCCAGGCCACCGGAGGGCCGCGTGAGCGTCTCCCTGCTTCTCGACATGGCGTCGTCCGCCGTCGAGGACCGTGTCGCCCTCGGGCGCCGAGCGGACGGCACCACGTTCGCCGGGCTCGCCCGAGACGCCGCGGGCGGCGCCGCGCTGCTGCGTGCGCACGACGCGGAGTCAGTCGTCTTCCTCGGCCAGAACTCCCCACTGCTGCCGACCTTGCTGTTCGCCGCCGCCGCGGCGGGACTGCCGCTGGCGCCGGTGAACTACCGGCTCTCCCGCGACGCGCTGGCCGGCCTGCTCGGTCGGCTGGTGTCGCCGGTGATCGTCGCGAGCCGCGAGTTCGCCGAGGTCGCCGCGTCGACCGGCCACCCGGTGATCGTCGGCGAGGAGTGGCTGTCCGCCGCGAGGACGGCTGACCCCGCGACCGGCTGCGCCGACCCCGACTCCGCAGCAGTGCTGCTGTTCACCAGCGGGACGACCGCGCAGCCGAAGTGCGTGGTGCTGCGTCACTCGCACCTGCTCTCGTACGTGCTGGGAACCGTCGAGTTCGCCGCAGCGCACGCGGATGATTGCGCGCTGATCAGCGTTCCGCCGTATCACGTCGCCGCGATCGGCTCGGCGCTCACCAACGTCTACGCGGGCCGCCGCATGGTGTACCTGCCCGGCTTCGACGCTGCGGCCTGGCTGGACCTGGTGCGGTCCGAGGGCGTGACCAGCGCCATGGTCGTGCCCACGATGCTGGCTCGCGTCGTCGAGCACCTGGACGGCGCCGTCGCCGACTGCCCGACGCTCGCCTCGCTCGCCTACGGCGGCGCGCGCATGCCGAGGCCGGTGCTGGAGGCGGCGATCCGCGCGTTCCCGAAGACCGGCTTCGTCAACGCGTACGGCCTCACCGAGACCAGTTCTACGATCGCCGTGCTCGGACCGGAGGACCACCGTGCGGCGGCCGAGTCCGCGGATCCGGCCGTGCGGGCGAGGCTCGGCTCGGCGGGACGTCTTGTTCCCGGCGTCGAGGCGCAAATCCGTGCCGCGGATGGATCGCCCGTCGGCGTCGGGCGGGCGGGGGAGTTGTGGGTCCGTGGTCCGCAGGTGTCGGGGGAGTATCAGGGGACTGGTTCGGTGCTGGACGCCGACGGCTGGTTCCCGACCCGCGACCTCGCCCGCCTCGATCCGGACGGCTACCTGTTCCTGGAGGGCCGGGCCGACGACACCGTCATCCGCGGTGGCGAGAACATCGCGCCCGCCGAGGTGGAGGACGCCCTGCTGGCCCATCCCGCGGTCGCGCAGGCGGCGGTCATCGGGCTGCCCGACGACGAGTGGGGCCAGCGGCTCGTGGCCGTAGTCGTCCGGCGGGACGGCGCGTCTGCCGACGCCGAGCAGTTGCGCGCGCACGTCCGCAGCCTGCTGCGGGGCTCGCGGACTCCGGACGAAGTCGTCTTCCGCGCCGAGCTGCCGTATACGCCTACCGGCAAGCTCATCCGCCGCCGGCTCGTCGACGAGCTCGCGACGCCGGTTCACGGCTGAACATCAGAGGAGTTGGTCATGGGCACCGAAGTCGTCAGCCTTCGCCCCGGTCTGCGGCTGAAGAGCCAGGTGTGCAGCACGGAGATCATCGTCGTCCGGCCGGGGACGCGCCCGATCGCGCTGCGGTGCGGCGGCGTGCCCATGGCCGAGCGTGACGCGCCGGTGGCCGGGGACGCGGTGCCCGTGCCCGCGCTGATGCTGGGCACACAGCTCGGCAAGCGATACACGCACCCGGCGGACGACCAACTAGAGCTGCTGGTGAGCGTGGGCGGAGCCGGATCGCTGTCCGACGGTGAGACCGCTCTCGTACTCAAGGCCGCCAAACCGCTCCCGGCCAGCGACTGAGCCCTGACCGGCAGCACACCCAATGGAGGGTTCGATGAACAAGGACGATCTGATCCTGATCAGCGTCGACGACCACATCGCGGAGCCGGCGGACATGTTCGAGGCGCATGTTCCCGCCCGCTTCAAGGAGCAGGCGCCGCGCGTCGTGGTGGAGGAGAGCGGTACCCAGCAGTGGTACTACGGCGAGCTGCGCGGCCGGAACCTCGGCCTGAACGCGGTCGCCGGCAAGCCGCGCGAGATGTTCAACGTCGACGCCAGCAGCTACGCGGAGATGCGTCCCG
>CAVQPP010000197.1:0-14000 GCA_963714445.1 uncultured Actinomycetota bacterium
GCGGGCGACCAGGTTCGGCTTGTAGCCAAGCTCCTCGATCGCCGCGCGCACTCGCGCCGCCGTGTCCGGCCGCACGGATCTCCCGGCGAGCACGTTGGAGACGGTTTGTTTGGTGACCCCCGCACGCACGGCCACCTCCGCCATCGTCACCACGTACTGCGCCTCCGTTGACCGGTCCACGAACTATTTCTGCACGCTAGCCGCATATCGAGGGATCGTCAAGCATCAGATCCGTGGACCGGTCAACGAGGAGGGCGGGTGCGCGCGAGCGCGCTGCTCGGACTGCGGGTGGGCAGCGCGGGGCGCGGGCTAGTTGGGGAGGGGGTCGCAGGGAATCGTGGCGCTGATCGGCGGCGCGCCGGGGACGAAGGCTTCCGCGTCGGCGCCGAGACACCCGCCGGTCCCCGGCGTGAGGGCGTCGGTGTAAACGGGTAGTTGCTTGATCATCGGTTCGGCGAGCAGCGACGCACGTCCGTCCGACGTTCGCACGTCTACTTGCGCCATCATCGACTTCTGATCCGGGTAGAGGTACACGCGCGCCCAACCGGTGCCACAGTGCGGGGAGTACTTCAACTCGAGCGCGCCGATCTGCTTCGTACCGATCATGAGGGCTGATTTGTCCACCAAGCGCGCGTCCGGGCTGCACCTCGCGACGATGGGGTCCTCGCCGTCGTTGGTGGGGACCGCGGAGGGGACGACGGAGAACGGCACGGGGCTGAGCAGGCTCTTGCTCGTCGCAGGGCTCGGGTTCGCGGCGTCGGGTCGGACGAGGGCTCCGGCGACGCCGCCGATCGCGAGTAGGGCGAGTGCGCCTGCCGCGATGGCAACGACTCGTGGGATACGTGGCAGACGCCAGCGCGCTGGTTGCGGCTCGGGTTGGGTGGGTGGATCCGCCGCGGTCGGCGGCGCGGCGGCCAGCTGAATTTGCGTGTCGGCCAGGCGCAGCAACGCGATCCACTCGGCGGGGTCCTCGCCGCAGGCCGTGACGAATGCCTTCACGACGGGCTCGGTGGGCAGCCGCTTGCCAGCGGTCGCCTCGGCGAGCGTCGAGGACGAGTAGTGGGTAATGCGTGCCATCTGCCGGAATGATGGCGATCCGGCACGTTCGCGCAAGTCCCGCAGCCGCGCCGCGAACTGCGCGGTGAATGCGTCTTCTCCCACCACTGCCCCCTGACCGTTCGATCAGCGCTCTGAGCCCCCGGGCGGCAGTCTGCCATCGGTCGGCGCTGTCCGCCACCGTTCGCTCTTGTTACAGAACGCGCAGGTCAGCGCTTCCGGACGGCGCCGGACTGTTCGGTGGACACGCCGGACGGCCGGGCCACCGCAGTGCGCTGGTACCACTTTGTACAGCGGCGGTCACACCCGCCGACTTCTCAAGTGCTTACGAGGGGACAATGAAAATCCTGCGACTGAAGGGCGGCGGCCGGCGCCGCCTCGCGACCCGGCTGGTTCTGCTGGCCACGGCGGCCGCCGGCACGATCACCGCGACGGGGGCCGGCACCGCGCAGGCCGCCACGTACCCGGGCAACGTCACCTGGTCCCGGTACGTCACGACGATGAGCATGTACACGATGGGCTGCAACCAGGGTAAGTCGTCTGACTCGCTCGGCCAGCACCACCAGATGGCGATCCTGAGCTTCGGCGACCCCGGCTGGCAGACGTACGGGACGTGGGGCGCCTGGGACTCCTACGTCGGCGGCTTCCAGACCAACACCGCGATCGAGAACGCGGTCAAGACGTACATGCAAGGGTTCTACAACTGCACCGTCTACAACAGCAAGTCGTTCCTGACCGTGGCGCCCGGCGTGACCAACGCCGGCAGCGGCATCAACTCGAGCGCCGCCAACGCGCTGGGCACCGCCTGGGGCAACATGGTCAAGGACCTGAATTCGTGGATCGTGAGCAACGGGATGCAGTACCAGCTCACCGCCTTCGGCGCGATCGACGCCGAGCCGGGCTATGGTGCGCCGTCGTACGCGCAGGCGTGGGCGAACGGCTTCATGACCAGCAACCTGAACTACTACGACTACGGTTCAGCGGACGGCTGTCCGCCTTACGGCGGCTGCAACAACGGCTGGACACAGGCGAGCGAGTACGCGATGGCGTGGGGCAACCGCACCGCGATCGGCGTGCCGCAGATCTACAACTCGGCGCAGGCACAGCAGTGGGCTGCGATCAGCGCGTGGGGCAATGCGCACACGTCGTCCGGCCCGATCCTCTGGGCGTCGGCGCTCTCGCAGTACCAGGCGTGCATCGACCATCACGATCCGTGCACGGGGGCTGACAACACTCCGCTGCAGTCGTGGCAGCAGTTGACGGCGGATTCCGGGACCGCGCCGTACTACGCGACCGAGATGTCTTACGCGTCTAGCTAGCCCATGAGCTGTGCGCTCGTTTACTCCAAACGGGGGGCGGCGGGCCTGGCCTCGATGGCCACGGCCCGCCGCTCAGCGCATTTACTTAGGGTGCTTACTCAGGGCAGCGTCCAGTGTTGGTTGGCGCCGCCGTTGCAGGTCCAGATCTCCAGTTGGGTGCCGTCGGTGGTCGAGAGGCCGGGGTCGTCCAGGCACTTGCCACTCTGCGGACTGACCAGCTCACCATTGGACGCGTTCCACTGCTGGTTCGCGCCGCCGTTGCAGGTCCACAGCTCGACGAGGGTGCCGTTCGTCGTGCCCTGACCGGTGACGTCCATGCACTTGCCGTTGATCTGCAGGGCGCCGTTGTTCAGCGTCCAAGTCTGGGCCGCGCCGTTGTTGCACGTCCACAGGTCGATCTTGTTGCCGTCCGTGCTCGAGTTCTGATAGTCGTCGACACACTTGCCGGCGATACCCGAGGTGATCGGGCCACTGATGGTGCCGCCGCCGGAGCCGGGCGTGATGGTCAGGTTGTCGAACTGATCGGTCTGGTAGCCGACCACGCCGATGCCGACCTGGCCGCTCTGGTACGAGGTGTCAGTGACCGTACCCGCGGTGACGCCATCGATCTTGCCGATGATCGTCGAGCCCTGCAGGCTGAACGCGAGCGTGTGCCAGCTGTTCGTACCGAGGCGGGTCGCCGTGCCGCTGGCCAGCGTGGTCAGTGTGCCGGAGGTGTCGCTCTTGATGATCGACCACGCGCCGGCGTCCGAGACGCGGAACATGTACGCGTTCTGATGCGACTGCGGACGCGACTGGGAGTTGGCGCGGCCGTAGAGCTCCACCGTGCCGGACTGTTCGAGGTTCACGTCCGCGCTGACCGTGTAGTTCGACCAGGTCGTGTCGCCGAGCAGCGCGAACGCGTCGGAGTCGCCCTGCCACTCGACCGGCTTGACCGGAGTGAGTTGCTGGACGCACTGCCCGGAGCGGCCGGCGGCGCACGGCTCGACCTCGTAAGCACCCTGCATGTCCGACAGATACTTCGCCTCGGTCGCGGTGGCATCCGCGTCGAAGTTGTCGCTGTAGGGCAGTGCGAGGGTGCCGGTCGCGGGAGACGTCCCGGTGCCCTTGGCCTGGCCGGTAGTGGTCGTGATCGTGTACACGTAGCCGGGCTGCAGGGTCAGGGAGAACGTGCCGCCGGTTGGGGTGATGTCTTGGCTGTGGATGAAGTCAGTGGACTGGCTTGGCGAGTTCACCTTGGTGGACCAGACGTGAACGGTGCCCGTAGACAGGCCGCCGCGGACGGTGAAGTTGACGGTCTGCACGGCGGTCGCGGTGGTCGTCTCCAGGATCGTGGAGTAGTCGGCGTTGTTCGTGGACTTGAGGCTGACGTAGCTGCCGTTGGCGCGGTTGCCGCCCAGGTATCCGGAGCCTGAGTCGATGAAATGCCAGCCAGGCGCGGTGAATTGAGTGACCTGCGCGGTAGCCCACGTGCTCGTGCCGACGCTGTACGCGCCGGACCACGGCTGGTTCGCGGTCATCAGGCCGACGGTGTTGTACGGCAGGTTGGGGTAGATCGCGGCGATCAGCGGCCAGTTGATGTACGCGGTCATCTGCGCGTCGAGGTAGCCGCGGGTGATCGAGCGGATGAGCGCGGGCGTGCCAGAGTCCTGATCCTGCGAGCCGTTCTCACTCGCCCAAAGCGGCTTGCCGAGTCCTTCGGCCGTGGAATTGCCGCTGCAGCTGGTCGCGCTGCCGCCGTCGCCGCCGCAGGGGTAGTGGACGCCGAAGACCGAGACGGCCGAGTTGAACGACGAGTCCGTGGCCGCGTCGTCGGCGGCGACCCAGGGGGTGCTGTCGTCGGCGACGAGCTGGACGCCCGAGAAGCCGTTGGCGTTGAGGGCGGAGCGCAGTTGCTCGTACCAGGACTTGTTGTAGCCGCGCTCGTTCCAGCCGCCGAGGTAGGTGATCGGCACGCCGTCGGTCTTGGCGCAGCCGAGCCAGGAGATCAGGTAGTTGATGGTGTTGGTGGTCCAGAAGGTGCTGCCGACCCAGCCGGGCGCGGCCCACGCCAGGCCGTAGAGCTTGATGTTCGGGTTTCGCGCCTTCGCTTGCTGCATGAGCCAGAACTCGTAGCCGACGTTGCAGTCGACCGAGCCCTGCGTGTGTTCGATGGACGGTTCGGCGCCGTCGGTGGAGTTGGCGTCGCCGCCGATCTCGACCTTGAGGATCTGCAGATCCGCGCCGTATCCGGGCTTGAACAGGTAATCAAGGATCTGCGACTGTTGGGCGGCGGGGTAGTCGCGCAGCAGCCGGGAGTTTCCACCGCCGCCGCTGATCGCGCCGATGCCGTCGAAGGCGCGGCCGCCTTGGGTTCCGTCGACGGTGATGGCGGTGCTCACGGCGGGGGCCGCGGCAGCGGCGTGCGGGTTCGGGGGCGCGGCTGATGCCGCGCCGGGAACGCCGACCACGGTCAGAGCGGCGGCGGTCAGCGAGGCGGCGGCTAACGTGGCGAGCGCGAGGGTGCGACGAGGTCGTCGAATCATGGCAGAGTCCAGTTCTGGTTGACGCCGGCGTTACAGGTCCAGATCTCCAGTTGGGTTCCGGGAGCAGTGGAGGAGGCTGGGTCGTCGAGGCAGAGTCCTGATTGAGCACTGACCAGCTGGCCGTTCGCGGCCTGCGTCCAGCGCTGGTTCGCGCCGCCGTTGCAGGACCACAGCTCGACCTTTGTGCCGCGTGCCGTGTTCTGGCCGGTCACGTCGAGGCACGCGCCGCCGATGCTGAGCGTTCCGGCGGCGTAGCTCCAGGTCCAGGCTTGAGCCGCGCTGCCGTTGCAGGTCCACAGGTCGGCGATCGTGCCGTTCGCGGTGGTGCCGCCGAACGCGTCGAGGCAGAGGCCTGACATGCCGGACGGAACCGCGCCGGCGAGCGTGACGCCCGGATTGTGGCTGATGATCGCGTCGACGTCGGAGTGGCCGAGGTAGTCGGTGAGCACGACGCCGGTGTGCGCGGTGCCGCCGCTGTTCAGGTACGTGAGCAGCCGTTGATTCATGCCCACGCCGCCGCCGTAGCCGCCTGCCATGTCGGCCGGGCTCGCGCCGAAGGGCGCGCAGTTGGCAGACGTGTACGTCGTGTACATGTTCGCGGTGTCGTTACCGGCGTTGGCCAGGTTGGTCTGCGCCTCGCTCCACTTCTGGTCAAGGCCGCACTGCGTGTAGTCGTTCTCAATGTACTGACCCCAATTGCCGGTGGTCAGCTGCGTCAGGCCGTAGCCGGCGTAGACCTGGCCGCGCGGGCCGGTGAACGTGGTCAGCACGATGTGGCCGCGCGCCTGGCTGAGCGTCGGCATTGGGGCAGTGGATGAGCCGGAGACGGTTGGCGCGTAGAACAGGCCGGGGTAGCGGGAGACGTAGCTTTGGAAGATCGACTCGCGCATGGCGGTAGTCGCGTTGGACGGGTCGTCGGCGCAGTGGCCGATCGACGAACTGCCACTGCCGCCCTCGGTGCTATCGCCGTCGCATTCGCCGTGTAGGTCCATCAGGATCGTCTCGCCGGCATGCGCGGAGAGGAAGGTGGAGGCCTTGGTCAGCACGTCATCGAAGTTCGCGTTCTCATATACGTCCTCGTGGTGGACGGCGAACGCGGTGCCGCTGTTGACGATGCGGACCCTGATGTCGATCGCGCGGATGCCGGAGTTCAGCTGCGTGGCGAGGGTCGCCGCGCTGATGCCGTAGTCCTGCTGGGTTTCGTAGGCGCTGGCGCTGATTCCGGGCTCGATCGCGAGGGTGTCGTGGGTGCCGGGGACCGAGAGCGCGGCGAGGCTGGTCGCGCCGGGGATGGCCGACATCCAATCCGGATGACTCTCGGCGGTCATGCTGTTGAAGGCGCCGGTCGAGTTCGATGGCTGAGCCGATGCCACGCCGGCGACGCCGACCACGGCGAGGGTGGCCGTGGTCAGCGTCGCGGCGGTGAAACCGGCGATCGTCAGGGTGCGGCGACGGCGGTTGGTCACGGCAGCGTCCACCGCTGGTTGCTGCCGCCGTTGCAGGTCCAGATCTCCAGCTGGGTGCCCTGGGTGGTGGAGAAGCCCGGGTCGTCTAGACAGAGCCCTGATTGCGGGTTGACCAGCGAGCCGTTGGCGCCGGCCTGCCACTGCTGCGCGCCGGTGCCGTTGCACGGCCAGAACTGGACCAGGGTGCCGGGGGTGGTGCCGCTGGAGGTGACGTCCATGCAGCCGCCGAGCACCTGCAGGGTGCCGTTGGAGGCGACGGTCCAGATCTGCGCGCTGGTGCCGTTGCATCCCCAGATCTGGATGTGGCTGCCGGACGTGGTGCTCGCGCCGTTGTCATCGACGCACAGGCTCGCGGAGACCCCTGCGACGATCGGACCGGTAGCCGCCGCCGGTGCCGCCGCCGGATCCGCCGAAGGCGCCGGTGCCGTTAGGCGTGCCGAGGCCGGTCGGGCCGTCGTATCCGGACCCTGCGGTGCACAAGTACGCGGGGCTGCAACCGCCGTTCGAACCGGAGGTGACGTCGTGCAGCGCGCCGGGGTTCGCGTAAAGCGTGGAGGCCGCGTTCGGCGGGTTCGCCGCGAGCGCGTATACGGACGCGATGATCGGCGACGAGACGCTGGTTCCGCCGACGACGCCCCAGCCGCCCTGGCCGTAGGTGTCGTAGAAGGCCACGCCGGTGCCTGGGTCAGCGACCGCGGACACGTCGGCGATCGTGCGGCTCGAGCAGCCGGTGTCGTGCTGCCAGCTCGGCTTGGGCTCGCCCGAGGCGCAGCCGCTGCCCGCGCCGCTCCACGCGGTCTCAGTCCAGCCGCGCGTGCCGCCGCCCCGGTTCAGGCTGGTACCGCCGGCCGCGACCACCGACTGCTCGCCGGCCGGGTAGCTGACGCCGAAGCCGCTGTCGCCGGAGGACGCGACATCCACCACGCCCGCATGGTTGAACGCTGAGTCACCGAGGTTGGAGCCGGTGCCCCAGCTGTTGGAGATGTAGCGCGCGCCGAGCGAGACCGCGACGTTCTGCGCGCCGACCAGGTCGGTGGATTCGACCACGAGGATGTGGCAGTTGGGGCAGATGGCCGAGACCATGTCGACGTCGAGCGAGGCCTCGCCGCCCCAGCCGGTGTTGCCGGGCGGGTAGTTGCCCTGCTGGCCGGAGCCGTTGACCTTGCGGAAGCAGCCGTTCGCGGTGGTGCAGGCGGACAGTCCGTACTGGGAGCGGTAGGTTCCCAGGTCCGTCTCAAGGTTCGGATTGTCCGCGGCCTCGGTGACAGCCACCGTCTGGCCGGAACCGCTAGCGGATGACGGCAGCGAATAAGCACTCTGCAAGTCCGACGGGCCGTATCCGGACGGCGTCGCGTCAGGCGTGATCGCGTTCGCGTACACGCGCGGCACATCCGTACGCAGCATCGACATGCATACCGGCCCGCCCGGATGCATGGGCGCGGAACATACGTGTGACGTTGACATTCGCCCCTTCGATACCTGCAACGGCGTCACATGCTTCGTCACCACCGAGGTGGCGTGGGTGACTACGGCCGATGGCGTCGACTGTGCGGACGGTGCGGCGTCGGCGATGACCGGCACCGCGATTCCTATTGCGGACATGGCGGCGAACGCCACGCCGATCACAAGCGCTTTTCTCACGGTTCCTCCACGAGGGCCGAAAACGGCCACGAGTGCGGGGGAGACCGCAGCGCCGTGCTGGTCTCGTTCGTTTTGCTCTGTCAGGGTTCCGATAATGTGGGTTCGGATTTGCAGCGTTCTGCAGGGTTCTGACAGTGGATGTTGGATCGTGCGCGTGACAACGATGTCGTAACGCACAGAAAAGAAACCACCGCCACCGCGCCGCGTCAACCGGTCGGCTGGACCGAAACCAGAGCTTTACCGTCGGCCGGGTGCCGCCGGGGCGCTGCCCGGCTACTGGCGCACGACCGTAATGCGCCCCGTGTCCGATCCGTTACAAACGGCGGGCTTGACGCCAGCGGTGGTCTAGTCCATTTTGAATCTCGGTGCCGAAGTCGGTGGTCAGAGCCTGGCGCATTACCCACGCTTTCGCGTCCAGGCTCTCAGACCTCAGGCCCCACATCACTGTGCGGATCGTTGACAATCCCGCACAGCAAAGCGAAGAGGCGTCGGCGCACGCCAGTTCCCGGCCTTGGCACGAACAGGGACGGGGAGCGTGTCGGGCCGAGCCCCGGACGCGATCGCGCAGGACGCCCTCGTGGCGTGCCGCCGGTCGCCATGGTCCCCGCTTGATCGGCAAGCACGTTTCCTCCCCCCGTTGAATGCTCCGGCCTGGACCGGCGGCGGTCTTCGCCGTGCCCGAACCCTGATGGGCGGCGCGCGGTGATGACCCGTCGGCGCCTCTGCGCGCGCACGGACATTTGACGGAGCAAGAGCGAAGGGGCGGAAAGGACCTGCGGATGATCCGGCAGAGTTCCAGGCGCACCGCGTTCGGCGCGTTGGCCGCAGCGGCGGCCGGCTCGGTGGTCGCGGCAACGGTGCTCGTGTCCGGCGCGGCTCAGGCCTCCCCCACGGCGACGGCGGCGGGGCGTCAGCAGCCTGTTGGAGTTCAACACCCTGTTTCACCCGGTTCGGTTCGACCGTGTTTCACCGGACTCCCCCACCCGCAGTTCACCCTCGCCGCCCACCGCACGGGCGACGCAGAACCTTGAGAGAAGGCACCGTGAAAATATCTTCGCTGCGCGGCAAGCCGCGCTGGATCGCCGCCGGTGGCGCGGCGCTCCTGGCGACCTCCGGCGTGCTGATGGCCACGGTCATCTCCGCGGCGCCGGCGAACGCGGCCGTGATGCAGGTCGCGCCGTACGTGGACATGTCGAACAACCAGGAGCCGATGCTCAACGCGGCCGCCTCGCAGGCCGGCCTGCACAACTACACCGCCGCGTTCGTCATCGGTTCCGGCTGTACCCCGATCTGGGGCGACACGCTGCCGGTGACCAGCGACTCGGCCATGGACGGTCTGATCGCGTCCGCGCGCTCGGCCGGCGCGACGCCGATCGTCTCGTTCGGTGGTGCGGGCGGTAGCGAACTGGCGCTCACCTGCACCACGGCCTCGAGCCTGCAGGCCGCGTACCAGTCGGTGATCAGCCACCTCGGGGTCAACCACATCGACTTCGACATCGAAGGCGCGACGCTCGACTTCACCAGCAACAACAACGTCCGCTTCCAGGCCATCAAGGGTCTCGAGGCCGCCAACCCGGGCCTGGTCGTCTCGGCGACGCTGCCGGTGCTGCCGACCGGTCTGGCCAGCGACGGCGTGGCGTTCCTCAACCTGGCCAAGTCTGACGGCGCGCGCATCGACCTGATCAACGTGATGGCGATGGACTACGGCTCGTCCTTCACCGGCGACATGGGCCAGGAAGCCATCCAGGCCGCGCAGAACACGCTGACCCAGGCCCGCGCGGACTGGCCCAGCGACACCTTCGCAAACATCGGCGTCACTCCGATGATCGGACAGAACGACAACTCCGCTGAGGTGTTCAGCAAGGCCAACGCCTCGGCGCTGGTCAGCTGGGCCAGCAGCAACGGCCTCGGACGACTGGCGTTCTGGTCGGTGGACCGCGACCAGCCCTGCGGCGGTTCGGCAAACGGCCTGCCCGCGTGCTCGGAGATCAGCCAGAACAAGCTGGACTTCACCAAGATCTTCCTCGGTGGCGGCGGCAACGGCGGCCCGTCGCCGAGCACCAGCCCGTCGCACTCCCCCAGCCCGTCGCCATCGTCAACCGGTGGCAGCGGCGGTAGCTGCTCCCCCGCGTGGAACGCGAACACGTCATACGTGCCGAACGACAAGGTGTCGTACAACCACGAGAACTACACGTCGCTCTACTGGTCGACCGGTGTGACGCCGGGCTCCGCGATCGCCTGGAACATCTGGAAGCCGGTCGGCGCCTGCTGACCTGACGCGAGCCGGCTGCTCACGACAACGCAAACTGAATAAGCACTCTGAGGGGTGGGCCACCTCCACCACGGCGGCCTACCCCTTCGCGTCTCCACCACGCAGGAAAAGGACCTTAACAAGATCGCACACAAGTGATCACGGCATCACGCGGTGATGACACATCAGCAAACAAAACTCGTCAGAACCCCTTGACGAAGCCAGGTGGTCTAGTCCATTTATTCAGTTGCGTAACGCGCTCGGAACTTCGCGGCGGCGGCCCCGCGCCGAGTGCGCAGGCCTGTAATTCCACATGCGCACAGAAGGCAGTCATTCCGCGAGACCCACACGTGTCGTCATCTCCGCCGCCGCGGTCACCCCGCTCGTCGCCGCCGCCGGCGTCGTCGCCATCACGGCCACGTCCAGCGTGCTGACGGGCATCGGCTTCCCCTTCGCCTGGAAACGCAAGTCCGCCGAAGGATAGCTTAGGTTAGATTTACCTAAAAGTCGGATACCAGAACAATGCCCGAATGATTCTGACGTCGTCCCCTGAACGAGTGAAGTGATTCCGCTGAGCGGACCGGCCATTGACGCCCCGATTCCGCCAATGTGATCATGCGTCAAGTACCAACCGTGGGGGCGGGAGCGAGTTCGTGCAAGTGTTGGCGGGGTCTGACGTAAGGCGGCGCACGGCCGCCGTCTTCCTCGTTGCCCTGCTCGGCGTGGCCCTCGGCATCTGGGTGTTGATTCTGAAGGTGCAGGACGGCGGGCATACGCCGTCAGATACGGCGTTCGACGGGATCAGCGGTTTCCTGTTCATCATCGCCGGCGTGATCGGTCACGTGCGCCGTCCGGCCAACCTCGTCGGGCTGGTGATGGTCTGCGTCGGCCTGTCCTGGTTCGCCGAGGACATTCGGTTCAGCCACGACCCGGTGATATCCGGGGTCGGCCTGATGGTGAGCGACGCGTCGAACGCGCCGCTGGTCAACCTGGCAATGCTGTTCCCCTTCGGGCGGTTCGATTCCAGGCTGGGCCGTCCGCTCACCATCGCCGCATACGTAATCGTCTTCGGACTCGGTACGGCCAAAGCGCTGTTCGATCCCGGATGGACGCCGCGCAACGGCTTGGTCGTCGCCAACGACCCCTGGCTGTTCAGCACGCTGTCCCGGATCTCTGACCTGCTCGGCGGCGCCGTCGCGGTCGCCGTGCTCGGTGTGCTGATCGTCCGATGGATAACGGCGAAGCGGCCAACGCGCCGCGTTCTCGCTCCGGTGTACCTCACCTGCCTGATCGGCGCGGCCGCGACAGTCGCGGGCGTCGCCACCGGACCGGATCCGTGGCCGCGTCAGATCCCGCTGAATATATATAAGGTCGCCGTCGTCCTCCTCCCCCTGATGTTCCTGGCCGGTCTGCTACGCACGCGCCTCGGCCGCACCCCGGTCGGCGACCTGCTAGTCGAGCTGCGCCGACCGCTGCCGACGTCCGACCTACGCGAGCTGCTAGCCCGGACGCTCGGCGACCCTGCGCTGCGCATCATCGTTTATCAGGACCACGACGCCGAATCGGGCACACTAATCGACTCGGCCACTCAGCCGGCGGAACAGGCTCTGCGCCCCGGCTATTCGACTACGCCAATCGAGCGAGACGGCCGTGCCGTCGCCGCCCTCGTCCACGATTCAGGCCTCGACGAAGATCCGCACGCGCTCGAAGCGGTCACCGCGGCGCTCGGCCTGGCGCTGGAGAACGACCGCCTAGCCACCGAAGTGCGCGCGCAACTCGACCGCGTGCGCGAGTCCCGCGCCCGAATCGTCGCGGCAAGCGACGAGTTGCGCCGCCGCCTAGAACGCGACCTGCACGACGGCGCGCAGCAACAACTCGTCACGGCCGCGCTCACGTTGCAACTGGCGACGCAGCGCCTCGGCCAGCACATCGACCCCGACGCGGAGAAGCTGGTAGGTGTCGCCGCCGAGATGCTAGACGGCGCGCTAGCCGAGCTACGCCGATTCGCGCGCGGCGTGCATCCAGCGGTTCTCACCGAAGCAGGACTGTCCGTCGCGCTAGAAGCCCTAGTCGCGCGCCTTCCCATGTCCGCCGACCTGCGACTGCCGACGGCGAAGCCTCTGCAGCGACTGGAGCCGCAGGTCGAGGCGACCGCGTACTTCGTAGCCGCCGAAGCGGTGACGAACGCCTTGAAGCACGCCAGAGCCGGGCACCTCAGCGTGCGCGCAGAACTGACTGACGGCGACCGTTCGCTGCGTGTCGAGGTAACCGACAACGGCGTAGGCGGCGCCGATCCGGGCCTCGGAACCGGCCTGACCGGCCTGCTCAGACCGCGTCCTCGCGGTAAATGGGGAGCTGACGGTGACCAGTGCACCGGGCGTCGGCACAACAGTGACGGCGATCCTGCCAACAGGGTGAGGCAGGAGTCAGAAACAGAGATCCGCACACGCACGATGCAGCAAGCGTGCAACACAGCAAGAAAGCAAGGAGCTGGGGGATGGCACAGCTAGTACCACTGCTGGATTCACCGACCACACCACCGACGCCGACAACTCCGACCAGCTCGAACATAGTCGTGCTCGCGGACGACGCGGTACTCATCCGCGAAGCACTCGCGGGCCTCCTACGGTCGACCGGCTTCGAGGTCGCGGCCCAAGTCGGCGACGCGGAATCGCTCGTGCACGCGGTCGCCGCGCTACGCCCGCGCGTCGCGATTGTAGACATCCGGATGCCGCCGCACACCGGCCTAGACGGACTGCGCGCAGCGGTCAGCATTCGTGAGCAACACCCTGACACAGCAGTACTCGTATTGTCCCAGTACCTTGAGTTCGGCTATGTCCTGTCCCTCCTCGGCGAAGACGCCCGCGGCGTCGGATACCTACTCAAGGAAAGAGTCGCCGGCGCCGACCGCTTCATCGAGTCGGTGCGCACCGTCGCATCCGGCGGCTGCGTCGTAGACCCCGAAATCGCGCAGCGCATTCGCCGCGCCGGTAGCGGTGCCGCGCAGGCTGGCGGTCGGCCAGGCCCGCTCGACTCGCTCAGCGTCCGCGAGCAGGACGTGCTCGCGCTGATGGCGCAGGGCCGTTCCAACCAGGCCATCTGCCGTCAGCTGTGCCTGTCGGCCAAGACCGTCGAGTCACATGTCCGCAGCATCTTCCAGCGCTTGGACCTGGGCCCGGAGCCGGACGATCATCGCAGGGTACTGGCGGTGCTTCGCTTCCTGCGAATACAGCACTCTGACGCGCTAGGCCGCGACATCGACCAGGCATCGGATCGAGCCACCACCGCCGCGAACGCCGCGAACGCCGCGAACGCCGCCATAGCGCTGCCGGCAACTCGTCAGCAATCAGCCCTCGATGAGCAAGCGAAACCGCTGCACGGTCAGCCGCGACTTGGTCAAGAACCCGGCCGCCCCGCAATCCGCCACCCTGGTCCGGTACTCCTCGGGATCCCCCGCGGCGCACAACACGACCCGAACATGCGGCATGGCGACCAACAGCCAGGCCGCGACCATAAAGCCGTCCCCATCGGGAAGGTGGACGTCGACTAGCGCCGCGTCCGGCCGAGCCGAGGCGACGGCTTCAAGCGCCGCCACCCCCGTCTCCGCCTCGGCCACGACCTCGAATCCGCCGTCCTCCAGCAACGCGCGGGCCACCGCGCGAAACGTCCTGTCGTCGTCAACCACGACGACGCTGCGCACCGCAGGCATTGTCAACTGGTCTTCAAATTGGGGAAGAGCGTG
>CAVQPP010000198.1:0-67403 GCA_963714445.1 uncultured Actinomycetota bacterium
AGTACCTCCACGGGGCGTGCCACACGTCACGGCTGGCTGGACCCCATGGGTAGTGCGCCGCCGCGCACCGACCCTAGCGAGGTGCACAGGCGCGCGAAAGGCACATCAGGCGTCGAACGAACCCGCCGCGCTGCGTGAAGGCCCCGGACCAGCGCCGGGCGGTGGTGCTAGGACACGGCGATCGGCTCCAGCGTCGGGTATCCACTCATGGTGGCAACCTCCCCAGTCGCCACCGGCCACCTGCCCGCCGCCCACTCTCGGACGGTAGCGGCCGTGGCGCGGACGGGCGCGCACTCCCGGTGTACGAGATCCTGGGCCGCAGCTTGCCGCCGGGAACTATTCCCGCTGCCGTGAAGGCAGGAGTGCGTCCTTCGGCTGAAAAGGGGCCTGCGCTGTCCAGACACGGGCGGATCGGGTTGCCTGGGTCGAGCAGCTGCGTCGCTGGACGCGTCACGGGGAACAGGCGCTGCACAAGCCGCTTCCTATGCACTATTACGCAGGCGTCGGCCCCACGCGCGTTCTCGACACGCGTAACGGGACCGGCGGCGCTGGAGGACGCGTCTCCGGCGGCGGAACGCTGAAGCTAAGCATGCCGACGACCGCCGTGCCCGCGAACACGACGGCCGCGGTGCTCAACGTGACGGTCGTCAATCCTGCCTCGTCCGGCTACGTCACCGTCTACCCGGACGGAACGTCGCGGCCGCTCGCCTCGAACCTGAACTTCGCGGCGCACCAGACGGTGCCCAATCTCGTCGTCGTGCCGGTGGTCGACGGCAGGGTGGACTTCTACGTCGGCAGCAGCGGCAGCGTGGACCTGGTCGCCGGTGTCGCGGGGTACTACGGCAATTCCGCCACCGGCATGATGATGCCCTTCGCGCCGACCCGGCTCGTCGACACACGCACGGCCGCGCCGCTAGCGGTGAACGGGATCGGTCAGCTGGATCTGGCCGGAGCGCTGGGTCTGCCGTCGTCCACGCTCTGCGCGGTGCTCTACAACGTCACTGTGACTCGTCCCCAGGCATCGGGATACCTCACCGTGTTCCCGGACGGCCTCACCGCGCTCCCGAAGGCCTCGAACCTGAACTTCGTCGCCGGGCAGACCGTACCCAACGCGGTGCTCTCCGCGCTCACGGACGGCGCGACCGACTTCTTCAACGGCTCCGGCGGCAACGTGGACGTGGTCGTCGACCTGTTCGGCGTCTTCGCGCCCGCGGTCTCGCCGACTGTGATCGGCGCGGCGGTCCGGCCGGGCTTGGGAAGTGAGCTTCGGGCGCGGCCAGGACTCCGCGTGCGTGGGATGGCGGCCATCTAAACGAGCCCTACACGTTCGCCCGGTCCGGTTGAAATCCGCGCCTCCGTTATTGGAGTTTTATCCGTTCTGTCCACCACATCTGTCAATTGGTCTGTACCAATCCAGGCGATTGGTCTTGACCAATCCGTTCGCCGCACGTACAACGTGGTCACCGCGCGCTCGGCGATGGTGCGCACTCGCCACAGCTCCTCTCCCCCTTCTGGAGGGTTCATGCGGGTCGGAAGACGGATTCTTCCCACAGCACTCATAGCCGGCTCGGCGTTCGGGCTGGCGGTCGGCGGATCGGTCCTCGCGTTAGTCGCGGCGCCGGCCGCACAGGCAGCCACCACATGCGCCGCGGCGTGGAGTTCCACCGCCGTCTACACCGGCGGCCAGCAGGCCAGCGAGAACGGGATCAATTACACCGCCAACTGGTGGACCCAGGGCAACGACCCGGCGACCAACAACGGCGGTAGCGGTTCCGGGCAACCGTGGACGTCCAACGGCGCGTGCACCGGCGGTGGCGGTGGCGGTGGCGGCGGCGGTGGCGGCGGCGGAGGCGGCGGCGGAGGAGGCGGCGGAACGGGTGGGGTGAGCGGCCTGCTGTTCAGCCCGTACAAGGACGTCACCATCAACATGAACTGGAACACCTACCAGATGCAGTCGGCCGCGGCCGGGTCCGTGCTGCCGTTGGTGGGTTCCGGGAGCATGGTGTCGCAGGACATTCCGAACCTGCGCGCGGTCACGGTCGCGTTCGCCACCGGCTCCTGCGGCAGCGAGAACTGGGGAGGCGCTCCGGCTGCCAACTGGGCCGCGGAGAACGTGCCCCAACTGCACGCCGCGAACTTGAACTACGTCGTGTCGACCGGCGGTGCGGCCGGAACCTTCACCTGCTCCTCGACGGCAGGCATGGATTCCTTCATCGCCCGCTACGCCAGCTCGAACATGGTCGGCGTCGACTTCGACATCGAGGGCGGTCAGAGCCAGTCTGACATTCAGAACCTGGTCAACTCCGCGGTGGGCGCGCAGTCGACGTACCCGAACCTGCAGTTCTCCTTCACGCTTGCCACTCTGGGCGCCTCCGACGGCAGCTTCGGCGGAGTGAACTCGCTCGGCAACCAGGTCGTCCAGGCGGTGCGCGGCTCCAGCCTGAACCACTACGTCATCAACCTGATGACCATGGACTACGGCAGCGCGTCCAGCAGCGTGTGCGTCGTCTCCTCCGGCAGTTGCGAGATGGCGCAGTCGGCGATCCAGGCGGTGAAGAACCTCGAGCACACCTACGGCATCCCGGCGAGCAAGATCGCCGTCACGCCGATGATCGGCATGAACGACGCCACCAGTGAAATCTTCACCACCGCGGACGTGGGCACGCTGTCGTCGTACGCGGTCAGCAACGGCCTGGCCGGGGTGCACTTCTGGTCACTGGACCGCGACACCCCCTGCTCCTTCACGTATGCGTCCCCCACCTGCAACTCCATCTCCAGCACGACACCGCTGCAATACACCAAGCTATTCATAAGCGACCTCTGAGACTGACGAAGAACCCAGAGCGGGCCGCGCACGAGCCACCGTGCGCGGCCCGCCCATTCATCGCAGGACGTGCCCCGGCCCAGGCGGTCAAGGCCTCCTCCAAGGCTGCCAGACGGGCGAGGACACGCCACCGGAAGTCGTCCAGGGGGTCAAATCCGCTGACGGTAGCGCGCGCGGAGAAAGCGCTGTCTAGTGGCGTTCGAGCGTTGAGTCGCCCGGGTCCGGGCGGCATCTACCTGTACAACGGCAGCGGCGGCATCGTGCAACTCGTGGTGGACGTCTTCGGCTACTACGGCTGACCGCGAAGGGTTGCCGGTCGGCTTGCTGCGAACAGCGGCCGCTGCCTGGCGCACTTCTAGCCCAACGCGCCCCCGGAACCCAAGTGGGTTGTAGTAGCCGAATACGTCGACGATCAGGTGGGTCGTTCCGTTGCTGCCGTTGTAGAGCTTGATTCCGCCCCATTCCAGTGCTGTGCCGAGGGACAGGGTGGTCGCGTTCGCGACCGTCTGTCCGGCGACGTAGTTCAGCAGCGAGGTGGTGGGGCGGGCCGGTTCGTCGTAGGGGTAGGCGGTGATGTAGCCGTTTCCGGTCGGCCGGGTCACTGTCACGTTCGCGGTGACGGCGGCCAGGTTGAACAGGAGTCCGAGCGTGGGCGTGCCGTCTATCCGCAGGTTCACCGTACCGCCGGGCTGCACCGGACCCGCCGGGGCGCCCAGCCCGGTGCGGGTGTCCAGGAAGCGGGTCGGTGTCATCGGGACGAACGCCATGCCCGAGCCGACGGTGAAGTACCCTGTCACGTCCGCGATCAGGTCCACGCTGCCGGTGCTTGTGTTCGTGAGGTCCACGTAGCCATCCGCGCCGACCTCCGCCACGACCTCGTTGGGCACGGTCTGGTGCGCCGTGTAGTTCACGTTGGACGTGTCCGGTGCGGTGGTGCCGCTCGGATAGGCGGTGATGTAGCCGCGGCTGGTCGGGTTGGTCACCGTCAGGTTCATGGTGACGGCGACCGCACCGGAGAAGCCGCCGACGTACACCCGCGCCGTGCCGTGCGCCGGGACGGTGGTGTGGCTCTTGCGCGTGTCCAGCAGGCGGGCCGGCGCCACGGTCTGGTAGCCGTCGGTCGCGGTGTCGCCGTAGTACCCGGCCACGTCCGCGATCAGGTGCGTGCCGCCGCCGCTGGTGTTCTTCAGGTCGATGTAGCCGTCGGGGCCGACCTGCACGATCACAAGGTTCGCGGTGGTCTGCCCGGCGGTGAAGTTAAGGTTCGACGCGACCGGCTGCGCGCCGCCGTCCGGGTACGCCGTGATGTATCCGCCGGCCGCCGGAGCGGTCACCGTCAGGTTCAGCGCCACCGCGGCCACGCCGGTCGCCGGAACCGGACCGGCGCCCGCGACCTTCAGCCGCACCACGCCGTTGGCTGGCACCGCTCCGGCCGCGGCTACCCCGGTCCCGTCGCGCGTGTCCAGGATCCGCGTCGGTGTCAGCGGACTGTAGTACTGGCCGGTGGTGGTGAAGTTCTGCGATGCGGTGGCCGTCTCGCCTGCCACGTTGGTCGCCGTGAGCGAGATCTTGTAGGTGCCTGGCTTGGCGTATGCGTGGGTCTTGACATCGACCGCGGTGATGGTGGTGCCGTCGCCGTAGTCCAGGCTGTACCCGGAGATGTCCCATGCCGAAATAGTCCCCGCCCCGTAAGTCGACACACCGGTCGTCCCTTGCGGGACGACCGTCAGGACCGGTGTCAGCGGTGTGGGCGTGACGACGTTGACCGAATGGGGGCTCGACATCGCGACGAGGCCGTAGCTGGTCGTGGAGGTGAGCGTCACTGCGTATGTGCCAACCGCCTTATAGGGGTGTTGTGCGCTGCAGACGCCTACCAGGGTATTGGGACTGGACAGTGTGGTGGCGACGGTCGCGCTCGACCCGTCGCCGAAGTCGAATTCACAGCTGACCGCGCCGCCCCAGCCATCGGACACCGTTCCGGTGAAGGTGACCGCGCCGCCGATCGGAGCCTTGCTGGAGTTCTGGGTGAGCAGTTGCGATGTGGCGCGCTGCTCGGTCTCGGTCGAGCCGCGATCGTAATAGGTGTGGGTGCCGGTGCCACGGTCCGTGACGGCGGGATCGTCCACTCGCGGCTGTCCGGCGATGTCGGTGGACAGTTCGCCGGGGGCGTCGGCGTCGGCCGAGTCGATTATGGACAGCGCGGTGCCGCCGAGCATTCCCGGCTCGGTGACGGTCGCGGTGTCCAAGTCGTGCGCGCCCTGCGACGTTGCCGCGTGGAAGTCCGCGGACGTGTTGTACGTGGCGCCCGACCACGAATATTCGATGGTGTGCCCGTTGGGGTAGACGTTGTCGTAATCGATCGTGGTGCCGGCTGTCGATGCGTCGTCCACCAGGATGCTGACGGCCGCGGTCGCGGCGACGGGGCACGCCGCGATCACCGGGTTACCGCTCACGTTCGGGATGAGGTTGTTCTCCACGGACGTGCCCGTCGAACCCCCGGTGACCCCGACCGCGAGGCCGCAGCTGCGGCCGATCGTGTTGCCGGTGACGGCGGTGCCGGGCGCGTCGTCGACCGCGATGCCCGGCCCCTTGAAGTTGGACCATTGGCTGGTCGTGACCACGGTGCCCGTGCTGCCGCCGTGCACCTCGATCTCCGGAGCGGTGGTGTCGGCGGAGATCAGGTCGCGGCTGATGGTGACCGCCGACGAGCCGCCGGTCACCTCGACGGCGGGCAACCCAGGGACTTGAGTGCCGAGCTCGTCCCGGTCCAACGAGACGTGGTGCGAGCCGGTGATCACGGCGGCCGAGCCCGGTCCGGGGTTCCCGGTCGTGAGGCCGTTCACGTTCACATAGCTAGCGCCGGAGAGCGTAATCGCGGGCACCGTACTCGTCGACTGGATGAAAACTGACGGATTGCGAGTGCTGGTGCCGAGGGGATTCGTGATGGTGATCGGCGCGGCGGCGGTTCCGGAGACCGAGACGGTGAACGGCGCGTAGCTGCCGCCTTCGATCATCACGGTCTGTCCCGGCTGCACCACGCCGAGCGCGCCGGGGATCGTGCAGAACGGCGTCGCCTGGGAGCCCCCGCCCGATCCGTCCGAACACTGGCTGCTGGTGTTGTTCACGTAGATCGTGGTCGCGGTGGCCGCGTGTGCGGCAACCGGCAAGCTCACGGAGCCGGTGGATATGAGAACAACCGCCGCCGCGAAACGACGCGCACGCATCGCGCCCCCCTCGATATGCTTATCAAGCTGTGGTCGAGCGCTCATGCTAGCTCATGAGCCGAATCGCGTCGGCACATGTCGCACCTTGCCGGATCGCGGCAGCACATTGACGCCCGCAGCCGAAACGCAGAGTGACGTGCTGCCGCGAGATCCGCGATCAAGCACCGGCGCGAATTGCGCCGGGTCAGTTCGCCGGCGGCTGGCTGTTGTCGTAGTACCCGAAGACATCCGCGATCAGCTGGCGAGCGGACTCGTTGAGTTGATCCATCGGCGTATGCGAATCACGGTCGACGCCTGTGATTCGGCGCGGTCCGCGTGGGGTCGTTACCTGGTCACGATCAGGCTCCTGCGCCTGCACCGGTTCCTGCTCCGCCGGAGCCGGTGATGTTCGCGACGATCTGCGTGTTGACGCTGCTCAGGCTGGGCGCCTGCGAGGTCTGGTCCAGGCCGATGTCGATCAGCGTGAAGAAGGTGGAGTGGCCGGGGACCGGGACGGCGATCACCTCGACCGTGCCGCTCGGGCCGACGTAGCTCGGCACGACGCTCCAAGTGATCTGGTAGCCGGCGCGCCCCGCTACGGTGATCGCACCCTGGTTCACCACGTTGTGCGAGGACAGGTTGCCGTAATTGTTCTTCGCGAGCGTCGCGATGCTCGACGTGGCGACCGACTGGGCCGTGGTGCCCGAGGTCGTGCCGAAGTTCAACCCGCCGCGTGTGCACACCGCCGCTGAGCCTGAGCCGTTGGACTGGGTCAGTCCGGTCGGGCAGGTGTACGGACCGGTGCCGAGCGCGGGCCAGGTGCCCTGGCCGGTGGCGGAGCCGGCGGTGGCGGTCCAGCCGCTGGGCACCGGGATGGTCAGGCCGTCGATGGGGTCGGAGACGGTCCGACCGGTGCCGCCGGTGACTGTCGGCATGGGCGAGGGCGAAGCGCCGGGGCTGGCGGGGTTGCCGAGACCTCCGTTGCCGCCACCGAGGCCGCCGTTGCCGTTCCCGCCCCCGGGGCTGGGAATGGTGGTCGGGGTGGGCTGCGGGCCGGACGACGCCGTGTCGGTCGAGCCGCTGTTCTGGAGCGCTAGGTAGGTCCCGACACCGCCGCCTACCAGTGCGACGATCACGCCGGCTGCGATCAGGGTTCTGGTACGGGACCTGCGCGGGGGAACGCTTGCGGCGCTGCCGAGCGGGCGGATCACGGCGCTCCATTGAGAGCCGTCCCACCACCGTTCCGCGGGCTGCCCATCGGGACCGTTCTCGCCGGTTGGGTACCAGCCGGCAGGGGGAGTGACTTCGTGCGGGGGCTGCGGTATCGACACGCCTCGAACTTATCGGCGCGATCTGTGCCGTCGGCCGAAGTCCGGCTAAGAATTCGCCGAACAAGGGCTGTGAGATTTTCAGGCTCAGTAGGCGCGTAGGCCGTTGTGACAGGATGGCCGGGCACTTAATCCGTAGGTTGATGCGTGAGCGGTTCCGCGACTTACAACTGCGCCAACCGACTTGTACCGCCCATGAAGCGCGGCGTGCTCGTGTTCGGTGAGCCGGTCGCGGTTGCCGGGAGATGCGGCAGGTAGGTGGGTGCGTGGCGTGCGTGGGTGGCCTGCTCGAAGGAGTAGGCGAGCGCGATCAGCTTCGGCTCGCTGTACCGCGCGCCGATGAACGACAGGCCGACCGGCAGCGGGCCGACGAAGCCCATCGGCACCGTGACGCTCGGGTAGCCGGCGACGGCGGCGGGGCTGGACGAGCCGAAGGTCGCGGTGTCGCCGGTCGCCAGGTTCGAGATCCAGGCCGGCTGGTTGGTCGGCGCGATGATCGCGTCGAGGTGGTCGGCGGCCAGGGTTTCGTCGATGGACCGCTGCGCCGCGGAGGTGGCCGCCTTGCGGTCGGCCGCATAGGTCGGGTCGTTCAGATCGCCGGGGGTGGCCTGCGACGCGGTGAAGATCTCCTGACCGAAGAACGGCATCTCGGTGGCTGCGTGCGCCTGATTGAAGGCGATCAGCCCGGCGAGGTCCGCAGGGTGCACGCCCGGGGTCGCGGCGAGGTACGCGTTGATGTCGTGCTTGAACTCGTTCTCCAGCGCGGGTAGCTCGTCGTTGCCGATCACGTCCTGATACGGCAGGAGAACCGGCACCGTCGTGACGCCGAGGCCGTTTAGGCGCTGCACGGTCTGGTCGAATACGGCGAGCGTGTCGCTGCCGGGATCGCCCTGGCTGTTCGGGTCGAGCCACACCCCGATCCGGGCGCCGCGCAGCGCGTCAGATTTCAGATCCTTGGTGAAATTCTGCACGCGCGTGCCGGAAGTTGCCGGGTCGCCGGGGTCGGGCGCGCCGATCACGGAGAGCACGGCCGCGGCATCGGTCACGTTGCGCGTGATCGGGCCCGCGGTGTCCTGCTGCGCGGAGAGCGGGACGACGCCGCTGCGGCTGACCTCTCCGAGGGTGGGCTTGATGCCTACGTCGCTGTTGGTGCTCGACGGGCAGACGATCGAGCCGTCTGTCTCGGTGCCGATCGCGACCGTGGCCAGGTCCGCCGCGACTCCGGCCGCGGAGCCGCTGCTCGAGCCGCAGGCATTGTGGTCGAGCACGTACGGATTCGCGGTCAGGCCGCCGACCGCGCTCCAGCCGCTCGTCGACGTGGTGGAGCGGAAGTTCGCCCACTCGGACAGGTTCGCCTTGCCGATCACCACGGCGCCTGCCGCACGCAGCCGCTTGACCAGGAACGCGGTTGATGGATCCGCCTCGAGCAGCGCCTGCGAGCCGGCCGTGGTGCGGCCGAACCCGACATTGTCCTTGAGCAGCACCGGGATCCCGTCGAGCGGGCCTCGGCCGCGGCCGTGCAGCACCCGGTTCGCGTCGCTGCGTGCCGCCTCGCGCAGCGCGTCGCGGTTGGTCTGGATGACGGCGTGCAGCGTCGGGTTGAGCCGGCTGATCCGGGCCAGGTAGAAGGCGGTCAGCGCGGTCGAGGAGAGCCGGTGGTGGTCCATCGCGCGCTGGAGGTCGAGCACCGTCGCGGAATCGAGGTTGATCCCGTCGAGCGTGGCGGCGCTCGGGGAAGCGGCCGCGGCAGCGCCGGCCCCCGTTCCGGCAGCGTTCGCGGTCGCAGCGGGCGCGGCCTCGAGGCCAGCACTGAGCAGAATGGTGGAGATGAGAATGCTGATTCGACGCATCGGTGCCTCCGGACGGCTCGGCTGAAGCCCACCACCGAGTGCAGCGAACAACTGCCCGACCGTTGAGTCAAGGTTCGATGGATGGGCGACTTGCGTCTACAACTGGGTTCAGCGTTCTGGAGGCCTCGCCTACTCGGCTGTGTATTAGCCGTGTATTAACTGCGTGACACTCTCGATCTGACGGTCTATCCGGACGACCAGAATGTCACGCCGACGAGTTCCGTAGTGAACTTTTCCGCGGGCCAGACCATCGCCAACGCGACGACGGTGACGCTCGGCGCGCTGACCGGAGGCGTCTTCATTCAGAACGCTGAGCCGGTCCAGACGCATACGGACGTGATCGTGGACGTGTTCGGGTACTACTCGGTGCGCTGACGCGCGGCAGGAAGAGCGTGCCGACCAAGGTGGCGACGGTCAGGCCGATGCCCGTGCCGGCGACGACGGTGAGGGCGCGCACGTAGGCGGACTTGTCCGGGTGGGCGCCAAGGGCGTTGAAGAAGATCACGCCGAGCGCCGCGACGCCGATGGTTTGGGCGAATTGCTGTGCGGTGGTGAGGACACCGGAGGCGACGCCCGCTTGTGGTGGTGGCACCCTCGACATGACCACGCCGGTGAGCGAGGGCAGGGTCACGCCGGTGCCGAGTCCGCCCAGGATCATCGGCGCCACCGTCTCCCAGACCGAGGTACTGCTACCGGAGCCCTCGAGCGAGATCAACAGGACCACGGTGCTGAGCACGAGCAGCAACTGGCCGATGGTGATCACTATGGCGCCGAACCTCATCAGCAGCGGACGGGCCATCAGCGAACTGAGTGCGAACCCCAGCCCCATCGGGGCGAAGGTTAGGCCGGCGTGCAGCGGGGTGAGTCCGAGACCGGATTGCAGGAACATGGTCATGCAGAACAGGAAGCCCGAGTAGAACGTCATGACGCCGACGATGATGGCGATACCCACGCCGTAGGCGCGGTTCTGGAACAGCGTCAGATCCAGGATCGGCTGGCCGCCACGCGGGCAACCCCCGGCCCCGTCCGCCGCGCCAGCAACCATCAGCCCTCTACCATCCGGCGGCCACCGCCTCGACAACGGCGTGCTGCGCGTCGACGTCGATGCCCGGGGTCTGTTCGTCTCGATCTACGACCTGACGAACGACCGCGAGACGATCGCCCCCGGCGCGCCCGCGAACCTCCTCCAACTGCACCAGGACTTCCCTAACCAGTGGGACGCCTGGGACGTCGACGAGTTCTACCGCCACACCGCCGTCGACCTCGTCGACGTCGACGAACTGACGCCGGTGCCGAATGACCCTGCACGCGCGGCCGTCCGTATCGTCCGCAGCTTCAGCGCGTCGCGCGTCGTGCAAACCGTGAGCCTCGACGCCGGCGCCCGGCGCGTCGAGGTCGACACCGAGGTCGATTGGCACGAGACGGAGAAGTTCCTCAAGCTCGCCTTCCCGCTCGACGTGCGCGCGCAGCAGTACGCCGCCGAGACGCAGTTCGGCCACCTGTACCGGCCGACGCACGTCAACACCAGCTGGGAGGCGGCCAAGTTCGAAGCCTGCAATCACCGGTTCGTGCACTTCGCCGAACCCGATTGGGGCGTCGCGCTGGTCACCGCCTCGACGTACGGCCACGACGTCACCCGCGACGTGCGCGAGGACGGCGGCACGACCACGACCGTGCGCGTCTCCCTGCTGCGCGCGCCGAGATTCCCGGACCCGCGCACCGACCAGGGCACGCATCGTTTCCACCACGCGCTCGTCCCCGCCGCCACGATCGCCGACGCCGTGCGCGAGGGCTTCAGCAGCAACCTGCCTGAGCGCCGCGTCCCGGGCAGCGCGAGCGTGGAGCCGTTGGTGCGGCTCGACAACGACGCCGTGGTCCTCAGCGCCCTGAAACTCGCCGACGACGGCAGCGGCGACGTCATCGTGCGCTGCTACGAGGCTCACGGCGGCCGCGCGAACGCCCGCCTGACGCCCGGCTTCGCGCACACCGGATTCGAACTCTGCGACCTACTCGAACGCCCGCTGCCGGTCGACGCAGCCGCACCGCCGCCGCCCGCCGTGCCGAGCACCGACCGCCAATCCGTCGACCTGCGCCTGCGTCCGTTCCAGCTATTCACCCTGCGTTTCGCACGTGCCTGACACACCGTCACCAGGCGCGTCAGTGCCCGCGGAAGGCCTCCTCCAGCCACCATGACGGTGAACCGGTCGTGACCTTCGCATCGACGAGCATTGGCCGGTCACGCGGTCCGTCCAGCCAAGCGGTGACGGCGGCCAGATCCTCGGCGGCGCGTACGGTGACGGCCTCGCAGCCGAAGCCGCGGCCGATCGCGGCGAGATCGGTGTCCGGGAATCTGACCGTGTCCAGTGGGTGGCCGTGCGGGCCGAAGTGGTGCACCTCCGCGCCATAGGCCGCGTCGTTGTAGACGACGATCAGGAGGTTGAGGCTGAGACGTACCGCGGTCTCCAACTCGGCGATGCCCATCAGCGCGCCGCCGTCGCCGAGGGCCGCGACGGTCAGCCGGTCCGGCCGGGCGACGGCAGCGCCGATGGCGGTGGCCAAGCCGAGGCCCACCGACTGGAACGCTTGGGTGAAGACCATGCCGTCCACGTCGGGCACGTCGAGGTACATCGCCGGGTAGCCCATGAAGTTGCCCGAGTCGACCGCGACCGTGCGCTCGCTCGGAATCAGTTCGTTGAGGGCGATCGACAGGCTTCTGGGATCGATGCGCGACGGCTCTTGGTCGGCCAGATACGGGACGTCGCCCCAACGGCGCTCGTGCTTCAGACGCTCCGCGAGTTCGGGTGAGCGGTAGCCGCCGTTGTTCTCGTCCCCCAGGATCGCGAGGGCGGCGCGTGCCGTCAGGGACACGTCGCCGTGCACACCGAGGTCGATCGACCGGTGAGCCCCGAGCGAGGAAGGATCCGAGTCGACCTGCGCCACGACGGCGCCCTCGCCGACCAGCGATCCGTGTCTCAAGGTCCACATGTTCAATGCGCAGCCCCAGCCGACGAGCAGGTCCGCGCCGCGGATCAGCTCGGCCGCGACCGGGGTTGCGAACCCGCCGCTGACGTCGAGGTCGAAGGGATCGTCGAGGAACAGCCCGCGCGCGGCCGCCGACGTCGCGAGTAGTGCGCCGCAGCGTTGCGCGAGGCTGCGCAACGGTTCGCGGGCCCCGGACAGCCGCGCGCCGCGCCCGGCGATGAAGACCGGACGCCGGGCGGCTTTGAGTGCCGCGGCCAGTTCCAACACGGCCTGTTCGGATGGTTCACCGGGTTCTGGTTCATACCCCGGAATCGGCACTTCGGCCTCGGCCGGGCCCGTGTACTGCGCCGCCTGAATATCGAGCGGGAGATTGAGCAGCACCGTCCGACGCTCACGGATCGCCGTCATGCAGGCGCCGACCGCGTCCGCGACCGCCGTCTCAGGGGACTGAATGCGCGCGGGGACGATCCCGACCGCCCTGGCGAGCGCGGCCGAGTCGATCCAGAAGTTAGACAGCGGCGAGGTTGCCTCGGCCGCGAGCACCAGCAGCGGTGTCCGGCTCTTCGCCGCCTCCGTGAGACCGGTCATCGCGTTGGTCAGGCCAGGTCCCTGATGCACCGACAGCACGCCGAGCCCGCCGCTTGTTCGCGCATACGCGTCAGCCATCGTCGCGGCCCCGCCCTCGTGCCGGGTCGCTACGAACCGCGCCCCCGCGCTGATCAGGGCATTGGTGACGTGGAAGTTCCCGCTGCCGACCAGCCCGAACACGGTTTCGGCCCCGGCGCGGAACAGCGCCCGGCCCACCGCCTTGGCGACGGTCAACGCTCGACCAGCGCCAGGACCCGGGTCGGGCTGCCCGATCCGCCCACGATCGGCAGCGGCGCGGCGATCACCACCGCACCGCGCACCGGCAGCCGGTCGAGGTTGCGCAGCTGGGTGAGCCCGTACTTGCCCGCGCCGAGGAAGAAGGAATGGCAGGGAAACGGCGGGTCGAAGCTGTGCGCCGCCCCCGCGTCCGTACCGACGGTCTCCACCCCGAGCCCGAGCAGCGAGGTCTCCTCGGCCAGCCACTTCGCGCATTCGACGGAGATGCCCGGCGTGTGCGGCCCGGTCTCATTCGCGTTGAGGAAGTCCGCCTGGTCGCCCGCTCGCGCGTCCCACCCGGTGCGGTACAGCAGCCAGCCGCCGTCCGGCAGCGGGCCGTTGGCCTTGGTCCACTGCTGCACGTCCTCGACCTCCAGCAGGAAGTCGGGATTCGCGGCCGCCCGATCCGCCGCGTCAAGCACCACGGCAGGCGCCACCAGCCGGCTCGGCAGGACCTGCGACACATCCTCACCGTCGCGCCCGGTGACCCAGTGGACCGGCGCATCGAAGTGAGTGCCCGTGTGCTCCCCAGTGCTGATGTCGTTCCAGTACCACGCCGGCCCGCGCTCGTCGTAGCGGCTGATCTCGCGCAGCGAAAACGGCACGGTGTTCCCGAACGGCTCCGGCAGCCGCAGGATCGGCGTCGTCTCGGAAAGCGGCGCGGTCAGGTCGACGACCTCGACCGTTCCATCCGCGATCGCGGCCGCGAACTGAGCGAGCAAAGACAAGGCGTCCTCCCACGGTCCGGCGACGCACCCTCGCAAGGCGCTGACGTGACGTTAGCGCGTCGCCGAGTCGTCCGGAAGGACGGCCACGCCGCCTGCCGAGAGCAGGCGGCGCGTTCCCATGTGCGTTCGAAGAGCCGCGATGAACAGTGCGAAAGCCGCCTGAGCGGCCGTCAGCCAAAGGTAGACTGCTGCTATTGCGCGTCGCCGCGATTTGTCCGACGTATTTGACGCCCCTGATCGAAGATCAACCGACTCTTCTTCACGTAGGCGTGGTGTCGACGGCGGACCCTGTCACCTTGCTGGTCATCGCGCTCACCACGGGCGCCGCGGTCGGCCTACCGGGAACTGACCGGCGTCCTCGACGCGACCGTGGCCGCCGCGGAACTGAACCCCGACACGTTCCGGGCATCTACGAATCCTAAGATACTTGGCGACCTGCTGGCCGACGCCGCCTGCCACCAGAACAGCGTGGTGGCCCGGACAACCGCGATCCGGCTACTCGGCGCCCTGCGCTACGGCTCGGCGAAAGTCCTCGACACGCTGTGGCAGTCGCTGCAGGACGTTCCGGACGTTTGGCAGTCGAGCCTGGACGCGATACCGCGGCTCGCCGCGGTGGACGACGACGTGGTCCGGAAGCTGCTGCCGGCGCTCTACAGCCCGAGCGGCCGCGTCGCCTGGGTGTCGGCACGAATCCTCACCGCGATCGGCCGGAGGGCCGATACGAAACCGCAGGTGCGCACGGAGATCGTCGATGCGTTGGCCCGCGCCGCGCGTGACCCCCGTTCGCGCCGAACCGTGCACGTGTCGCACTCCGAGGGCGTACTGCCCTCGGCCCCTGAGCTGGACGACGTGTTCGCGGACGCGCTGCGTTCGTTGTACCAGTTCGCCTCCGTGGAGACCGATCCCGAGGAACTGGCGCGCGACGAGTCGTTGATGCCCCTGTTGCGTGCGCACAATGACGCGGCGCAGGCGGCGGGCGGCTTCTGGAAGGATCGGTTGACCCGTACCAAGGACGGCGACCTGGTATGGCTCGTCCGCGGGAAGGACGCGGGCAGGCCGGCCTGGCACTATGTCATGATCTCCCGCTCTAAGCTGGCGTTGTTCCGGCGGGCCATTAGTACCGGCAGCCTGGACGTGAGCGACTACGGCTCGATTCTGGAGTCCGGCTGGGGCGAAGACCCGCCGCAGGAGTCCGTGGCCCGAATACGCGAGCGCTACAGCTGATCCGAATGGGCAGTCACGCGCGTCGGGGCGTTCGCGTCGAATGCCGCTTCGGTGGCTGCGGCTTCCATCTCGCGGGCTAGGGCTTCGTTGTCGGCGGGGGAGACGTGCCGGGTGTCCGCGCAGACTGTGATCTCGAGGGCCTCGGGGTCGTCCTGCGCGTCGTCGACGTGGACGAAGAGCGGCTCATACGGGTTCTCTTTCTTGCCGATCCAGCGGAAGGTGCTCAGCTGCCGTGCCGCGTCCAGTTCGGCCGGACCGCTTGGCGGGAGGCCAACGGGCTGAGTGCGGCGGTCGTTGAAGTACGACCAGTTGACACCCGACCACGGCTGCGCGCTCGGATCCTGCTCGCGCGCCTCGCGGGTCAGCCGGTTGATCAGCGCGGTCTCTGCCCTCGGATCGAAATAAGAGTTCTTGTACGCAAGCATGGAAGCTTGGCGCGCTCGGTTCACTGCCTCGTCGATCGACACGCCGACCACGTCGAGGACGCAATAGCTGGTTTGCGAAATGTTGCTGACCACGTCCGCGAGGCCCGGCCGGAAGCGGTTGCTCGACACCGGTCTGATGAACGCCGGGTTCAGCAGGCCCGACCTGCCTAGCGCGGTCGCGTATAGCGCTATCAGCACGGCCGAGGCGTCGGCGCCGGTGCGCGCGCAGATCGCCGGCAGCGCGAGTTTCAGTGCGCGTGATCGCAACACGCCGGTCCAGTGCCGCGGTTTACGCTCGTCGGACGACAACGGCAGCGGACGCTGCGGCACCGAGCGCAGCATCTTTTCCATATGCCGGATCGCGGCGTCGGTCACCCGCCGTCCCGCCGGGGACTGTTGCCATGCGGCCAATTCGAGCTGCTGACGACCGATCGCCGACGTCGGCGTAGGCGTAGGCGACTCGGTGCGCACCGCGTCGAGATCGCGTTGCATCGCCTGCATGCCGAGGATGTCGGCGACGGTGTGGCAGGAGATTGAGATCATGTGCGTCGGCTGGCCAGCCTGGCGCAGCACGCCGGTCTGCACCGGCCATTGCGTGCGGAAGTCGCGCGGCCTGGTGCGGTAATACGTCTCGATCCACGCCACCGTCTCGTCCGGATCGGCGCCCGGCGCGAGATCGAAGACATCGAGCATGACCTCGCCGGAACCGTGCAACTCCTGGAACGCGCGGCCCGGGGATTCGAACCGCAACGTCGTGCGCAGGGACGGGAAGCGGGACACCATGAAGCTGAGCTGATCCGCGGCGTACTGCACGGTGACGCCTGCCGGCAGCGGCACCGCGCCGCCGATGTAGAACCAGCCCTGCCTGGCCATCGCCTCCAGGATGTCACGCTGACCCCACGTCAGTTCCCCGATACCCTCGCCGTCTCCCGAGAAGGGCACCGTCACGCGCTCGGTCGCAACAGGCGGGAGCGTCGGGATAATCCATTGCTCGTCTGCTGCGATGGTCGCGGGCAGTGGCAGTGCGCTGTCGTTCAGGTCGGTGCCGCTCTGGGCACTTGTCGCGGCGACGGTGTCCGGCATCGTGCAACACTGGCAGTCCCCTTACGGCGCGTCAACGCTCCGGGATGCCACGTGCTGCGCGATGGCCGGGATCGAATCGGCGGGCCGCTGCGCGAGGTGCTCTTCCAGGCGCAGGCCCTCGATGTCGGGGTCGGGAATGTAGCGGGCGAACCATTCCGGGTGGTACCAGAGCCTGGAGCGGACGATCGCCATCACAGCCGGCACGAGGGTGAGTCGCACGACGAAGGCGTCCAGGAACACGCCGGCGGCGAAGCTGAAGCCGATCGCCTTGATCGTCGGATCCTTGGTGAACATGAAGGCCACGAAGATGGAGAACATGATCGTCGCGGCGGCGGTGACCACACGGGCCGACAGGGCGGTGCCGCGTTGTACCGCGCGTCGCGCGTCGCCGTTCTTGGTGTACTCCTCCTTGATCCGGGAGACGACGAAGACCTCGTAGTCACTGGACAGGCCGAAGATGATCGCCAGCATGATGATCGGCAGGAAGCTGATGGTCTCGCTCTTGGTGATGCCGAACAGCTGCTCGCCCCAGCCCCACTGGAACATCGCGACCTGCGCGCCGACCGCGGCGGCCATCGACAGCAGGAAGCCCAGGATCGACTTGATCGGCACCAGGATCGTGCGGAACGCGAAGGTCAGCAGGATGAAGGCCAAGCCGACCACGACGATCAGGAAGATCGGCAGCGCGCTGGAGAGCTTGGACGAGACGTCGATGTTGGACGCCGTGGTGCCGCCCACCAGGATGTGCGCGCCGGTGCCGCCTTCGATCGCGGCGCGGTCGTCGCGCAGCTTGTGCACGAGGTTCGCGGTCGCCGCGTCGTTCGGGCCGGACTGCGGGATCAGCCGGATCAGCGACGTGTTGTTCTGCGCGACCAGCGGGGTGACTTGCGCGACGTCGGGCAGCTTGGTCAGTGCGGCGGCGATTTGCTGGGTGTCCGCGGGCGAGTCGACGTCTTGGGCGACGATCAGCAGCGCGCCGTTGAAGCCGGCGCTGAAGCCCTCGGTGGTCAGGTCGTAGGCCTTGCGCTGAGTGCTGTCGGTGGGCTGCGACGCACCGCTGGGCAGGCCGAGCTGGATCTTCGCCGCCGGAATCGCGAGCACGCCGAGCAGTGCGATTCCGGCGATGAGCACGGGAATCCGGAAGCGCACGACGAACCGCGACCACGCCGCGCCGGCCGTGCTGTCCGGGTCCGCGGCGGAGCGGCGGGCAACTCGAGCCGCGCGGGCGCCGAGCAGCGGGAGCCGGGTGAATTTGGCGACCCGGTTCCCGGCGAAGCCGAGCACCGCGGGCAGCAGCGTGAGCGCGATCAGCATGGCGACGGTGACGGACGCCGCGGCCGCCAAGCCCATCACGGTCAGGAACGGGATGCCGACGACGGTCAGGCCGCACAGCGCGATGATCACGGTGAGGGCGGCGAACACGACCGAGCTTCCCGCCGTGCCGACGGCCAGCGGCACCGACTCCTCGGGCGTCATGCCGTTGAGAAGGTTCGTGCGGTGCCGGGAGAGGATGAAGAGGCCGTAGTCGATGCCGCACGAGAGCCCGAGCATCAGCGCGACCGTCGTGGACGCCGAGGCGATCGTGACGACCGACGCGACGGCCGTGATGCCCATCAGGGTCGTGATCACGCCGATGATCGCGCTCAGGATCGGCATGCCGGCCGCCGCGAATGCGCCGAACGTGATCATCAGGATGATGAACGCGATGATGAGCCCGATCAGTTCGGGCGCCTCGGAGACCTGCACGCGCCAGCCGGGATAGACGCTGCCGTTGTACTCGACCTCAACGCCGGCCGCCTGCACCGGCTTCATCGCGTCCTTGAGCGCGTCGAGGTTCGCGTCCTTCACGTCGGTCGCCGCCGCCGACCATTGCACCTGCCCGAGCGCTATCTTCCCGCTCTGCGACACCAGCTGGCCCTTGTACGGATCGACCACATTGGAGACCTGCGGCACCGACTTGAGTTTCGCCATCGCCGACTCGATCGTCGTCTCGACCGCCGGATCGGTGACTTTCGCCGTGCCATCGGCAGTGGCGAACACGATCGTGCTCTGACCGCCGCTGAACGCGGGCAGCTTCGCGGACAGCACGTTCGTCGCGTTCTGCGCCTCGGTACCCGGGATGGTGAATACGTCGTTTGTCTTACCGCCGCTGGCCTGCGCGACGACGATCGCGGCCACGGCGGCGAGCAGCCAGGCCGCCAAAACCAGCCGTCGGCGCCGGAACGCGCCGCTGGCGAGTCTGTACAAGAACGTAGACATCGGTTACCCCCACGGTTCGGCGTTTGCCGCTCGTTGGCGCTCGGCTCTCGGCGCGTACTCGGTCTCCGTGACCGACGCTAAGCTATTCACTAGACGAGCGTCAAGTGAGTCGCCTGCCGTTCGGCAAGTGTTTCACTTGACATCTCGACTGGTGAAGCATCGCTATGGGGCTTGTATCATGCGAGTTGACCGAGCCCGAAGGAGCGAATCAATGGCGACGCCCGTCCGGGGCATGTCCTCGCGTGCGGTGAAAGCCGAGCAGACCAGGCAGCAGATCCTGGAGACCGCGCAGCGGCTGTTCGCCGAGTTCGGCTACGACGCCACGTCGATCCAGATGATCGCGGACGAGATGGGGCTGACGAAGGCCGCCGTCTACTACCACTTCCGGGCGAAGATCGACATGCTGCACGCGGCCATGCAGCCGGGAATCGACCGCCTCGCGAACCTGCTGGACGAAGCCGAGTCGATGCGCGGCCGACGCGCCCGCGCCGAGCGCATGATCGACGGACTCGTCACGTTCCTCGTCGAGAACCGCCATTACACGGTGATGGCCATCAACGATCCGGCCGCGAAAAGGGAAGAGGGCGACAAGGTCGGCAGCGCGCAGTTGCGCCAGCGCGGCCTGACCGTGCTGTTCGGCCCAAACCCGACCGGCGCCGAACGCCTTTCGTACCTCGCCCTGCTCTCCCTCGCCCACCTCCTGCCGGAACTGGTCGACCTGACGGACGACCAGCTGCGCGATGCCCTGCGCAGCACGATGCGGCGCCTGCTGCACGTGCCAGGCTGACTGGCGGGAACCCGGACGGTTGGGCGTGCGTCGAAGGGCAAGGAGGTCAGCGATGAGGCCGATGAGGCGCACGCGAATCGGTATGGGCGCCGTTGCGCTCACGGTTACGGCTGTGACGGGCGCGCTGTCCGCGGGTTGTGCATCGGCAGGCAGCTCTGGTGTCGCGCCGGAATCCGCGACGCCGACGAGCGGATCTGCCTCCACTGGTTCGTCTGCCGGGATGACGTCGGGCAGTTCGCCGTCTGCGACGCCTGACGCAGGCGCATCACACGCCGGCGACAAGAGTTCCGCGACGGCGAGTGCGTCAGCGCCTTCATCTCGACCGTCATCAGCGCCGTCGAGCGCCGATCCGCAGAACCCGATCGATCTACGCCGCAGCCTGCCGCCGACGACTCCCGGCTCTCGCCACTAGTCGTCGCCAACGGCAGGCTGCGTCTGCAATCAGCTTTCTGTTGTGCTGACTAGCTAACTAGCTATCTGGCTCGCGTTCAGTCTCCGTAGTGCCGGCCGGGCACCGAAACCGACCAGATGCCGCGGCCGTGCGTCGCCGCGTAGATCCGGCCGTCCGGGCCGACCTTGACCTGCAGGGTGGCGTTCAACGGAAGACCCTCGCCGAGCACCTTCCAGGTGCTGCTGTGCGGAGCCCGGTAGAACACGGCCAGGTCCGTGGCCAGCACGAGGCCGCCGCCGGGCACCAGCTTGACCGAGTCGGTCGGCACGTCGGGCAGGTTGTTGGAGATGTCGCGCCAGGTGACACCGCCGTCCCAGCTCTCGAAGACGTGTCCGAAGCCCGCGCCCGGGCCCTCGGTCCACTTGCGCGAGAAGCCGTTGACCGCGACGAACACGTGGTTGGAGTTGTTCGGGTCGATCTCCAGCCCGGACAGGTAGCGGTTGGGCACGGTGCCGTCGACCGGCAGGTTCAGCTGGTGCCAGCCGGTGCCGTCCGCGTTGCCGACCGCGATGCCGCGGCTGAAGCCCGGTCCGTTGCAGCCGCCGCCGCACCAGGCCGCGTAGATCACGCCGCCGGAGTCGGCGACCGCGGTGGCCTGGTGGCCGGCGCCCAGGTCGTACACGTCGGTCCAGTCCGAGGTGGCGCGGATCGCGTAGCCCTTGGTCTGGACGGCGACATGCTCGCCGCCGGCGACCCACGTCGACGGGTTCTTGGCGTCCGCGGTGATCGGGGCGATGAACCGGGCGTTGCCGGTCACGCCATCGTTCGGCGGGACGTTGTACTCGGTCGCGGTGGACGGGTCGGTGCTGACGTTGGCGCCGCAGTCGTTGGTCACCCACACGTTGAGGTTCGTGTACTCCTCGGCGATGTTGCAGCCGTTGGCCGGGTCGACGAGGGTGTCGCCGCCGTCGCCGCCGAAGTTCGAACCCATCACGTTGGTGCCGGGCCGCAGGATCGACTGGCCGTTGTCCTGCAGGCCGCCGGAGACGTCGTACCCGGGACCGGCGGTGTCCTTGCCGACGCCGACCGAGTAGTACTGCAGGGTGTCGATCGTGCCGTCGTTGAGCGACTGCCAGTCGGTGGCGTGGCCGGAGGTGTCGACCGAGCCGCTGAGCGGCCGCTTGTAGAGGCCGCCGTCGTTGCCGACGTAGACGAAGCTCTTGCCGTGGTAGCTGCCGATCGCGACGGCGTGCTGGTCGGAGTGCGTCGTCTGGGAGCAGGTGCCGGACTGCTCGGACGGGTCGATCGACCAGCAGGCGAAGCTGAAGTTCCAGTACGGGCCGACGGTCTGCCAGGTGGCGCCGGCGTCATGCGACTCATAGACCTCTTCGAGCCCTGCGTAGAGGTGATTCGGGTCGTTCGGGTCGACTTGCAGGAACTGGTTGTACCAGGCCTGCACGCCCGGGTTGTAGGTCGAGCCGGTCAGCGCGGAGCCGGACGCCTCGAGCTTCGCCGAGTCGGCCACCAGCGTCCACGGCCCGAACGGCGAGCCGCTCGCGGACACGTAGATGCCGCGCAGGGTGCTCTTGGGGCTGGAGATGGTGGTCGGGTCCTGGTCGATCGCGTAGTACTTCGAGCCGTCCGCCGAGCGGGCGAACGTCACGGCGCCGACATTCGCGGCAGCCGTCGGCAGGTCGCCGAGCGAGGTGGTGATGCGGGTCCACACGCCGCCCTGCTGCGTGTAGAAGCCGTTGTAGGTGTCGCCGCTGCGCCAGCCGATCGCGAGGATGACCTTCGACGGGTCCTTCGGGTCAGCCGCGATGTCGTTGGCGATGTTCTTGTAGATCGCGCTCGGGTCGGAGGCCAGCGACCCGCCGGGCAGGTACGCCGGGTTGGGCGCGAACGCGAGCTTCCACGGTCCGCTCAGGTGCGTGGCCGAGTGGGTCCACACGCCCTGTGTGGTCGCCGCCCAAACCGTGTCGCCGATGATGCGCAGCTTGCGGACGCTGGTGGATTCCAGCTCCGAACCGCCGACGCGGTCATGCGGCGAGAACTTCCCGTGCGCCGGATCGCGCAGGACGTACACACCCGAGCCGGTGAACTCGTCGGAAGCAGTGCTCGCCTCGCCGGTGCCGAGCCACAGCTGGCCCTTGGCGTCGAGTTCGAGATCACCGGTCGAGGCCGAGGGCAGCTTCTCGGAGATCGGCGTCCACGAGCCGCCACCCACGCTCGAGCGCCACACTCCGCCGTTGGCGCCGCCTGCGTAGACGTGCCCGGCGTTGTCGGCGGCCAGACCGGCCATGCGCCCGGTGACGTTGCCGGAGCCGGCCGATGAGTTGGAGTCAAGGTCGCGGTAAATCGGATCGTCCGAGTTGTAGACCTTGTTGGTGACCTGCTTCCAGTTGCCGCCGACGTCGTCCATCGACTGCAACTGCGTGAAGGCCGCCCCATAGGCGCCGGGCGCGACAATGCCAGGTGCGCTGCGGGCCTGGAAGTACTGCTGGTCGGCCGAGGTCGGATCGTCGACCCCGCCGTCGTCGTTTCCGGGCGGGCCGCCGGCTGCGTTAGCACGCACCGTTGCCGACCCGGCTTGCACAGGCAGCCCGGCGGCATGCGGTCGCAGGTGCGGTGACGCGGCGCCAGCGGCGCTCGCCGCGTCGGCCTGTGACCCGATCAGCGTTGCGAGGACAGCACAAGCCGCTGCGGTCGGCAGCAGTCTGTGACGTCTGGATACTCTCATATGGGTATTTCCTCCCCAAGGCGGACGCCGCGATGGGTAAGCGGCGTCTCAACGTACGGAGCCGTACGCGCGGAAGGCTAGCGTTTCATCGGCCGTTCATGACATACCTGATTCAACTTCGGCAACTTCGTGTACCACGCGATCGCCACGGGTTGGCATGATTTGTCTGCCGATGGTCCGGGAGGGAAATGCCTTGACGGTCCGCGTGGGCGACCGTTAGACCGCCAATACCGCACTGGAACGCGGGTGATGCTGCGGTGAGCGCGGGCAACTCATCCTGAAGTGGCTCGAGCCGGGCATGGCGGGATCGGGGAATAGCCGGGGATGGTCGGGGCTTGTCACGGGGCATGAGAGCGATCGAGTACACCGCGCACGGCGGACCCGAGGTGTTGACGCTGGTTGAGCGGCCGGTGCCGGAGCCCGGTGCGGGCGAGGTGCGGGTGCGCGTGCACGTGTCCGGGGTCAACCCGACCGATTGGAAGCGGCGCAAGGGTTCGTACAGTGGTGGGTTGGACGGGCCGGTGGTGCCCAACCAGGACGGCGCCGGGGTGATCGACGCGGTTGGGCCCGGGGTCGACGCTGGTCGGGTTGGCGAGCGGGTTTGGCTGTGGCTGGTGCAGTGGCAGAGCCCTGACGGGACCGCGCAGGATTATGTCGTGACGCCCGCGCGGCAGGCGGTGGCGTTGCCCGAGGGGGCGTCGCTGGAACTTGGTGCGAGCCTGGGCGTTCCGGCGTTGACCGCGCATCGTGCGCTCACGCTTGCCGCGGGCGGTCCGTCGCGGCTTGCGGCTGGGGCGCTTGGCGGGAGGACTGTGCTGGTCGCGGGTGGCGCGGGTGCGGTGGGGAACGCCGCGATCCAGCTGGCGCGGTGGGCCGGGGCGCGTGTCGTCGCGACGGTTAGCAGCGCTGAGAAGGCGGCGCTGGCTACGGCGGCTGGCGCGCAGCACGTGGTCAACTACCGCGATGAGGACACCGTCGCGCAGATCCGCGCGTTCGCGCCCGAGGGCGTGGAGCTGGTCGTGGAGGTCGCGCCGGCGGGAAACGCCGCGCTTGACTTGGCGGTGCTTGCCCCTGGCGGCACGGTCGCGTATTACGCGACGGACGGAGGAGGCACGCTGTCCCTGCCTGCAGGGCAGGCCATGGGGAACAACTACGCGTGGCACGGGCTGCTGCTTTACACGATCACCGACGAGCAGAAGGACGCTGCGGTCGCCGACGTGTCGGCTGCGGTCGCGGCGGGTGCGCTGCGTGTTGGCGCGGAGGCGGGATTGCCGCTGCACCGTTTCCCGCTTGAGCGAACCGCTGATGCGCACAAGGCCGTGCAGGACGGTGCGGTTGGCAAAGTCCTGATTGATGTGGTGTAGGACGCGGGCGGCCGGGGCGCCGAGCTTGAGTGGCGCCCCGGCAGTGTTATGGGTTAGTTGTGCGCGGTGAGGAACTGGTAGGTGAGGTAGACCAAGCCCTCGCCGATGGTCTGGGTGTTGACGAGGCGCATGGGCTTGTTGCCGGTGGTTTCGTTGAAGAGGCGTTCGCCGTCGCCTAGTACGACCGGGAAGACGACTAGGCGGATCTCGTCGACTAGGTCGTGTTCGATGAGTGTGCGGCCGAGCTGGTAGCTGGCGGGGATGATTATTTCTCCGTCGAGCTGGTGCTTCAGCTTTTTGGCCTCGGTTACGGCGTCGCCCTCGAGGACCGTCGAGTTGTTCCAGTCGGGGTTCTCCAGGGTCGAGGACACAATGTACTTCGGCATGCTGTTGAGCCTGTCCGCGAGTTCGCCGGTGCGGGGCTGCCAGCGTGCGCCGAAGAACTCGTAGCTTCGGCGGCCTAGCAGCCACGCCTCGGCGTGCAGCGCTTCGTCGAGCGCGACCTTGTTCCACTCCTCGAGGTCCGTGCCGCCGGACTCGACGAACCAGCCGCCTAGCCGGAAGCCTTCCTTGCCGTCCGGGTCCTGGATTACTCCGTCCAGTGAGACGTTCTGCGGGCCGCTGATCACGATCTTTCCCATTTCGGGTCTCCGTTACGTGCTGCGTCATTACGTCGGTGTTCTGCTGGTCACTGGTATCGGCGTCAGGGCGGCTGGAAACTGGGCGGTGGCGGACCGCCCAGTTCGGCGTTCGGCCGGCGTCTGTACACGGTGGAAGTGCGGCGGTCGACGGCGTGATGCGGCGAAATGCGGCGAGATGCGGGAAGAGGTGGCGTGCGGTGGTGGCAGCCGACCTGATCGGGAGGGCGCGGGCTGGGGATGACGCGGCGTTTCGGGAGCTGACCGAGCCGTACGTTCGAGAGCTGCAGGTGCACTGCTACCGGATGCTCGGATCGTTCCAAGACGCCGAGGACGCCCTGCAGAACACGCTGCTCGCCGCCTGGCAGGGACTCGGCGGGTTCGAGGGACGCGCCTCAGTGCGCACCTGGCTGTACCGGATCGCCACCAACCGATGCCTCGACGCGCGTCGCGCTACGGCTCGGCGTCCGGCGAAGGAGTGGGATGTGCCTGGAGTTGAACCGCCCGAGCCGACGCGGCTCGGCGAGGTCGTCTGGCTGCAGCCGTTTCCCGACGCCCTGCTTGAGGGCGCGATCGACGTGCCGCTCGGCCCCGAAGCCCGCTACGAGCAGACGGAGGCCGTCTCGTTGGCGTTCGTCACCGCGCTGCAGGTGCTGCCGCCGCGCCAGCTTGCTGTGCTGATCTTGCGCGACGTGCTCGGATTCCACGCCGACGAGGTCGCTGAAATGCTTGAGGCGACTGTCGAGTCGGTCAACAGTGCCCTGAAACGGGCACGGGCAAGTCTGGAGCGGCGATGGCAGCGGGCTGGGGACGCGGGTGTCGAGCGTGAAGCGCCGCCGGTTGCCGGTTCGTCGGTTGAGGAGGCGTTGGTAGCGAAGTTCGTGCGTGCTTGGGAGGCCGCCGATCTCAGTGCGCTGGTGGCCTTGCTGACCGACGACGTGTTCATGTCGATGCCGCCGATGCCGTTCGAGTACGAAGGTCGGGACGTGGTGGCTCGCTTCTGCGCTGGGTTGTTTGATGCCGGGCGCAGGTTTGAGCTCGTTCCGGCGCGGGCCAACGGCCAACCGGCGTTCGGGGCGTACTTACGTACTCCCGGCGGTATCAGCCATGGAGTTGGCTTGTACGTGCTCACGCTGGCAGGGGACCGGATCTGTGCGATGACTCGCTTCGAGAACAGCGTGCTTCCTTGGTTTGGGCTGCCGCGATCGCTCCCTAGCCGGTAGCTCGATGGTGCGTGACCGATCGCGCACTTGGGGGGCGTTGTCGGGCGCACGGGGGATGTTGTGCAGGCGGTGGACGCGCAGCGGGCCTACGACCGCCGCGAAGCCGAGCTCTGTCCGTCGATTTTGCGTGAGTTCCGGCCCGGCGTTACCGTCCGGCCAGGGATCTTCGTGCATCGGGGCCGTCGCGAGACGGCATAGACGCCGTACGCCTGCCATGATCGGGATTGTGACGAACGAATCACCTTTCGAGCGGATCGACCGCGAAGCTGACGACATGCAGCGGATGATGATCGGCTACCTCGACGCCGCGAGCGCGCACCAGGAAATGCAGCGTGTACGCACGCTCGCGTTCGACCTGTTTTCGCCCGCGCCGGGCGAGCGGCTGCTGGATGCCGGGTGCGGCACCGGGGAGGTCGCGCGTCAGCTGGCAATGCGGGTCGGGCAGGGCGGTTCGGTCACCGCCGTCGACAACTCCGCGCTGATGATCGAGGTGGCGGGGTCCAGGGACAAGGCCGGTTTGGTGGAATACCGCACCGGAGATATCACCGGCCTCGACTTTCCCGACGGCCATTTCGACGGGGTGCACACCGAGCGGGTACTGCAGCATCTCAGTGATCCTGAAGCCGCGATCAAGGAACTGATTCGGGTTACCCGCCCGGGCGGACGCGTCTGTGTGGTCGATACGGACTGGACGTCGGTGACCTCGGACGGCTTCGAGTACCTGGACGAGGTCCAAGAGCAGCTGGCCCTCTGGCGACTTCCCGACACCGCGCGGCGGGTGCGCTCGCGCATGGTGAAGTTGGGCCTGGTCGGCACGATCGCGTATCCGGTCACGCTGCGATTCACCTCGCCGGAGGACTCGGCTGCGGTCATCCCGGTGACCAACTCCGTCGTGCTGAGCCAGCGCATCACGCCGGAGCTGCACGAACGCTTTGTCGCGTCCGTGCAGCAGTCGGCTGAGCGCGGCGACTTCCTACTCGCGTTCACCATGTGGATTTCGATCGGGCGAGTGCCGGTCGCCTAGCCGGGACTCGGCGGGAGTTCGGTATCAGAACCCGCTGTTAGCCGGGTCCAGGTTCCCGGGCAGTGTGGTCCACGCGTCGCCCGTCGGCAGGTCGGGCGTGTCGTTACACGCCGACGCCCGGGTCGGCGACCTGCTTAGCTGGGTTCAGGCCGAATAGCCCGAGCCCTCACGTGGTCAGTGCGCGACGTCGATGACCAGCTCGGTCGGGCTCAGCGCGGTGACCGTGTAGCTGGAGACGTGGTCAAGGCCGATGCCCACCTGGACGTAGGCTTCGAACGCTGACATCAGTCTCACCGCCTTGACCTCGGGGTCGGCCGTGATCACCTCCGTCGGTCCTGAGAAGCCTTCCACCTCGGCGCGGTTGAGCTCGACGTTCAGGTACGTGTTCGAACCGGGCAGGGTGTAATCCTTGCCCGACCCGTCGCCGATCAGCACGTCGGTCGGGTCCACCGTGTAACCCGGGATGCTGCTCACGTCAAGGATCACGCGGTCGTACGTCGCGTACGACTGCACGCTGATCCCCAGCAGATTGGGGTCGGCCGGCATGGTCGCCGCCATGCTCGCCGGCATCGAGACGCCCACGGCGATCGCCGCCACGCCGAGCACGGTCGCCACTCGCCATCCGCCGCGTCCGGTCGCTGCGTAGTTTGAAAGCATGCTGATTCCCCTTCGCCTATGCACGAGCGTTGCCCGCCTCGACCGGGCGACTGCTCCGACTGGTCACATACTGATCCGCCGATCGCCGCAGCTGCACCCTGTGAGCTCTCAGGGTGCAGTGGTAGCTCGGCCTAGATCGTTCTACCAGTTTGTCGCGATATAAGGGGTGTCCAGTCTCGGCCAGCGGCTCGCGGGCGTCGCTCGTCGGCTCTCCGGCGATCTCGGTTGGCGCGTCTAGAAGTTCGACGCGGGAGTGCACGGAAGTCAGGCATGGAATAGGCTCCGGACGGCGCTCTCAGCGTGCAGGTGGGGCATGGGGATGGGGAGAGACACCGATGAGTGAGACGACCGGCGACGCGACGATCCGCCTTTACTGCGAGACCGACCGCGACGCCATGTTCGACATCTGCATGCGCACCGGGTGGCAGGGCGGTGACGCCCGCGGCTACTACGAGGACCAGGAACTGCTCCCGGACATCTTCGCCGCGCCCTTCGCGGCGCTCGAACCCGACCTGACCTTCGTCCTCGACGTCGGCGGACGGGCGGTCGGCTACGTCGTGGGCACCGCCGACACCCCGCGCTTCGCCAAGGAGTTCCGCGAGCGGTGGCTTCCGCTGGTCGCCGACCGCCACATTCAGCCGACCGCCGAGCCGAGCAGCCACGACGAGTTCATGGCGAACCTACTGCACAACCCCGAGAGCATGATCATCCCGGACCTCGCCGACTACCCCGCTCACCTGCACATCGACATCCTGCCCGAGTACCAGGGCGCCGGTCATGGACGTGAGCTGATGCGGACGCAGCTCACCGCGTTGCACAAGGCGGGCGCGCCGCGCGTGTTCCTCGGGATGCTGACGGCCAACGCCGAGGCGCGCCCGTTCTACGACAGGTGCGGCTTCCACGAGGTCCCGGTCGCGAACGCGGGACCGTTGACCTACCTGGGCCGCTCGACGTCCGAGCCGCTGTAAGCCGGTAGAGACCAGAGATGCGCGACCACCTGCTCGAACCGGAGCATCGTGACTTCGCCGCGACGGTGCGCGCGTTCATCGACCGCGAGATCGCCCCGCATCACGCCGAGTGGGAGCGGGCAGGCATCGCCGACCGAAGCGTGTGGCTCGCGGCGGGCCGCGCCGGCCTGCTCGGCTTCGACGTCGCGCCCGAGTTCGGCGGCGGCGGCACCGAGGACATCCGCTATCCGGTGCTGCTGGCCGAGGAACTGATCCGCGCCGGGGCGACCGGACTCGGTCTCGTGCTGCACAACGACGTCATCGTGCCCTGCCTCAATCGGCTGGCGACGCCTGAGCAGCGGCAGCGCTGGCTGCCCGGCGTGTGCTCAGGCGAGCTGATCACCGCGATCGCGATCACCGAGCCCGATGCCGGCAGTGACGTGCAGTCGATCACCACGAGCGCGGCGCTCGACGGCGACGCCTACGTGCTCAAGGGAACGAAGACGTTCGTCACCAACGGCGTGCTCGCGGATCTGGTGATCGTCGCGGCCAAGACGAACCCGGCGGACCGGATGCGTGGCGGCATCTCGCTGCTCGTCGTCGAGCGCGGCATGCCAGGGTTCGAACGCGGTCGGCCACTCGCGAAGCTCGGACAACACGCGCAGGACACCGCTGAGCTGTTCTTCGACGACGTTCGGGTGCCGGTCGCCAACCTGCTGGGCAAGCCGGACCGAGGCATGCGCTACCTGACGGAGAACCTGTCGCGTGAGCGCCTGGGAATCGCCGCCGCTGCGGTGGCCGGTGCCGAGACGGTCTTCGCGCAGACGCTGGAGTACTGTCGCACGCGCACCGCGTTCGGCCAGCCGATCGGCGGATTCCAGCACGTCAGGTTCGAACTCGCGGAGATGTCGACGGAACTGGAGATCGCCCGCACGTACGTCGACCAGTGCCTGCTCGACTACAACGCGGAGCAGCGCGATCCGATCACGGCGGCCCGCGCGAAGTGGTGGACCACTGACATGCAGCGGCGGCTGGTCGACCGCTGCCTGCAACTGCACGGCGGCTACGGCTACATGCGCGAGCAGGCGGTGGCCAGGGCGTTCGTGGACACCCGCATGATGCCGATCTACGGCGGCACGAACGAGATCATGAAGGAGATGATCGGCCGCTCGCTAGGCGTGTGAGCCCTGGATCTTGCTGATCGCTTCCGTCACCTCGGCCACGGTGTCGTTGTCAGCGAAGATCTCCAGCGGGATCTCCACGTTCCAGCGCGCGCGCATGATGCCGGCGATCTGCAGCATCGTCAGCGAATGACCGCCAAGGTCGGCGAGGTCGTCCCCAGGCAGCACGCGCGCCACGCCGAGCACCCCGCGACAGATCTCGCAGACCTCTGCGAGCAGGCCAGTGACCTCCGGACCTCCCGCATCGGCCGTATCCGCCGTATCGGCCGACGCCTCAGGCAGCGCACGCCGGTCGATCTTTCCGTTTGGCGTCAGCGGAAACGCGTCGAGCACCATCACCAAACCCGGCACCATCGACGACGGCAGCGACTCCCGCGCGAATTCGCGCACTGACGCGGCGCTTGGCGCGCTCGTCCCCGCCTGCGCCACGACATACGCCACGAGGACCGGTCCGTCGCCCGAACCCTGGTCGCTCACGGCAGCGACCGCCCCGGCAAGCCCCGGCATCGCGGCCAACGTGGACTCCACCTCGCCGAGTTCGACGCGATTGCCGCGAATCTTCACCTGGCCGTCCGTCCGGCCGATGAACTCCAGCGATCCGTCCGCGCGCCAACGGCAGTTGTCGCCGGTGCGGTACATCCGCGAGCCAACCACTCCACCGGGCTCGGCGACGAAGCGTTCCCGCGTTAGCCCGGGACGATTCACGTACTCCAGTGCGACACCCACGCCCGCGATACAGAGCTCTCCCACCTCGCCAGAGTCGACCGGCGTCAGATCCTCGTTCAGCAAGTAGAGCCGCGTGTTCGCGATCGGTCTGCCGAGGGAGATCTCGGTGGCGTCCTCGGGCACCCACCACAGCGTGGAGAGGACCGTCGTCTCGGTCGGTCCGTAGCCGTTGACGAGTCCTGCGACGCGAGTCCGCAGCTCACGTGCGAGGTTCAGCGGGAGCGGTTCACCGCCGACCATCGCCAGCATGCCCGGCGCGCAGACGCCCGCGTCGAGCAACAGCCGCCATTGGGACGGCACGGCCTGCATGCGCGTGATGCCGCGCCTGTTGACGTCGTGCCCGTGGATCAGCCCGACCAACGCATGCGGGTCGCGCAACTGCTCGTCGGTGGCGAGCACCAGTTCGGCGCCAGTAGCGAGCGGCACGGTCAGCTCCGCCATGGCGATGTCGAAGCCCGCGCCGGCCACCGCCAGCCAGCGCTCGCCCGGACCGCTGGACAGGTGCACGGCCAGCTCCTGAACCACGTTCAGCAGCGAGTCGTGGCCGACGAGCACGCCCTTAGGCTGGCCGGTCGAGCCCGAGGTGTAGATCAGATAAGCGGATTCCATGCCGCCGCCAACGCTGCGACTTCCGTCCGCGTCAGTCGTCTCAGCCGGGCCGATCGCCGGATCGTCGGCCAGCACCAGCGGCCCAGCGTCAGCCGGCAGACGGTCCGTCAGGCGCGACGCCGACAGCACCAGATCAGCCGCCGCGTCGTCGAGCATGAAGCGGATGCGCTCCGCCGGCAGCGTCGGGTCGATCGGCAGGTAGACGCCGCCCACTTGCCAGACCGCGAGCAGCCCGGCGACGAGGTCCACCGACCGATCCATGCACACTGCGACCCGACCGCCCCGGCCGGCTCCGCGATCGCGCAGCGCGGCCGCGAGGCGATCGGCCGCCGCGCTGAGCTCGCCATACGTGAGCTGCTGCTCGCCGCAGGTCAGTGCGAACACATCAGGCGTCTTTGCGACATGCGTGCGGAAGAGGTCAAGCATGGCTCGGCTCCAGTCACCTAACGAATGAGAGTGCGAAGTCCCACAGGCCTAGTTTGCTGACCAACTGTCACGCCAGAATAGGTCCATACCAATTTCTAGGCGTGAAACGATCGCAGGGGGATGGGATCGTCATGGGAGTCGCAACTCGCCGCGTGCGCTTTGCCGGACCGTCGCAGCGTTCCGGCCCGCTCACCATGGGCCAGTCGAACATGCTGCTGTGTATGACGACTGACATGCCCGCACACATCAACGTGAGCGCGGTGTGGGAGCTGCCGCCGGGCACTGACTTGCGCCGGATCGCCGACGCCCTCGCGGCACTGCACGCGCGTCACGAGACTCTGCGCACCACGTTTCCCGCCGGTCCCGACCACCCCGAGCCGCGCCAGGTGGTGCACGCGGAAGGTGAGCTAGAGCTCCAAATCCACCGCGCACCTGACGACGGCTCAGATGTGGCGTTCTTCGCGCAGGACCTGGCCCTGCGGCTACGCGCGATCGCGTTCGACCCGGCCGCCGACTGGCCGGTTCGCGCAGCCGTCGTGACCGTCGACGGTGCGCCGACCCACCTAGCGCTCGCGGCCAGCCACGCGGCCCTCGACGCCGGCGCGCTCGTCCTGCTGCGTCGCGACTGGGACGCCCTGCTCGCCGCGCGGCCGCTCCCCGCACCGGCCGAAGTCCAGCCGACGGATCTCGCGCTGCTGGAACGCTCCGACGAAGGGCAGCGCCGCTCGGCCGCCTCGCTGGACTACTGGGCCAGCCAGCTGCGCACGGCCCCGCAGGCGATGCTCGCTGTCCCCGCGACGCACGCATCGCAGCCTCCTGAGGGTTGGACGCCACGGCTGCGAATCCGCTCCGACGCGGCGGCCGAGGCGCTGACCGTGCTCGCCGAGCGCACCCGGATCACCCGCTCAACGCTCCTGCTAACGGCTCTCTGTGCCCTGACCGCCCACTACACCGGCCAGCGGCACGCGGTCCTGGCCAGCCTTTCGGCCAACCGCTACCTGCCCGAACTATCCGACTATCTCGGCACGCTGGCCCAGGACGCGCTCGTCACAGTGCCCGTAGACATCGACGGCGCGGAGACGTTCGAAGGGCTTGCGCGCCGCGTCCGCAAGCGGTCGCAGCTCGCTTACCCGCACAGCTGGTTCGACTCCGCGCAGTTGTGGGACGTGATCGATCGGATCGGCATCGAGCGCGGCACCCGGTTCTTCCGCGACTGCGTCTTCAACGACCTCACCCCGCTCGGCATGGACGGCGGCGCGCCACACGGCCGTCTCGCGCCGCGCGATCCCGCGCAGCGGATTCAGCTGACCTGGCTGCCGGACGAGCCGCTGCACGTCGAGCTGATGCTGTGGGCGTTCCAGGTCGAAGGCGAGCTGGACATGTCACTGTTCGCCAACCCGGCTCGCCTTGCTCCACAAGACGCTGAGACGTTCGGCCGAGGGCTGGCCACCCTGCTGATCGAGGCGGCCGGCGGCGGCTTCAAGCTGGCGGACATCGAGTCCATCACCGGCCTGGCGCCGGTGATCCGGGGCCCGCGCTGGCTAGTCGTCGACGGTTGCTGGGTCGACCTCGACGAGGCCGACAACCTACTGACGACCGTGCTCGCCGACTCTTACCCGTTCAAGCTCATAGCGGAGCCAGACGAAATACGCGGCCATCGCCTGGTCTGCGAACTGACCGTGCCCGACGCAGCCGATCCCCTCAGCCAAGCGGATCTGGAACGCATCCACGCCGCCTGCGTCGCCGCACTTCCCCACCGCCCCGCCGCGATGGCGCCGCACCTGTATCGGCTCTCGACAGGCACCACGAGCACCGGTCGCCCATCGCGCTGATTTAGAGCTACGCGAGGTCTTCCTCGATCATCGCCTCGGCCCCCGCCGCGAGCCGCTGCTTCAGGATCGCCCGGTTGCCCTCGACGTTGCTGGCGACGGTGTGCATGCGCGAATGCTCGAAGTGCAGGCACGCCATCTGCGGGTTCGCCTTCCAGGCACGCATGACGCCGAACCGGCCTTCGAGCTTCACGATCAGGTCGTCGTCCTCGGCGCCCCAACCGAGATAGCGGGAGCTATACCTGCCGACCGCGTCGAACGTCTCGCGTCGCACGAGCATCCCGCCCCAGTGGAACGGAACGGGACGCCACTCTTCGCCGTCCGGAGTCAGCCAGCTGACGCCCTCGGTCGTCGCGTCGACCACCATCAGCTCAGGAGTCAGCCAGCTGAATCGCTCGCCACCAACCGCCGTGAGCACGCCGTCCAGGCCAGCCGTCACGTGGCACGCCCGATCTCCGGCCGGCAGATCGAACGGCGCCGCAGCCAGCGCGTCGGCCGCGTTGACCAGCCGGTACATCCACGGCTGGATCACCGGACGGTCGTCGAGCAGCGCGAGCGCCCGGTCCAGGAATCCGCTACCGAGCGGTGCGATGTCGGCGTCGCCGAGGTATAGCACCGAAGCGCTGGCCTGCGCGGCCGCGAGGTTGCGCAGCAGACCAGGCGACGCCGAGTCACGCTCTGCCGGGACAATCCGGATACGGCCGGTGCTCACCGCGTCCCCGAGATCAGGGAGCTGCGTACCTTCCGTGACCGCGACCACTACTTCGCAGGGCACGTCCTGGCGTAGCCAGGCGCGACTGACCGCCGAAAGAGTGCTCACCGCGCGGTGATCACCGAACAGAGGAAGCACTACCGACACGACCGGTTCGAACACAAGCCCGAGCTTAGCGTGTGGGTCTCAATGTTCGTCGTCTCGTCCGTCTCAGTCCGTCGCAGCATCTCGTCCGTTATCTTGCCGCCGTTCGTCAGCAACTGCTCCGACGACCCCGAGGCCAATCGTGGTAGTCGACATCGGCGCCGAGGTGCTGGTAAAACTGCACGCCCGCGTCGGATACCGCGTTGAACTCGCGCTACGCATGGTCGGAGCACTCAACCCATGATCGAAACCACATCAGGCGCCGTTCGCGGAGTGCGGCTCAACGGCGGAGCCTCGGTGTTCCGGGGCATCCCGTACGCCGCGGCACCCACCGGGCCGCGCCGTTTTCGCCCACCCGCACCGCCAACCCCGTGGTCAGGCGTACGCGATGCGACCGAATTCGGTCCCACCGCACCGAAAGTGCCGTACGCGCCGCCCTTCGACGTGCTGCTCCCCGAGTCGAACATCCCCGGCGACGACTTCCTGAACCTCAACATCTGGACGCCCGATCCGGCCGGCAGCGCGCCAGTGATGGTCTTCCTGCACGGCGGCGCGTTCGCCAACGGCTCGGGATCAGCTCCCGGCTACGACGGCAAGTCCTTCGCCCGCGACGGCGTCGTACTCGTGACGCTCAACTACCGACTCGGCGCCGAGGGCTTCCTCTACCTCGCGGACGAGAACGGCGACGAAGCCGAGGACGTCGCGCCGAACCTCGGCCTGCTCGACCAGATCGCCGCGCTGCACTGGGTTCAGGACAACATCGCCGCGTTCGGCGGTGACCCACGGCGCGTCACCGTCTTCGGCGAATCCGCCGGCGCCATGAGTATCGGCGCGCTCCTGGCCATGCCGCTCGCCGCCGATCTCTTCCACCGCGCGATCCTGCAGAGCGGCGCCGCTCACCACACGCTCGACGCCGCGTCGGCGACCCTGATCACCCGGCGAATGGCCGAGATCCTCGAACTACCGTCGACCCGCGAGGCGTTCGCGGGCGTCGAACTCGGCCGACTGCTCGAAGTCCAGAAGCGCGTGCGCCGCGAGGTCCCCGCCGACCCGAACCCCGCACGCTGGGGCCGCGCGGCCGTGAACGTCATGGCGTTCAGCCCGTGATCGACGGCGCGGTCCTCGCGCACGACCCAGCCGTAGCCGTCGCTTCCGGTGCGACCCACGACGTCGACGTCCTCGTCGGCTCGAATCGCGACGAATTCCGGCTGTTCACCGTCCCAAGCGGCCTCTACGACGTGATCGGCGAACCTGTCGTGCGCGCGACCGCCACCGCCTACAACGTCGACCCGGACACGGCAATCGGCGTCTACCGCGAGCACTACCCCGCCGCGAGCTTCGGGGAGATCCACGCCCGCCTGATCACCGACTGGTTCTACCGCATCCCGGCGATCCGCTTGGCGGAGGCGTACGCCCGACGCCGTCCCGGCTCGGCATTCACCTACGAGTTCGCCTGGCAGCCCCCGACCTTCGACGGCCGACTCGGCGCGTGCCACGCCGCCGAACTCCCCTTCGTCTTCGACACGCTCGAAGAAAAACGCCTCGAAGGCCTGCTCGGCCCCACCCCTCCCCGCCACCTCGCCGCGACGATGCACGCCGCCTGGATCGCCTTCGCCACGACCGGCGATCCCGGCTGGCCCGGCTACGACAACACCCACCGGACCACGATGTCCTTCAATATCGAGTCCGATTTCGCCGAAGATCCCCGCCCCGGCGAACGCGCTCTATGGGATCAAGCCCGCCATTAGGAACGCCGCCAGCACCGGTCGATGATCGAGTCCAGCCCTGTATTTCGCCCCTCGACAGAGCCGCCTTAAGCCCATACGTTCACAAGCGGCGACCGTCACTGCGTTCTGTCATGCGTTGCCAGGGGGGTCCGCATTGGGCCTTGGTGGGACACAGCCCGGACGTGCAGTTATCGTCGCCGTTCGGCGTGCTATGGCGCACGCCTGAATGGACTGGAGGGGTGTGGATTCGATGAGAAGTAGAACCACGCTTGCCGTCGCGTTCGCCGCGTTGGCCGCTTTCGCGGTCCCGACGAGCGCGAAGGCGGTGACCGCTACCGGGTCCTCAACCGCGGTGCACACCAACCGCGGCGATTGTTCCCTGAGCACCAACTGGTGCACAGAAGTCGATGACAGCGAGCTCGTGTTCGGCGAGGGCAAGTACGTCGGCCACGACGAGCCATCGCTGCTCTACTACAGCAACAAGGCGGGCGCCGGAAACGACAACACCTACTTCCTGCGGCTGCCGAAGGACCCGCCGGCGCAGCCCAAGCAGGACGGTTCCGGCTCCACCTGGAACTTCCAGCTGCATCCCGCGTTCTGGTTCGGGATGGCGATGTGCGACGACCAATCCGCGCCCGGGCCCGCCAGCGGAAACGCGGCCTGCAAGCCGGATTCGGACGCCAACATCTACAACGACTCGAACCCGGCCTCGCCGCACTACATCGGCAAGCACCCGGGCTCGGCGTTCATGGAGATGCAGTTCTACCCGCCTGGCTGGGCACCGTGGCGGCCGGCAACAGCTGTGACCCGACCAAGTGGTGCGCCGCCCTGAACATCGACAGCCTGTCGATCGACTACAACAAGGGCGTGCAGAACAACGCCGCGTGCCTGAACACCGCCGGAGTCGAATACGTCAACTTCGCCTTCATCACCAAGAACGGCAAGGCGGCCACCCCGGCGAACCCGACCAACAACGAGCCGCTTCAACATCGACCCGGCTCGTGACCTGTTCATGAACTCGGGCGACGTGCTGCGTGTCCACCTGTTCGACACCAGCGCGGGCTTCAAGGTCGACATCGGCGACCTGAGCGCCGGGTCGCACGGTTCGATGACGGCGTCCGTACCCAACGGCTTCGCGCAGGTCAAGTTCGACCCGAACGCGACGAGCTGCCGACCATCCCGTCGGCCTACCACCCGATGTACTCCACCTCGAGCGAGCAGACCCGCGTCCCGTGGGCCGCGCACTCGTACAACACCGCGTACTCCGACGAGACCGGCCACTTCGAGTACTGTGCGGCGGCCGATCCCAACACCGGCTTGTGCACCCAGTCCGCCGGGCCCGAGCCGCTCGACGCGGACGACAACACCTGCTTCAACGCATCCGACTCGACGCTCGTGCAGATCGGCGGATGCCTAGGCGAAGTGCCGACCGACGACGACTACGACGGCGTCCCATATGGGCTCACCTGGCCCGGCACCGGCACACCGGCCGTCGACCGCGCCACCAAGCCGCAGCCGGTCCTGTTCACCAGCCCGCTGATCAACGGCCGGTCGCAGTTCGACCGCGTGGCGTTCGAGACCGACCTGCCGCGCATCGAGGACAACGGCACGCTGGCCATGCCGTGCAACCGGACGACCGGTGCCAACTGCGTCAACCCGCCGCCCGGCGCGACCTTCTACCCGATGTCACCACCACCGGAATCGGCGGTGCGTGCATCTGGCAGGAGGGCGGCCCGAACATCCCCGGCACCGACAAGAAGTTCGGCGGCAGCTCGACCAAGGAGTTCGGCGGCCTGCTGAGCAACGTGTATCCGGGCGTGGGCAACCAGCCGAGATTCCTGATCAACGATTTCCGACAAGTACTGCCGAACAACCCGTGCACCCTCGGCGGCGGCAGCGATAGGGACATGTCAAGCGCTCTAGCGCACTGACAGGCCAACCAACCGACTAACCAGCCAGCCCCGCGCTCGTCAGACCCCTGACGAGCGCGAGGCGAGTCGCACAGTGAGCGCCTGCTCGCCACGCAGCACGGTCAGCGTCACCGCCCCGTCGCCGCTCCTCAGATCCTGCGGCGTTCACGGAGTCGTCCGCCGCTGACGTACACCTGCCGGCCGGTGTTGCGGCGGACCAGCCACGCGCGGAAGGCCCCACGAAGAACGTCCCGATCAGCTGCCGGAAGCCACCACCATCGCACTACGACCTGGGCCGCCAGCCCGAGCCACTTCCGCACAACCATAGGAACAGCCCCACCCACCTCACCTCTAGTCTGTCATGCGCTTTCGATCGTCGCGGTCTCGCCGAAGTGGGCTGCCAGGGCGGTGAGGATCTTGCGCATGGTGGCGGTGTGGCCGATGACAAAGCGCGAAATCACTCGGAACAGGATGTTGTACACCTGACCGTTCTCGGTCACGCGGAGCGCCGTCGTGCCGTCGGCCTGCGGTTCGAGCGTCCACGTCCACGTGCCGCCGAACGGCAGGCCGGTGTCGGCGATCCGGGTGACGAGGCGCTTGGGCGGCTGCGCCTCAGCGATCTCATAGGCGATGCTTCCGTGGCGGTCGAACTCGCGCCAGCGCACGATTCCGTCGTCGCTCGGTAGGAGCTCCACCTTCTTGAGGCCCGGCCGCCAGGTTGGCAGTTCGCTGATACCGGTGATGGCGTCCCAGACGGCTTGCGCGGGCTGATTCAGCTTCATCGTGCACGTCGCCACATGGTCGACCGGCAATGTCCGCATGTTCAGTCCTCCGGTGTGTCCGGTGGTGAGGTGTCGTCGTCCGCACTGTCCGCGGAATCGCTCGGCGGCCCGCTCGCCGCTGCGGCGGCGAGGATTCCGAGTCCGTCGACGGCTGCTTGCCGCTGCTCCGGCGTGAGCCGGTTGAGCAGTGCACGCACCAACTGCGCGTCCAGGACCGTGCTCGCCTGCTTCATCCGCTCGCCGGCGGCGGTCAGGCGCAGGTGGACCCGCCGGGCGTCGCGTGCGTCCCTCTCCCGGATCACCCAACCGCCGGCGACGAGCCGGTCGACCGTCAGCGACATGGTCGAGGCCGTCACGCCCTGATGCGCCGCGAGGTCCTTGAGCGCGATGCCTTTCTCAGCGGTCAGATGGTCGAGCACACTGGCCTGTCGCTCGCTGAGCACGTCGCTGCTCAGCGGATCGCGCCGATGCCGCGTGTGACAGGCGAAGTAGATCTGCGGGTAGTAGGCCATCACCCGTTGCACCTCGTCCACGGCGTGAGTCTTGCGCAGATAGTTTGGTTCGTCAAACCAAACTATCTCTGCTAGATTCTGGCTCGTGAGCGTGTTCGATTCAGCTGGCGATCTCGGCGGCGACGTGGCGTATCGGCTGATGGCCGATTCGTTTGTGCGCCTGTTCTGGCGTGCGGCGCTGTTTGAGCAGACCCTGGCTTGGTTGCGCGAGCACGGGTACTACGTCGTGCGGCTCGATGCGTCGGCCTGGACTCAGGAGTCGGATATGCATCGGGACATCGCCGCAGCCCTCGAATTCCCCGACTACTACGGCAACAACCTGAACGCGCTCAACGACTGCCTCGGCGACGCCGCCTTCGGGGGTTATGGCGCCGAGGGCGAGGAGCCCACCGGCGTCGTCCTCGCGTTCGCCGGTTACGACACGTTCGCGTCGCACTGCCCGCGCGAGGCTCACAGCGTGCTGGACATCATCGCGGACTTGGCCCGGCGTGCGATGCTGATCGGCAATCGGATGTGCTGCCTGGTGCAAAGCAGCGATCCGGATATCCAGCTTGAGCCGGTCGGCGCGACGCCAGTCTCGTGGAACGACGCGGAGTGGCTCAATTCGCGTCGGCGCCCCGATGCGGATTGACGCGCGTTACGATCACGCGCGGCGTGTTGCGATGGCGAGGAAGCGGTGGGACGAGTCTTGGTAAGAGGCCAAGGTCCAACCGGTCTCAGCCAGGCTGCGGCCTAGTTGGTCTTCGGCGAGGGGTTCATCGGGACGCAGGGTACGTCCGTGGCGTGCGGCCAGGGCGGCGCGGCCGGTGGGGTGGTAGATGGCCAGCCGTGCCGCGGGGCGTGTGACGCGGGCGAGTTCGCGCAGGCCGGCAGGTAGGTCGTGCAAGTGGTTGAGCAGTCCAGCGGCGAAGACGGCATCGATGCTCGCGTCGGCGAGCGGGAGATGGTGCGCGTCGGCCAGCATGAGCGCGGCGTGGCGGGCGCGGTCGGCCGCGCGCGTGGCCTCGAGCATGTGCGGGGTGAGATCGAGCGCGATGACGGTGCCGGACGGCCCGACGGCCTCGCGTAGAGCGGGCAGAGCGCGGCCGGTGCCGCAGCCCAGGTCGAGGGCGACGGCGCCGGGCCGGGGATCGAGCTGCGCGACGGCCGCGGCGTAAGCGGGTATGTCGTCGCCGAATTTGGCGTCCCAGGTCGCGGCACGTGGCGCGAAGAACGCTTGGCTTTCGGCGATATACCACCGGGACGCGGCGGCGATGCGGGGGTGGACGCGGCGGATGATGGGCCACGTCGGGTCGCCGAGGTCGAGCACGATGTCAGCGGTGTGGAATGCGTCCCGGTCTTCGTCCCGGTCCCGATTCGGCTGGGGCTGGGCCTCGCGGGTGCGCAGCCAGATCGTCAAGTCCCAGTCGTCCGTGTGCGGGTTAGTGCGCCAGTGCGGGCCGCTGGCGATGGCGACGGTGGTTGGCGTGCGCTCGACGTGCCAGGCGTCTTCGTCGGCTGCGGCGTTGTTCTCGGTCAGCCGGATGCTCTGACGGCCGGCGTGGCGCAGCGTGTCGGCGAGGCGGTCAGCGAGTGCGTCGGCATGGCGGCCGTCGATCACGACGCTCGCGGCCCCGGCGGGGATCGCGGCGGCGAGGGTGCTCAGGACAGTGGCCCACCGGTCCTGCTGCGCGTCAGCCATCTGATGCCAGTCGGGAAGGGTCGTGCTGTGTTGAGTCTCCATAGTCATGCCATGCCTTCACGCCGGGTAGGTGCTGGTTTCGGTGGCCTTCACGGTGGCCCAGACTTCGGTGCCGGGGGTCAGATCGAGTTCGGCGAGGGCGGCCGGGGTGATGTCCGCGGCCAGCGGCAGGGGGCCGGTCAGGTCGATGCGCACGTGATCGCCGCGTCGTTCGATGCCTGCGACGGTGACCGGCCATTGGTTACGCGGCGTGCCGTCGGGACGGCTGCGGTAGAGCGCGACGGCGGTGGGGCGGAAGGCCACGAATACCGGACCTTCGTGCGGATCGGCGGTGGTGATCTCGGCGCCGTCGGTTAGGTGCACGTGGTGATCGGCGGCGGTGCCTCGGTAGAGGTTGAGTCCGACGAGGCGTGCGATGTAATCGGTGCGCGGGTGGCGCGCGATCTGCGCCGGGCGACCGGCTTGGACCAGGCGTCCGTGTTCGATGACGATGAGCTGGTCGGCGAGGATCATCGCGTCTAGCGGGTCGTGCGTGACCAGCAGGGTCGCGCCATCGAAGTCGGACAGGTGACGGCGTAGTTGGGTGCGGATGTCGAGGCGTGTGTGGGCGTCGAGTGCGGCGAGGGGTTCGTCGAGTAGCAGCAGCCGTGGCGCGGGAGCCAGCGCGCGTGCGAGCGCGATGCGCTGCGCTTGGCCGCCAGAGAGTGCGGCGGGACGCGCGGCGGCGTGGTCGGCCAGTCCAACGCGCTCGAGCCAGGCGGTGGCGTCGGCGCGGGCCTGCGCCTTTGAGCGGCCCTGGCAGCGCAGTCCGAACGCGATGTTGTCGAGCGCGGAGAGGTGCGGGAAGAGCAGGTAGTCCTGGAAAAGCAAGCCGATGCGTCGTCGCTCGGTCGGGGTCCGGCGACCGGTGGTCGTGTCTTCGACGGACGTGTCGTCGATCTGGATGTGGCCGCTGGTAAGCGGAGTGAGTCCAGCGAGAGTGCGCAGCGCGGTCGTCTTGCCGGCGCCGTTAGGCCCGAGTAACCCGACCACCTGGCCGGCACCAATCTCAAGGTCCAGGTCGAGGGTGAAGGCCGGTCGCTCGACGCGCAGATGCGCACTCAGGACGCTCATACCGTCGTCATCCAGCGTTCGCGCAGCGCGGCGAGCACCGCGATGGAGACCGCGAGCAGGACGAGACTGAGCACGATGGCGGCCTGCGGATCGTCCTGAAGTGCGAGGTAGACGGCCAGCGGCATCGTTTGCGTCGTGCCCGGGAAGTTGCCAGCGAACGTGATCGTGGCGCCGAACTCGCCGAGCGCGCGTGCCCACGCGAGTACCGCGCCAGCTGCTACGCCAGGAGCGACCAGAGGCAGCGTCACCCGCCGAAACGTAGTGAAGCCGGAAGCGCCAAGCGTCGCAGCGGCGTCCTCGAACCGTGGGTCGGCCGCACGCAATGCGCCTTCGACACTCAGCACCAGGAACGGCATGGCAACGAACGCTTCGGCGAGCACGACCCCGGGCGTGGTGAACGGCAGCGTGATGCCGAACCAGGAATCGAGGTACTGGCCGACGATCCCGCGTCGACCGAGGGCAAGCAGAAGAGCGACGCCGCCGACGACCGGCGGTAGCACCAGCGGCACGGTAATCAGGGCACGCAGGAGACGCCGACCAGGGAACTGCGCGCGGGCCAACAACCAAGCCAGCGGAACACCCAACACGAGCGAGAGCGCGGTGGCCAGACTCGCCGCAATCAGCGACAGGCGCAGCGCCTGCAGGACCTGAGTGCCGCGCAGTTCCTGGCCGATGTCGCTCCACGGAGTGCGCACCAGCAACCCGATCAGCGGCAGCGTCAGGAACACGACGCCGAGCAGCGCCGGCAGCAGCAACGGCAGTGGCACACGTCGGGCCGCAGTCGTGTTCGGGGCGCGCCCAAGTCGTGCGGCGCGTCCCGAACGGGACCGAAGACCCGGGGTCACGGGTTCTGGAAACCGGCCGCGCTGAGCACGTCGTGGCCGTGAGCGGAGAGTACGAACGCTTCGAAGGCCTGCGCCGCGGCCGCGTTGGGCGCGTCCTTGAGCACGGCGATCGGGTAGGTGTTGACCGCCTTGGCGGCCTGCGCGAAGTCGACGCCCTGCACCTTGCCGCCCGCGGCCTTCACGTCGGTCTGATACACCAGCGCCGCGTCGACCTCGCCGAGTTCCACCTTGGTCAGTGCGGCCTTGACGTCGGTCTCCAAGGTCACCGGGGTGATCTTGATGTTGCCCGCCGCTTCAGCCTTCACCGCCGCCGAGCCGCACGGTACGCTCGTCGCGCACAAAGCGACTTTGATCCCCGGCTTGGTCAGATCCGCCAGGGTCTTGATGCCCTTCGGGTCGTTCGGCGGTACGGCGATCTCCAGCTGGTTCTTCACGAACACCGACGGGGTACCGACCGCGTCCCCGGCCTTGGTGACCGTGCCCATCGTCGTCGTGCTCGCGGCGGCGAACACGTCCGCCGGCGCGCCCGAGACGATGCTCGCGGCGAGCGTGTCCGAGCCGCCGAAGTTGAACTTGACGGTCACGCCCGGGTGCGCGGCCTCAAAGTCCTTGCCCAGCTGAGTGAACGTCCCCGTGAGCGATGCGGCCGCGAACACCGTCACAGTTCCAGACAGCGCACTCGCAGACGCCGAGGCCGACGGGCTCGGGACCGAAGTCGCCGGCGAGTTCGCGATCGGGGTCGCGCTAGAGCATGCGGCCGTGGCGGCCAGCGCTGCGGCGCCGACGGCGGCAAGCGCCGCGTGGCGTGCGGGCAGCGTGAAGGACATGGGCGTTCTCCCCAAGGTAGAGGGCCGCGCGGGCCCGTGGAGGGGGTGGGTGAGGAGTGGGGTCGGGGTCGCGTCGCCTGTCACGCACGCTCGCGGCGTTGTCGGGCCGCCCACGGACAACCAGTCCGAGGGCGACCCGCCGCCTTGCGATCGCACGCGCCATGCGCCACGCCCTGATCCGACCCCACTCCTCACCCACCCCCTAGATCTCCACCACGACGTTGGTGGACTTGACCACCCCGACCGCGACCGTGCCCACTTGCAGATCGAGCTGGTCAGCGGCCTCGCGGCTCATCAGCGAGACCACGCGGTGCGGGCCGGCCTGGATCTCGACCTGGGCCATCACCGCGTCGCGCACCACCCGCGTCACGATCCCGCGGAAACGGTTGCGCGCCGAGGAAACCGCGCCGGCTCGTTCCTGCTCGCCGTTGTCGGCCAACGACGCCGCGAACGCGGCCAGGTCCGTCCCGGCCACCCGCCGATGCCCGTTCGGCTCGCGCTCGGCAGGCAGCTTCCCGGAGTCGATCCACCGGCGCACGGTGTCCGTGCTGACCCCAAGCAGCTCGGCGGATTCACTGATCCCAAACGTCGGCACCTTCACACCATAACCCGGAAGATGCCAGCCGAATCTTGGGTGCTGCCCTTGGATCAGCGAATGCAATAAGACTGTAATGCTCGCATCTGCGAGCTAGAGTGCGTCGTGTTGAGCGTGAAGGTGCTTGAAAGATGTGCGGCGGCGGTGTCGGATCGGGGCGGAGGCGTTCGTAGCAGGGGTGAGCGGCGGTCCACGAAGGGCGCGCCTAGGCATGGGAGATGAACCGAGATGCAGTACCTGGTTTCCGTGATCAACGACAATTCCGAGCTCGCCACGCCGCAGGAGGACGCTGCGATCGACGTGTTCAACGACCGCCTGATCGCCGAGGGCCACTGGGTCTTCGCGGCTGGTCTGAGCGCACCTGGCAACTCCACGGTGATCGACAATCGGGGTGCGGAGGCGATGTTCACCGACGGGCCGTTCGTGGAGTCGAAGGAGTACCTGGTCGGCTTCTGGATCATCGAGGCTCCCGACCTCGACGTGGCGCTCAAGCTGGCGTCCGAGGGGTCGAAGGCGTGCAACCGGAAGGTCGAGGTGCGACCGATCCTGTGACCGTGCTCTCCGTTCCGGAGGCGATCACGCGGGCCCACCGCTCGCAGTGGGCGCGGGTGGTCGCCTCGCTGACCAAACGTTTCGGCGATCTCGACATCGCCGAGGAGTCGGCGGCCGAGGCGTTCGCGACGGCCGTCGAGCGGTGGCCGGCCGACGGTGTGCCGCCGAACCCCGGCGCCTGGCTGACCACGACCGCCAACCGCAAGGCCATCGACCGGATCCGGCGCGAGAGCAAGCGCGACGACAAACACAAGGAGGCTCGGCTCGTGCATGACGACGACTCGGCTGAGTCTCTGGGTGCCTTCGACGCCATCGACGACGAGCGACTTCGGCTGATCTTCACCTGCTGTCACCCGGCGCTCGCGCTGGAGACCCGCGTCGCGTTGACGCTGCGCATGGTCGGCGGTCTGACCGTGCCCGAGATCGCCCGCGCGTTCCTGGTGCAGGAGTCCGCGATGGGGCAGCGGATCACCCGCGCGAAGGCCAAGATCAAGGCGGCTCGCATCCCGTATCGGGTACCGGCCGCGGAGGAGCTGCCCGCACGAGTCTCGGGCGTGCTGGCCGTACTCTTTCTCGTCTTCAACGAGGGCTACCTGGCGACCGGGCCCGACACCGATCCCATTCGTCACGAGCTGACCGCCGAGGCGATCCGGCTCGCTCGCCTGATTCGTACCCTGATGCCGCGGGACGGGGAGGTCGCCGGCCTGCTGGCGCTGATGCTCTTGATCGAGGCGCGCCGCACTGCCCGGGTTTCGGCGAGCGGCGAATTGGTCTCGCTCGACGAGCAGGACCGCGGGTCCTGGGACGCGGCGCTGATCGCGGAGGGCCATCGGCTGGTGCGCGAGCGTTTGGCCGCTGGGGTGGCCCCGGGGCGCTACCAGATCCTCGCGGCGATCAACGCCGTGCATACTTCGGCGCGGGATGTGCGCGACACGGACTGGTCGCAGGTCGTCGCGCTCTACGACCAACTCGTGCGCGTCGACCCGTCGCCGATCGTCACCCTCAACCGGGCCATCGCGGTCGCAGAGCTCGACGGTCCGGAGGTGGCGCTGGCGACCGTCGATCGTCTCGAGGACAAGCTGGCCGGCTATCACCCGTACCACGTGACCCGCGCCGACCTGTTGCGCCGGTTGGGCCGCAGCCAGGACTCGCGCGCCGCGTACGACAAAGCCATCGCACTGGCAGGCAACACCGGCGAGGTCGCCCACCTGACCCGCCGCCGCGACCAGCTGGGATAGGGCCCGTCGTCGCGGCCGAAACGGGTAAGGCAGACCTCGAACTATCCGGTGGTCACCGCGATGTGGGGCGAGCCTCGGCTCAGAGGCCCGCCCCACAGGCTCGGCGCTAGCTGGTCGGCCGTGGGGTCCGCCAGTTGCGCAGAGTACGGCGCCGGCCTGGGCTTTCGGCTGAGCCGTCCGCTGCATTGCTGTTCGCGTTCGCTGCGCTTCCGGTGCCTGCGGTCGTACCAGTGCCGGTGCCTGCACGGGTGCCTGAACCTGTTCCCGCTCCGGTGCTGGTCACATCCGCGTCGCTGGACTTCGTCGGCGCGGTGCGTGCGAGGATGCGCTCACGCGGCTGAGGCGCTGGTGTCGGCGCCGGCGTCACGGGGCGTGCCTGCGTCCGCGCCTGCCGCCGGAACCTGAACAGCTCGCGGCGCAGCGCGGCGTTACGGCGCAGACCCTCGGTAGCCATGATGAAACCGAGCATGGCTACGGCGCCGATCACGAGACCGGCCAGGAACAGCTTTCCGGCGGAGCCGTGCACGTGGTAGCCGAAGATTCCGAACCCGCCGGCCAGTTGATGCTCGCTGCCGGTGTTCGCGGCGACGCCTGCCACGCCGACGATTACCGCACCAGCGAGGAGCAGCAGCCCTAGGACGAGCATGACGCGCCTCCCATCTATGACAACAAAGGCCATACCTACTTCACGCCAGCACGCTCAGACGACGACCACCGCAAACCGCAGCCATCGGCTTCGCTTGCTGAGACGCCTACCGGTACCCGAGAACGCGACTTTCATTCGTACGCTGTATCGATTCGATCGCTGAGCTGGGTGACTGCGCGTCATGCGCGATGTGGATCACCAGGTCCGCCGCCGCCGCGGCCGTCACCCGGAGCGCATGTTTTCTCGGCGCACGGGTATTTTGCGCCTCCCGTCGACCCCACTCTTAGCGTCGCGCGCCTTGCGACGTGCCACAACGGGTTCGGGGCCGGGTAGCAAGGAGGACACCGTGTCGATCGTCGACTTCCCCGAGGCTTCTGCCGAGCCGTCGCGACGCCTGAGGCTGCGTGTCCAGCCGTGTGACGGCTACACGATCATCAGCATCTGGGGCGAGCTGCAAGCCGAGACGATCGACGAACTACGTGGGCTGCTCAAGACGCTTCATCGCACTGGTTGCCAGCGCGTGCTCCTCGACCTCTCCCGGCTCTATGACCTCGACACTGACTCGATCGCCGAACTGAGCCGCTGGCAGACGGTCTTCGCCTCATCCGCCGCAGGATGCCTGTGGCTGGCTGCGCCGCGTCCATGGGTACGTCGGCTGATCGAGCACACGTGCCTGCGCGGCACGTTCAACGTCTACCCGACGATGGTCGAAGCGCTCGCCGAGATCGCCCCCGCCGAGATCGATATTCCGGACGGAACCGGGTACCCGCGAAAGATCCGAGATTGATCAGCGACGCGGCGACACGAAAACACGGCGACACGAAAACACGGCGGCAGGAGGCGGAGGGGGCGGATGAGCGGACTCGAACGCCCGGAGACCGAGCTGGTGACGGGCTTAGAAGCAGGCTTAGCGCCGGGCACCGAGGTGGGCTTGCCGGCGGCCCGGCTCCGCATGGACCGCACGCAGCCGATCCTCGACGCGGCCAAACAGGTCGGTTCGCTGCTCAAAGCGGCCGATCACCGTTTCGCGCTCGCGGGCGGCGTCGCGGCGTACGCACACGGCATTCCGCTGAGCCTGCATCACGACGTCGACTTCTGCATCGTGCGCGAAGACGCCGAGGCCGTGACGGACACGCTGCGCAAGGAAGGCCTGGAGGTCTACGCGCCGCCGGAGGATTGGCTGATCAAGGCGCGGTGCCGCGGCGAGCAGGTCGACCTCATCTTCGAGCTCGCGCACCAGCAGGTGGACGACGCGTTCCTGGCACGCGCCGAGGAGCTGTCGGTCGACTCCGTGCGTATGCCGGTGATCGGCGCGACCGACCTGGTCGGCAGTCTGCTGGCGGCGTTCTCCGAGCACCACTGCGACTTCGGTGCCGTGCTGCCGCTCGCTCGGCAGCTGCGCGAGAAGATCGACTGGCCGGGGCTGCGCGCTCAGTTCCGTGCGCAACCGATGCCGGACGCGTTCCTCTACTTGCTGGAACGGCTCGACGTCATCGAGCCCGAAGACAGCTCGGACAGCTCGGCCAGCCCTGACCACAGCGGAGGTGAGGCATCGTGACCGACGACACCGAATACCGCATCGAGAGCCTGCGCCACCGACTCGCGCACGGCGATGCGGCCGAACTCGGCTTGCGCATCGAGGCCCGCACGAACGCAGTGTCAGTGGTCGGAACCGTTCCTGACGCCGAGTGCCGCGACGAGATCCTGCGTGCGGTGGAGGAGGAGTTGGCCGGGCTTCCGGTGCACGTCGACGTGACGGTCGCGTCCGCGCAGCCCGAACCTCGGGTGGAGGAACTAGAACTATGACCATCCGGGTGGCCGCTGTCGGCGACATCCACCTCGGAACCGGCAGCGCGAACACGTTGCGTCCTGCGGTTGAATCGCTGTGCGACTGCGCTGACGTGCTACTCCTCGCGGGCGACCTGACCCGGCACGGCACGATCGATGAAGCACGCGTCGTAGCCGACGAGTTCGCCGACGCGCCGGTCCCGGTGATCGCAGTGCTCGGCAACCACGACTACCACAGCGAACGCCCACAGGAGATCGCCGCGATTCTGGCCGAGCGCGGCGTGCGAGTGCTCGAAGGCGAAGCGGCGGTGCTCGACGTCGGCGGACGTCGGCTGGGTGTGGCGGGCACCAAGGGATTCGGCGGCGGATTCGCGGGCCGTGCGCTGGAGGAGTTCGGCGAACCGGAGCTGAAGGTGCTCGCGCGCAAGTCGATCGCGTGCGCGGAGGGCTTACGGTCGGCGCTCGACGAGTTGGCCGCAGCCCACTGCGACATTCGCATAGCCCTGACTCACTACGCCCCGGTGCCGGACACGCTCGCGGGCGAGCCGCTGGAGATCTACCCGTTCCTCGGCAGCTACCTGCTCGCGCAGGCCATCGACGAGAGCGGCGCGGACCTGGCGATTCACGGGCACGCGCACTCTGGCTCCGAGCGGGGCATGACGACCGGCGGCGTCCGCGTACGCAACGTCGCGCAACCGCTGATCCGCCGCGCGTTCGTGGTCTTCCACCTCAGCGGTGAGCAGCAATTCCACGAGAACCGCGAAAGCCCCGAGCAGCAGCAAGCGGCGGCCCCGGGAATCCCGACTGCCGCCGCCAGCAACCACTAAAGGACCTGCCTTAGGTCCTCAAGACCTCAGGACACGTACGCGCCGAACAGATCTGCGACCACGTGCACGGTGCCGGAACTGCCGTTGTAGAAGCTGACCTGGCCGCCGCTCACCCCGACGACCACCAGGTTCGGAATCGTCTCTCCCGCGCTGAAGTTCAGGTTCGAGGTCTTCGGCGCGGTCCCGGCGCCCGGGTAGACGGTCAGGTAGCCGCCGCCGGCCAGACCGTGCCGAACCTGGTGACGACCATGGTCACCGACGGCAAGGTCAACTTCCACAACGGCAGCGCCGGCACGGTCCACATCGTCGCCGACGTCGAGGGCTACTACGCCGACGCGGGCAACGGATTCAAGTCCGTCACGCCGGTACGCGTCCTCGACACCCGCAAGCCGACCGGCGTGCCGGTCAAGGCTCCGGTCCCGGCGAACGGACACCTCGCGCTCGACCTGTCCGCACAGGTCCCGGCCGGCACCAAGGCCGTGACGATGAACGTGACCGTCACCAGCCCGAAGGCCGGCGGCTTCCTGACCGTCTACCCGGACGGCTCGCCGGCCCCGCTCGCCTCGAACCTGAACTTCAATGCGGGCCAGACGGTGCCGAACCTGGTCACCGTCGCACTCGGAGCCGGTGGCATCGACATCTACAACGGCAGCGGCGGCACCGCGAACATCGTCGTAGACCTAGAAGGTATGTTCGTCCCCCCACTGTCGTAGCCCCCTAAATCCCCTAACCCCTACCTCCACCGAAGTGCCGCCGCCCCACGTGGACGGCGGCACTTCGCATCCCTCTCGCCTCCCGCTCACCCGCTCACCCGTTTGAACCGCTCGCGGCTGAGCATTCGACCAGCCATGGCCCGCAGATATCGCAGACGTCGATCGTCGAAGTCGAGGTCAAGGCGCAACAGCAGCCTCTCCTCCCGCTTCGGCGCGGTACTGGTCGCGGCGCTAGTCATAGCCGGGGGATACGCCTACCTCAACTCTCACCACTTCACCTCGCCGCACGCCCGTTCGTCCGCGACAGCATCCGCCCCGGCACCCGCCCCACCCCAGGGCGATGGCTCGACCGCAGGCCAGGTCTTCGTCTTCGCCACCGGCACCAACGCCGAACCGAAGATCTACGACGCGATCCAGTCGGCGAGCAAGAGCCTTGAGATGACGATGTACGAGCTCTCCGACACCACAGCTGTCAACGACCTGATCGCGCGCCACAAGGCTGGCGTCAACGTGCGCATCGTCTTAGACCAGAAGGAACAGCGGAACAACCAAGCCGCCTACGACGCCCTACACGCCGCCGGTGTCCCGGTCACCTGGTCCTCGCCCTCCTTCACCTTTACCCACCAGAAGACGCTCACCGTAGACGACCGCGAGTCCCTGATCCTGACCGGCAACCTAACGTCGCGGTACTACGCCGAGACACGTGACTTCGGCGTCGAAGACACCGACGCGCACGACGTCGCGGCAGTAGTCGCGACCTTCAACGCCGACTTCGCCCACCAGCAGACCACCCCCGCCGACGCCACCGACCTGCTCTGGTCGCCGACCACCGCCAAAAACCGCGTCGTGGGTGTAATCAACCACGCCACAAAGACCCTAGACGTCGAGTCCGAAGAGTTCAGCGACAACGCCGTAGTCTCGGCAGTCGTCGCGCGCGCAAAGGCAGGCGTGCAGGTCCGCGTCATGGTCGAGTCCCCCGCGCAGTACGCCCCCGAGCTACGCCAGGTCGTAGCCGCCGGCGGCAAGGCGGCCGGCTATTCGTCCAGCACCGGCCTATACATGCACGGCAAAGCCGTAATCGCCGACGCGGGTCTCCCTGACCAGCAAGTCGAAGCCGGCTCAATGAACTACACAACCAACTCCCTAACCCGCAACCGCGAGCTAGGCATAGTCATCACCAACCCCGCCGCCTGCACTCTAATGTCCCGCCAATTCAACGCCGACTTCGCCGCCGCCACCCCCCAGTCCTAGCCCAATCGCCCGTCGCCCGCCGGCCGCCCCGTCATCCCAGCGCCGATCTTCCGAGCCAGCTCCCTGAGCTCAGCCCTCGGAATCTCCAGGTACTCAGGCTTGTCAACAGCGGCGAACTGTTGCTCACGAAACGGCACACCCGGCGGCAGCGGCGCGACGTGCCAGTGCACGTGCGCAACGCCCTGCATGCTGCCAAAGCTGAAGACGTAAAGCCGTTCCATAGGCGTGATCTGGGTCAGCACCCGGCCGAGCCGGTGCACGCGCCGCTGCAGCACGAGGTATTCGTCCTCCGTAAAGTCCGACACCACCCCGGTGACGTGACGCCTCGGCGCGAGCAGGCAGTAGCCGTAGAGCCGCTGCCAGACCGGAAAGAAGACCACGCAGTGCTCGTCGCGACAGACGACGGTCTCGTGCTCAGGAGTGGTCGCCTCATCGGCCAGATCACAGATGAAGCAGCGGCCAGCAGCGTTGTCCGGCAGGAGCTTCGACTCGTACGCATCGGTATCGATTGGCCGTTTATGCATGCCGGATACCGTAGATCCAAAATGGGGGTTCCGTGTCATCGACAGGGGGGAAATCGCAAATGAAGCACGCCATCATCCAACGCTGATAAGCAGAGAACCAACACCAGCACGAGCACGGGGCGGACCGCCACGGCTCTCGGTCTGGCCGCTCTGTGGCTGGCGCTTCGCTCGCGGCGGCCGGGTCGGCTGAGGTGCCAATTGGCTCATGGGCTGGTGGACACGCCGGTTTGGTTCTGACGCGTCAGCTCCGCATGGCGAATGCCTAAGCGTCTGTCGGCACTCGGCGTAGCACGGGTCCTTTACGTGAGTGTCCGTGCGCTCGGTCCATACCTATTGGTGTTCTGGTGCCCGGGTCGCAGCGCCAGCAGGTTCCCGCTGTCGCACCCGGAACGCTCACGTGCCTTCTGGCACCTGCCGCATCGAGCACGCCGCCGGGATAGGTTTCCAGTGCGGCTCGCCACTCCGTGCCAGCCGACACCAGATCACCCCGTGCCGCCAAAACGTGCGCCAATCCTTCGCGTGCGCGGGCGATATAGCGTGCCGAATCGTGGCTGACAGCAACGGCTCTTGCCTGTTCGAAGACTTGTTCCGCTGTTGAGAGGTCACCTAGGCCGACATGGGTATCGCCCAGCGCGTTGAGCGCATCCCCTTCTGCGTCATAGACACCGGAGCCTCGTGCCACCTCGAGCGCCTCACGTCCGTGCGCAAGCGACTGACCATGGTCGCGTGACAAACGCAGCACCGTGCATAAGCCTGTCAGAGCCACAGCCTCGCCGTGGCGGGTGCCGGAAGCGCGCGCGAGGTGCAGGGCGTCGCCGAACATCTCGGTTGCCTCGGTCGTGTGGCCTTGAAGGAACGCGATCTGACCGAGATTAGCCAAGGTCAGCGCCTGTGACTGGGGCATGTCCGAGGTCTCATCGAGGACGAGAGTGCGACGGAAGTACCGAACGGCATCGTCGAATCGGCCCAGTTCCCGGTGGATGACGCCCACGTTGTTGGTGAGGTTGGCTTCCGCTCGCTGATCGCCGATGCGGGAGGCGAGCTCCAACCCCGCGGAGAAACAAGCGAGAGCTTCGTCGAAGCGGTTCTCGTCCAAGTACATGACACCCAAGCCGGTACGCTGGCTCACTTCGCGTGCCTGATCGTTGTTCTCGCGGCTGAGCTTTATCGCTTCGGTCGCGAGCTCGCGGGCCTTTGCGCTCAGTCCTTGGACACGATGAGCGTGGGCGAGACCCATCAAGCAGACGGTCTCACCGATGGGGTTTCCCGCCTTGCGCGCGGCGCTCAATGCGTGCTCGAGTAGCAAGCTCGCTTCGGTACCGTAGTTAATGAGTCCGAAGTAGGGCAGCAGTGAGCAGGTCAGCTGCCACGTTCTGCGGTGGTTGCCGACTCGCCGTGCCGACCGGTCACTTGCGTGCATTCGACGGTGACTCGGTGCCCCACTGGCGTCCGCCGTTCGAAGGCGACGTCGGAATTCTGGCCACGTGTAGTTACTTCGGTGCAGACGCTGGGGATGGGCAATGCCTCAACCAAGTACCGCAGGTTATCGGTATAGCGAGGACGGGCGGAGTAGCGCGTGTCGACGAATGATGAGCCGGCCGCGATAGTGCTACCGCCGCAAGCGCGCGAGGCTGCGGTGCCGCCGAGTTCGAACCGTGCGCTAGCTGACCGGGCGGCGTTTCGCTGGTTGTGGTTCGCATCGGCGGTGTCCGGGACCGGCTCGGCCGTGTCGACTGCCGTGCTACCGATTGTCGCTGCAACTGTGCTCGGGGCTTCGACGCAGCAGATGTCGATTCTTGTCGTGATGGGTCTGCTGCCTCCGCTGCTGTTGCAGTTGCCGATCGCCGCGTGGGCGGACACCGTCGTCTGTCATGGGCGTTGGTTGTCGGCTGGCCATCTGGCTTCTGCTGTCCTGATGGCCACGATTCCCGTGGCCTGGTGGTTGCACCGGCTTGATATGGCCATGTTGCTCGTGGTGATGGCGGTCGGGTCGGTCCTGTCGGTTTCGCGCGCGTCGCTCGCGGCGCCGCTGCTCTATCGGATTGTCCCGGAGTCGCGGCTGGTCGCGGCGCGTGGGCAGCTCGAGGGGACGAGCAGCGCGACGGACATCGGCGGCAAGGGACTCGCGGGGTTGCTGCTTGCGATCTTCTCGTATCCGTTGGCTGTGTTGGTTGACGTCGCGTCGTTCGTGCTCGCTGCGGGCGCGGTGGCCCGGATTCATGAGCCTGAATCAGTGCGCCACGAAAGCGCGGACGCGGACTCGAGTGCGAGGGCAAGCGAGCACGATGAGCCGCCGGTTCCTCGCGTCCGGCTGATGCGAATTGCGGGCGGCGTGCTGAGACGCGCAGACGTCTGGGCAGTGGCTTGCGTCGCATTCGTCAACGGCATCACCGAACCTGTGCTGGTGATCTACGCAGTACGGACGCTGCACGTCTCGCCCTGGGCCATCTCCGTACTGCTCGGCGTCGGTAGCGTGGGCGGGATAGTGGGCGGTTTCGCCGCAGGGGCCGTTGTGCGCCGGCTAGGGCACGGCGGAGCGGTGCTGACCGGCGTCGTCGCGACTGCTTGCGGGATGGCGCCGCTTCCGTTCGTGCACGGCAGCGGGTGGGGAGCGGTCGCGCTAGTCGACTTCGAATTCGCGGGGGCGTTCGGCGGCACGGTGTTGATATCTGCTGTGTTCGGGGCGATCCAAACCGCGAGCGACGGCAATGCCGTTGCGCGCACGATGGCTGTGGCTGGCAACTGTCTACAACTGGTGGGGCTCGTCGGTATTGGCGTCGCGAGCGCGGCTGGCTCCACGTTGAATACCCGCGGTGTGATCGCCGTTGCGGCCGCGAGTCTTGCCTTGGCGGTGGTGCCGCTCGCCAAGCTGCGCGGGGGATTTGAGCCTGAAGGCCAGGTCGGGATCGGGTCCTGACCTGGCCTTCAGAGGCGATGGCGGGCTAAGGTGCGCGGGCTACTGCTCGGTCCAGGTTTCGCTGGGGCTGCCGTTGCAGGTGTAGATGTCTGCTACGGCGCCGTTGGCGGTCGAGGCGGCGGTGACGCTTAGGCACTTGCCCGACTGGGTGCCGACGATCGTGCTGCCGGTGTTGACGGTCCACTTCTGGTTCGCGGCGCCGGTGCACGTTGAGATGTCGACCTGCGCGCGGTCGGCCGTTGAGCTGCCGACTACCTCCAGGCACTTGCCGGAGGGGGCACCGACGATCGTGCCGTCGGGGTTGACCGTCCAGTTCTCGCTTGCACTGCCGTTGCAGGTGAAGATCTCCGCTAGGGCGCCGTTGGCGGTTGACGCGCCGGTGACGCTTAGGCACTTGCTGGAGAGGCCGCCGACGAACGTTGTGGTCGTGGGCGTGCTCGTGCCGCCTAGCGTGATTACGGCCGCGCTGCCTGCGTTGACGGTGACGTTCAGGGTGCTGCCGTTCACGGCGACCGGGGTGGTGGTCGGCGCGGCTAGCGTGCCGTTCGGCTGGACGGTCTGGCCGCCTAGGGTGATGCCGGTCTTCGCGTTCAGGCCGCCGGGGGCGGTCAGGTCGAAGCGGTTGGCGGAGGTGAAGTTCGCGCCGAGGCTGAGCTGGAGCGCCGCCGCGCCGTTGCTGGCCGGGTCGGTGACGTTGTCGAGCACGACGGTCATCGTGCCGTCCGCGTGGCGGACCGCGTAGGCGCGCACGTTGGCCCAGTCCGGGTTCGTGACGTTCAGGAAGCTGCCGGTGCCGATCGCGTGCACGGTCGCCAGGCCGTAGTACTCCGGCTGCGCTGCCAGGTTTCCGGCGCTCGCGTCGGCGGCGGTGGGGGCGCACAGCGGCGTGTAGAACATGAACAGCGGCTTGCCGGTGTCGCACTGCAGGATCGTGCCGTGCATGTAGTCGCCGGCCACGCCCTCACGTGCGAGGTCGAGCTGGTCGTCGATCGACCAGAGCGAGGACGCGAACACGTCGCTGACGTTCGGCATGCCTTCGCAGACTACTGAGTTGCCCTCGTCCATGACCGGCGGGACGCCCAGTTTCGCGGCCTGCGCGACCAGATTGTCGGCGAGGCCTGTCTCGCCGTTGCGCACCGTGGTGCTGAGCAGTTGCGCGATCGTCGGGCCGGGGTTCGGGTTGCCGCAGTCGCTCAGCGGATAGTAGTGGTTGGTCAGCTCGACGATGTCAGGGTGCGAAAGACCCTGCTGCGCGCTGATGAACGCGTTCTGGAACGTGCCGGTGGGCGCGGTCGCGGCGTCGTCTCCCTCGATCGGGACGCCGGGCACCGCCTTGGTGATCGCCGAGACGTACGCCTGGAAGTCGGTGAAGAACTGCGCGGTGTTGCTCCTGTACTGCGAATAAAGGTCGGGCTCGTTGCCGATCTCGATCGCCTGCAGCGAGGAGCCGAGCGCGGACGCCGCGTGCGCCGCCTCATCGGCCGCGCGGTTCGGGTCGTACTGCTTCATGTTGACGCCGAGGATCACCTTCCAACCGCTCGCCTTGGCCAGGGTGTTCAGCGCGGTGAGGTCGGCCGGGGTGATGGTCGCGATCGACCAGGACGGCGCGGTCTCGCCGGTGGAGGTCCAGAAGGTCTGGTCGACGGTGTTGCCGCCGATCCGCATGACCGACGCGCCCAGGGTCCTGAGATACGACGCCAGGTTCCCGGAGGTGAAGGACGGCAAGGCCAGGTCGGACGCCTCGTACGACAGGCCGAGCGAGCTTTGCGAGAGCGACGTGCCGGTCGTCGTCTGCGCGATCGTGATCACCGGCGCGGCGGCCGACGCCGCGGACCCGAGCACGGTCGGCACCGCGACGGTCGCGGTCACGACGGCTGCCGCCGCGAGCAGTCCGATACCGGCGCGGGGCCGGCGGCCACCGTCTGCGTGACGGCGGTGGCTTTGCGATAGGTGCATAGCGGACCCCTTGTCCGACTGGATGTGATCGCGCCGTTTCACGTACGTGAATTGCGAATAGGTCTGTGAAATCCGTCCGACACGATAAGCGGGGCCCGATGGGCAGTCAACGGCCTCTGTGTTGCGGAACTCTGCGGCGTAAAGCGAAGTCTCGCGACGAGGGTCGGGCTACAGCTGAATGACGTACTGCATGAAGCCCCAGTCCTCGGCCACCTGGTCGTAGAGCCGCCGCGCGGTCTGGTTGGTGGTCTGCGTGTGCCAGTACACGCGGACGCAGCCGCGTTCGCGGGCCCACTCCTCGACAGCCGCGATCAGCGCACGAGCAACGCCCCGGCCGCGCGCTTCCGGAGTGGTGAACAGGTCCTGCAGGTAACAGACGTCTGCTGTGGTCGTGCTCGCGTGCGTAAGGAAATGCGCGATGCCGACGAGCTGTCCGCCGATGCGCGCACCGAGTGCGTATACGCGGTCGGCTTGGTGGAACGCCTGCCACGCGCGCTCGTAGTTCTCCTCGGGCCAGCTGGGCCGGCCGTAGAACTCGTGGTAGCCGGCGAAGAGCGTCGCCCACGCCGCTCGGTCGTTCGGCTCCAGCGCACCGACACTGATCACGTTCGCCCCGTTCGTCGAGCTAGTCGATCTAGCTTCGAATGAGGTTACCCGCGTGCAGGGCGGCAGCTAGCGCGTCTGGGTTGCCGGTGCGGGCGTGCACCTCGACGGCGGTGTCGGTGAACTTGATGACGTGTTCGTCGCCGTGTTCTGCGGCACGTTGCAGCGCTTCGGCTTGTGGGTCGCAGTCGGCTGGGGGCTTCGGGATGCGGTCGCGGTCGGCGGGCTGCTGTGGCGCGTACGTCGCGACGAGCGCCGCGCTCGCTGCCCACACCGCGCCGAAGCTCGCCTGCCACAGATCACGGGGGAGCACCGGCAGGATGTGCTGCAATGCGTTCGGCGCGGTCGCGGTGTGCACGAGGAGAACCGGGCTGCCGTGGCCGTAGCTGAGGTACCGCATCGTCGCGGCGTCGGTTAGCGCGGCGAGACGATCGGGGACGTCTGCGGCGGCCGGAGCACGTAGCGCGGCTAGCGACTCGGGCCAACCGGGTAAGTCAGCAAGTCGGTCGAGTCGGTGCGCGATGAAACCAGTCTGGTCTGGCAGACGGGGGATCTGGTCGAGGGCCGCGTCAACGTCGAGTGCTCCCGTTGGCGCCGTGACACCGGGCACCAGGCGGGAGCGAGCGGCCCAGAAACCGAGTCCGCGCGCGAGTTCGGCCCTCGCGGCTGCGCTCTCGTCTCCGGCGCTGAGCGCGCGGACTGCGTGCCCGACACGGATGATCCCGTGCGTCGAGCCGGCGACGATGCCGGGGAGCAGTCGCGGCCACCACGTCACCAGAACCTCGCGCCACGACGTGCCAGCGTCCGACCCCGCGTCGACGAGCTGATCGGTGAAATACGCACTCCAGTCGCCAACGCGCTTCGCGTTGCCGAGGGCATCGCGCCAGTTCGTCTCGTCGATGCGCTCGCTCGGGCTCGGCAGCTCGATCAGGCGAGGCAGGTAGCGGTCGAGCCAGCCGTGCACGTCGAGGTCGAGGCCTCGGCGTACCGCGACCTCCATCGCCATCGGGCCGTGGTTGGTCAGGCCGTGATTGCCTTCCTCATCGCCGCCGAACTCCGGGCCTTTGCCGAGCAGGCGTTCGTACGCCTCGTCGAGTAGCTGGTGGTCCATCGGCGATCACGATCCTCTGATTTTCGGACCCGGACTCTTAGACGACCGCTTCCTTGCCGTCGACGACTTCCAGTTCGCCGGCCTGGTACGGAGTCGGGACCAGCGCGCTGTAGACCGCGCCGCTGGACGTTGTGCTCGAATCCACCAGCCGGAAGCTGGACGGCTCCGCGCCTCCCGCGAACAGCCGCTTACCCAAGCCTAGGTACACCGGGAACACCAGGATGCGGAACTCGTCGACCAGACCGGCCACGTGCAGGCTGCGGGCCAACTGCGCGCTGCCGTGCACCTGAAGTTCGCCGCCGGGCTGCTCCTTGAGCTTGGTCACCTCGCTGACCAGGTCGCGCGACAGCACGGTGCTGTTGGCCCAGTCCGCGCCGGCGCTGCGCAGCGTCCGGGACACGACGTACTTCGGCTGCCGGTTGAGCTTGGTGGCGACGAGGTTGTCCGGGTCGGTGACCTGCGTCCAGTACCCCTTCATCGTCTCGTACGTGTGGCGGCCCAGCAGCATCGCCTCGGCTTTCGCGAACCAGCCCTCGACGATCCGGCCCATGTCGGCGTCGGCCAGCGGGACGAGCCAGCCGCCTCGGTCGAAGCCGCCGGAGGTGTCTTCCCCCGCGCCTCCCGGGCTCTGCATCACGCCATCGACACTCAGGAATGTGTGCACCGTGAGTTTCATGGACGTCATGCTGCGCCAAGCCGCTGTCATATCGCTGTCACGGCTCTGCCGCGTACGCTGGCGAGGTTCCATCACGGGAGGAATTGAACGTTGAGCACCTTCGATCTTTCGCAGCGTGAGCACGCGGACAGCTTCCACGCGGCGCGCGCCACCGGTGGTCTGCAAGCCCGGCTGGTGGCCCAGGCATTCGGCGACGAATATCCGGCGCAGGTAGAACCGTCCAGTTCCTGCACGTGGTCGGTGCTGGGAGAGATGGTCGGCCGGCTGCGCCTGCGCCCCGACGACCTGCTCGTGGATCTCGGCTGCGGACGCGGGGGCACCGGACTTTGGCTCGCCCGCGCGTTCTCGGCGCGACTCATCGGGCTGGACTTCTCGCCGGTCGCGATCGAACTGGCGAACGCTCGCGCCGCCGACTTCGTGCCCGAGGGCCGCGCCACGTTCCAGGTGGGCACGTTCGAGCAAACCGACGTGCCCGACGCGTGCGCGGACGGCGCGATCAGCATGGACGCGCTGCCGTTCACCGCGGACCGCGACGCCGCACTGCGCGAGATGGCCCGAATCCTGCGGCGGGGTGCACGTGCGGTGTTCACCATCGCCACGAAGCTGCCCGATCACCCTCGTTACGATCCGCAGGAACCGACCTGGTACGAGCGCATCAGCCGAGCCGGCTTGCAGGTCGAGAACGAAGTGGACCGGCCGGAAGAAATCGAGCTCTGGCTCAGGCTCTACGACCTCTGGGAGCAGCACGAGGCCGAGTTGCGCGCCGAGATCGGCGACGAGGCCACCGAGCAGGTGCTCGCCGAGGCGACCAGCGCCAGGCAGTCCGTCCCCTATCGAACCGCCTCGCTGATCACGGTGCGCAAACCCGAGTAGCGCGTCACGTGACCTTTGCTGGATTTTTGGCGGGGTCGCTGAGGCTCGTCCACGCGAAGGAGGGGAGACTCGCGTGGACGATATCGAAAACTGGGCATGGATTCTGCAGGAGCCAAACAACCACAATCAGGCACTGGCGCCTGCGGTTGACGGCGGCTCGCGGATCCACGATCGAGTCGTCCGGCGCGAGTCCAGCACAGGGGGCATGCAAGCTCCCGCACCGGTAGCGGCGGGGCCGGTGCGGGCAACAGAGGTACGCGGGGGCTGGTCGCGCGCGCTGAGGTCGAACACTGAAGCACGTCGGTGGCACGCGGCGGGGCACCCGACGCGAGCGCTTCGACCAGCGCGCGCGGCTTTGGCCATCGTCGAGCAGGAACGCGGGCTGACGTGCGCCGAGGCGGTGTACCTCTGCCTGGGGCTAAGCGAGCTGCACGAGCAGATCTCCGAGTACGACCTGGCCGAGGTCTACGCCAGGCGAGCCGCGCGAGCCGCCGAGAGCGGCGGGGCTGGCGGACCGCGAGCGGCTCGTTGCGTATCCGCGTGCTGGCTCGTCTCGCGGCGATTGACCGAATCCGCGGCAGGATCGATGACGCCGAGCGGCTTTACCGCGAAGCACTTGAACTGGCCGAAGCCGATGCCGACGTTGACGCCGAAGCCGATGACGGCTCGGACGGCGACGATCTCGTGGCCGTGCTCTGCGGCCTCGGCATCGTCTACAAAGACGCTGGCCGTTTCGACGAAGCCGAGTCGCTGTACCGCCGTGCGTTGACCATCGCTTCCGCGCGTGGCTTCGCCGCCGCGTCGTTGTGGCACAACCTCGCAGGTCTCGATCACGCACGCGGACGCTACGCGGAGGGCGAGCCGGCAGCTCGCCGCTCGGTCGCGCTGCGTATCGCCGCCGTCGGTCCACGGCATCCGAGCGTCGCGGCGGACCAGGCTGCGCTCGCGTCGTTGCTCGCCGGACAGGGCAAGCACGATGAGGCCGAGGCGCTGTACCGAAAGGCGCTCACCGTCTTCGAGCACGTGTACCCGTCGAACAGCTACGAGATCGCAGTGACCTGCAACGACCTAGGCGTGCTGATGGCCATGCGTGGCGACGTCGAAAGTGCTAGCAGCTTCTTGCAGCGCGCGCTGCGCATCAAGCAGACCATCCTCGGCGCGGATCACCCGGAGGTGGCGCTCACTCGACGAAACCTCGCCGCCACGACGGCGACAGACCGCATCCGGTAGCCGGAAAAAAGGAGCGATCACGTGGACGCTGAACAGGGAGTCATCGAAATCGTGTCAGTCGAGACCGAAGAGGTCGAAGGCACGATCGGCCCGCGACGCGTCACCGGCCTTGTCACCAACACGACCGAGCTGTTCTGCAATCGCCCGGACGCGTTGACGTAGACGTCGTTCTCGGCGCGCTGCAGCAGGAATTGGCTCGCGACGAGCGGTGGCGTCGGGCGGCGTATCGGTTCGATGCCGTCGACGGTGACGCGCTCGACGATCTGACCGCTGAGAAGTCGTACATGGTACGGCTATACGTTGCGGATGATGAGGACGACGACGATTACTCGGCGGCAGCTGAGGCGGAGCGGATCGCGGCCGGTATAGACAACGGCGGTTCGTGGATATAGGTGCGATCAACCGTCGCTCCCGCTCCCGCTCCCGCTTCTCCCACTCGCACCCGCGCTTGCGCACCCCGGCTCGACCGCCTTCAGTAGCTCGTCCACGACGGCATCGAGCACGAGGTCGTGTGCCTGCTCGACGATCACCGGCGCGGCCTGGCCGAGCGCCGAGCGCGCGGCGGCGAGGGCCTGGTCGCGGTCGACGATCTCGTCCTGGACGAACAGCGGGGCGCCGAGCCGGTCGCGCTCGCGCTGCGCGACGGTCAGCAGCAGCAGCCCCGACTCGGCTCTCCCCTGCTCGACCTCGATGCCGGCGAGTGCTTCGAGTATGTCGAGCATGCCCTCGACCAGGTCGAGTCCGCGGTATTGGGCAAGGCTCGCCGTGTATTGCGCGCGAGCCTGAGCCGTGTCCCCGGACATGCGCGCGAGGCGGCCGAGGTTGCTGAGCGTCGCGGCCTCGCCGCGTTGGTCGCCGACCGCGCGCCAATTCTCCAGCGCTTCGACGAACGTCGACTCGGCCTCCGGCAACCGGCCCAGGCAGCGCAGCGCCAGGCCGATGTTGTTGAGTGCGGACGCGTAACGCAGTCGATCCCCGGCCTGCTCGGCCAGCTCGCGGCTGCGCGTGCCATATTCGAGGGCTGCGACGTAATCCTGTTGTGCGATCGCCGTCACGCACAGGCCACCGAGCGCCGAGATCAGGCCGGTCGGCTCGGACAGCGCCTGGTAGACGGCCAGGCACTGCTCGCCGAGTTCACGCGCCCGCGCGAAATTGCCGCTGTTGCGCGACAGCGCCGCCGCGGCCCGCAACGCCGAACCACGCAGCGCGCTCGGTGCCGGATCGGTGTCTGTCAGCCCTCGAAGCAGCCAGTCGCTGCCGGTGGCCATCAGGCCGCGCGCCCACCAGTACCACCACAGCGGACCGGCGATTTCCAGCGCGCGCACCGGGTCGCCGCCACGTCCGAGGCACCACTCCATCGCGGCGCGCAGGTTGCCTTCCTCGAGGTCGAGACGACGAACCAGGTTCGGGTGATCGGCGCCACCGAACTGGGCCGATCCTCGGGCGAGGGTTACGCACCAAGCGGCATGCCGCGCGCGTACGTCGTCGGCCTCGCCGTTTTCGGTGAGGCGTTCATCGGCGTACTGACGTACGAGTTCGAGCATGCGGAAACGCACGCCTGCGGGTCGCCGCTCGACGGTGAGCATGGACTGGTCTACCAGTCGGGTGAGTACATCCTCCGTCGTGTCGTCGGACGCGGCATCTGCCGACGCAGTATCTACGGCCTCTGCCGCTTCCTGCACGAATCCGCCCGCGAACACCGACACGCGACGGAACAGCGCCTGCTCGGCCGGACCCAGCAACCGATAGCTCCAGTCGATCGCCGCGCGCATCGTCCGATGCCGATCCGGCTTGGTGCGCGAGCGCCGGTCGGCGAGAGCCAGCGCACGGTCAAGCTGCTCGATCTGCTCGGCTAGCTGTTCCAGCGGCGTCGTACGCAGTTGTGCGGCGGCCAGTTCGATGGCCAACGGCAGGCCGTCCAGCATCCGGCACAGCTTGGCTGCCGTCGCCGCGTTGCCCGCGTTGATCGTGAAGTCCGCGGTCGCCGACGAGCCGCGGTCGGCCAGCAGCCGGACCGCCTCGCTGCGCGCTACGACCGTCGGTGGATCGTGCTCCGTGGGCACGCGCAGACCGCCGAGCAGCCAGACTTGCTCGCCATCGACGCCGAGCGGTTCACGGCTAGTCGCGACTACGCGCACGCCACCTGGCCGGCCGAGCAGCTGCGCGGTGAGCGCGGCGGCGCTGTCGATTACGTGCTCGCAGTTGTCCAGCACGATCAGGGCACGCATCCCCTGCAGGTGCTCGGCCAACGTGCGGACCAACGGTTCGCCGTCACGCTCGCGTACGGACAGCTGTGTGGCCAGCCGCTCGGCGACCGCACCGCCAGGAGGCAGCGCCGCGAGCTCGACCACGAACACGCCGTCCGGATGGTCGGCCGCGGTGTCCCTGGCCAGCTCCAGCGACAGCCGGGTCTTGCCGCTGCCGCCCGGCCCGGTGATCGTCAGCAGCCTGCTACGACCGAGCCGGTCGGCCAGTTCCTCCAGCTCGCCGCGCCGGCCGATGAATCGGCTCGGTGCCACCGGGATCGTGGTCGGCGCGTCCAGCGTCGGATCGTGGCGGGCGATCGCCTTGGCCAGCGCGACGACGTCGGCGGCCGGTTGCGCGCCGAGTTCCGTTTCCAGCCGCCGGGACATCGCCTCGAACGCGGCCTGCGCATCGGCCGCGCGTCCGCAGCGATAGAGCGCGAGCAGGTACGAGCGCGCCAGCCGCGCGCTGCCGGGATGTTCGGCGGCCAGCCCGGCCAACTCCGGCGCGGCCTGCGCGTGCCTGCCGAGCGCGAGTTCGACCTCGAACCGATCCTCCAGTACCGACAGCCGCAACTGCGAGAGCCTGACCCGGGCCGCCGCCACGTCCGAGCCAGCCGATACGCCGCCGTACGGCTCGCCACGCCACGACGCCAGCGCGGCGGTCAGATCCGCCGCGGCACGCGCCGGACGCTGCGTGAGATAGGTGCGCGCCTTCGTGATCGCGGCCTCGAACCGGATCGCGTCCACCTCGTCGGGCCCGGCGTTGACCAGGTAGCCCGCGTTCGTGGTCACCAACCGATCGCCGAGCACCTTGCGCAGCGCGGACAGATGCATCTGCAGCGAGGCCACCGCAGTCGGCGGCGGAGTGTCCTGCCACACCTGGTCGATCAGCCGCTCGACCGGCACGGCCGTGCCCAGATGCGCCAGCAGCGTGCCCAGCACGGCACGGGGTCGGCGGCCGCCCAAGGCGACGCGCTCCCCGTCCGCCAGCACTTCCAGCGGCCCCAACACGTGGAACTCCACTTGCACCACCAGGCCACTTCGCGCCGATCATTGCTCGCACTGAGTGTAAGAGCCTGGACCCGCACTGTGTCGCGCAGTTTTGGCGCGTGTCAGTCCGCTGGGGGAGCCGGAGCCGGGTGCGCGGCGAAGAAGCGCCAGATCACGTCGGTGGCGTTGAGCGCGGTCGATGGCGCGTCGAGCCCCAGCAGCCGCTGGATCACTGGCTTCGGCGTACTGCCCGGCCACTGGTGTCCGGCGCCGGCGATGGTGATCAGCTCGACGGCGCGTCCGCTCGGGCACGCGGCCAGCGATGTGGTCACCACGCCCGCGACAGTCGACGAGGCCGCCGGGCAGTCATCGACCGCTCGCCAGGAGCTGACCACGGTTTGCACGGCCGGACCGTCGATATGGCCGGGACCGTCCCCAGGGCCGCCGCCATAAGGGATGTTGTGGTCGGCCGTGCCGTGGATGGCGATGACCGAGACCGGAGCAGGCGACTGACACGCGCCGAGCTGAGTAGCCGAGTCCGGCCCGATCGCCGCGAAGAGCTTCGTCTCACAAGCCAGCCGATAAGCGAGGATGCCGCCGTTGGAGATCCCAGTGGCGTAGATGCGCGACGGATCGACCGACACCGCGCCGCGCACCGCCGAGACCATCGCGCTGATGAAGGCCACGTCATCGACGCCCTGCGCGGCCGGAGTTCCGCAACAACCACCGCCCGCGTTCCACGCGTGGTTCACGCCATCCGGGTACACGACCAAGAAGTGCCCGGAGTTCGCTTCAGCGTCCCAGCCGTAGTACTGCTCGGCTTGGGTGTCGCTGCCAAACCCGCCGTGCAGCATCACGACGAGCGGCACCGGACCAGTCAGCCCGGCCGGCCGGTAGAGCCGGAACGTGCGCTGACGCCCGCCGCTCTGCAGGTAGTGCGTAGACGATCCGACGGGCACGCCCCCGATCTGAGCCGTGCCCGCCTTGCCGGTGGTATCGCCAGTACTGCCAGTACTCGTGCTCGCGTTACCGCTTTTGTTTCCGTGATAGGCGACCGAACAGCTCACCAAGAGAGCGAGCACGGCGATGACGACGAGCGCCGCCTTCTGCCCACGCGACACCCGCGCCACCGCCGCCTCCTCGATCCAGTCCCACTCGCCGTCTTCACTGACGCACGCTGTTACTTGAGCGCGGCCGCAACTTCCTTAGCGTCGGTACGCGCCTGAGCAAGGTCCTTACGCGCGCCCTTTGCCGCATCGACCAGCGGCTTCAGCGCGTCGTGGATCGATTCCGCATTCGGGCCCGGCTCAATGGCCAGCAGCGTGGCGACCCGACCGGAGTCCGCCTGCTGCGCGGTCTGAATCTGCGCCTGCATGTCGGCGAGCTCTGACTTCTCGGCCGACGTACCGCCGCCGGGAGCCTTCGCGACGCGCGCGGCGAGCGCGTCGTGCACCTTCTGCAGCGTCGGCGTGACGGTCGTCTCGATGTCGAAGGCGTTGGTCAGATGAACCTTCGGCACGACGAGCATGTAGACGCGGTAGTCGTCGACCATCGCCTGAGCGTCCGTGCGCACAGCCGCGACCGTCGTCTCCCCGGCCACCTTGCCGCGCAGCGCGGTCAGGCCGCTGACGTCGCCATTGATAAGCCCAGTCAGCGTCGAGCGATCCGCGGACGTCAGGTCCTTGGCGTTGTTCACGACCATGGTGAGCGCGTGCAACGTGTCGAGCCGACCGTCGATGCGCGCGGTCGTCAGGGCCTGCGCGGCCTTCAGGACATTGGCGGAATTAGCGCTACCAGACGCAGTACTACTAGCGCTACCAGCAGCGTGCACGGACTGAGCCTGCGCGGGCAGCGCAGCCGCAGCGGCGAACGCTGACGCGGCGACGGCCGCCGTGGCTAGGCGCATGATGCGGTTCACGATGGATTCCTGTTCCCTGTCTTCTCGTCTCGTCTTTCGGCGGCTCGGCGCCGGGAAGGTTCAAGTTCGCGGGCTCAGCCGCCGTCGGACGGGCTCTGTGTGGCCTGCGCCATCGCCGAGTCGAGTGCGGAGAGCTGACTGTTGACCGCGTTCAGATCCGAGTCGACGCCCGCACCAGCAGGGCTGGTCGCGCCGCTACCGCCAACCGCACCGGCCGCACCATTCGCCGACCCGGCGTCGGCCGGCGCGGCAGGCGCGCTCGTGCCGGACGGCGTCACCACGTTGCCAACCCGCTGCGACGCGACGGAATGTCCCTGGCACCCCGCGAGAACCGCCGCGCACGACAACGCCACGGCACCGGCAACCGCCGCTTTGGCCGCTCGTCTCACCGTTCCTCCAACCCGAATCGCTGTGGACGGTCGCAACTCTCGCAGCGCGGGTGTAAGTCCCCGGTAAGTAAGAAGCGGGTAAGCACGCGCGAAACGCTCAGCACGATGACGTGCTTCGTTGCGTGGCAGCGGTTTGGCAGCGCGATGGAATCCCGATCTGCTGAGGTGGTCGCCGTCGCTGAGCAGTCTCGAAGCGCGGGAAAGGACACATGATGAGGAAGCTCGTCTTGATGATGGGGGTCTCACTCGACGGCATGGTGGCGCGTTCCGGCGAGTACGGGGCCGGGGGCTGGGGAACGCCGCCGGAGGACCCGGCGCTGAAGGAGCGCAAGCTCGACTGGATCCGGCAAGCGGACCTGCACCTGATGGGCCGCAACACCTACCAGGAGATGGCCGGGTTCTGGCCTACCTCCGACGACGAGTACGCGAAGCCGATGAATGACATCCCGAAGATCGTCTTCTCCAAGAGCCTTGCCACCGCGGATTGGCCGCAGTCGACGATCGCGCGCGGTGAGGTGGCCGACGTGATAGCCGCCCTCAAGCGCGTGCCGGGGAAGGACATGATCGTGTGGGGCGGCGCCGCTTTCGCGCAGTCGCTCACCAAGCACCGTCTCATCGACGAGTACCGGCTCATCGTCCAGCCTGTCGCGCTCGGCGACGGTCTCCCGCTGTTCGCGGGATTCAACGAGCCTTTCGTGCTCGACCTCGTCGAGGCCCAGGCTTACGGTGACGGTTCGGTGCTGCACGTCTACCGTCCGGCCGCCAGATAGCGAGGCGCGACAATGGCAGGCATGA
>CAVQPP010000199.1:0-14863 GCA_963714445.1 uncultured Actinomycetota bacterium
GCATGACAGACGCCATCCTGCCGGTCGCGCCCACGATCGTGCTGTTCCCCGCCGGAGCGCTGGAGGCCACCGGCCGCGTGCAGTGGACGCAGCGCGACGACGCGGGCCGGGTGCTGGTGGTCGCGGACCGCACGCCGTTCCATCCGCTCGACCACACCTGGCCCGACCAGCCGGCGGACCGTGGCACGGCGACGATCGCAGGACGGGAGCACGTCGTCGCCGATGCGGTCACCGGAGCGTTCGGCCCCGCTTCGGCAGAGGTCCAACTCGGCGGCGAGATCCCGGTGCGACGCGGCGAGGAGGGCTGGACGTTCGTCGCGGTCCACGCGCTCGACAGCTCGGATGAGGATGCGCTGCCGGATGTCGGCGACGAGATCGAATTCCGCGTCGACCGCACCTACCGGGACGCCCTCAGCGCTGGCCACAGCGCCTGCCATCTCGTATCGCTCGCGCTGAACAAGCACCTCGCCGGACTGTGGTCTAAGACGCCGCGGCTCGACTGCCTCGGCCATCCCGACTTCGATCAGTCGGCGATCACCGAGTCGCGGATCATGCCCTACGCGAGCATCGACCGGTACCGGCTCGGCAAGTCGCTACGTAAGTCAGGCTTCGACGCCTTGAAGCTGGCCGACAGCCTCGGCGCGATTCAGGACGCGGTCAACACCGAGGTCGCCGAGTGGATCGCGGCCGACGGCAACGCACGCATCGACTGCGACGGACCCGAGTTGACCGCGCGTCGCTGGTGGAACTGCGACCTCCCCGAGGGCACGGCGCGAATCGCCTGCGGTGGCACGCACGTCGCGTCGTCGAGCGTCCTCGGCGCGGTGAAGGTCGAATTCGAGCTGGCACCCGATCAGCTGACCGTGCACACGAGCGTCGGCGAGCCGTAAGCCAGAGCTCGTAAGCCAGAGCTCGTAGCTAGCTCACGAGCCAACGATCTCGCGCAGTTCGCGCTCCAGGCCGGGCAAATGCTCGCGCTCCTTGGTGATCGTGAACCAGTTGTACAGCTCGAGGGCGAGCGAGATGTAGTAGAGCGGCAGCCGCGAGCGCCACGCCTCCGGCCATTCGCCCGCCTGCCCGCTCGGCTCGGCGACGCCGTATCCGGCGAGCAGCCCGGCGATCTTCGTCTTGTCGTCGTGCATGGAGAACGAGTCGAGGCGCACGATGTCCATCAGCGGGTCGCCGGCGTGCATGTTCTGCGGATCGAGCAGGCCGGTCAGCTTGCAGCTGCCGTCGTCGGCGATCTCGGCTAGGAGGTTGTCCTCGTGCACGTCTCCGTGGCAGTAGCCAGGCCGGGGGCATTCAGCGAACGCTGACGCGCGGTCGGCGCCGTACGCGGCGATCGTGTCGGCGAGGGCCTGATCGGCGCAGTTCTCCCGGAATTTGCGCATCTCGTCCTCGACTATGCGACCCATGTGCGTAGCGTTGTCCGGCACCGGGTCGCGGATCTCGCCGTTCACGTAGCCGTAGCCATCGGCCGGGACGGCATGCAGGCGCGCCAGCACCTCGCCGAGCTGCCGGTAGACCTCGTGGCGCTGATCGGGCGTCAGTTTGCCGTCGAGCTGCGACAGCGCGCGGCCCGGACGCAGCGAGGAGACGACGCACGGTCGGCCGCCGATCGCTTCGGCGGATCGGCTGAAGGCCAGCAAGCGCGGCGAGATCGCGATGCCGTGGTCGGTCAGGAATCTCAGGGCGTGTGCTTCCTTTGCCGCCCACCACCACGAGTTGTCGGCCTGGTAGATCTTCAGCACGACCGGCGCCGAATCGGCGTGCTCGAACTCGACGCGATACGCGCCGGTCACCGAGCCTGCGCTGAACCGGGAGACGGCGCGGACCGGGCCGTGCTCGGGCAGCAGTTCGGCGAGGAGCTGGTCCGCGCGTTTCACGTTCAGCGCTTTAAGCACCCAGGCAGAGTAAGCGGTTCCCGCGGCGATCCACGACGGATTATTCGCCGACTCGATCGCGTAGCCCGAGCGTCGGCCTGTACGAACACACGGACCTCAAGCCACTCGCTTGACAGACCTCAACTTTCGCAGTGTGCTGCGTCCAGCTTCCTGACAACGTTGTCAGAGCGGAAGGACGGATCATGCGCCTACCCACCGCACCACCTGTCGCCCTCCGGTTCCGCAGATCGCTGACGTTCCTGGTCATCACCGGTGCGACCGCACTCGCGTCGATGACCGCTCCGGGCGCGTCCGCCGCGAGTAAGACCGCGGCGGCGCTCGTCAGCGACCCTGCCTCACTTGTCAATGCATTCATCGGCACTGCGAACAACGCCAACGACTTCCCTGGCGCCGACTCTCCGTTCGGCATGATCCAGTGGTCGCCGGACACGACGTCCCGGCCGGTCGGCGGCGGCTACTCGTACAACGACTCCGCGATCACCGGATTCAGCCTCTCGCACCTCTCCGGTCCCGGATGCAGTGGCGAAGGGGACGTTCCGGTCCTGCCGACCACCGGCTCCATCAACACCTCGGCGACCGACGGCTTCTCGCACTCCAACGAGTCGGCGAGCCCCGGCTACTACTCGGTGACCACCAGCAACGGGGTCAAGACCGAGCTGACCACCACCACCCGCACCGGAATGGCCCGGTTCACCTTTCCGGCCACCACGCAGGCCAACCTGATCTTCAAGCTGACCAACAGCGCGAACGGCGCCACCAACACGCAGTTCAACGTCGTCGGCAACACTGAAGTCTCCGGCCAGATCACCAGCGGCCACTTCTGCGGCGCCGGCGTGACCTACACGATGTACTTCGACATGGTCTTCGACCGCTCATTCAGCACGAACGGGACGGCCGCCGTTCCCGCGACGCTCAAGAGCACGGCCACCAAGACCGCGTCATCGAACGCTGCGGAGCCCGCCAACCACCCGGCGCTGCACGGCGCCGTGAGTAAGGCAGCCGCCGCAGCGCCGCAGGCGAGCGCGAACAACGGTTACGTCACGTTCGACACCACGAGCAACCAGGTCGTGCAGGCGAAGGTCGGCGTCTCGTTCGTGTCCATCGCCAACGCCAAGGCGAACGTGACCGCGGAGAACCCGAACTTCAACTTCTCCTCGACCCAGTCCGCCGCGCACAACGCATGGAGCTCACTGCTCGGCCGGATCGGCATCGCCGGTGGCACCTCGGCGCAGGAGACGGTGTTCTACACCGCGCTCTACCACGCACTCCTGCAGCCGAACGTGATCAGCGACACCAATGGCCAGTACATGGGCGTCAACGGCGCCGTGCACACGGTCGGCTCCGGGCCACTCCGCCGAGTACTCCAACTACTCCGGCTGGGACATCTACCGGTCCCAGGCGCAGCTGTCGGCGTTCGTCGATCCGTCGGTGGCCTCTGACATAGCCCAATCGATGGTCGACGACTACGCGGCCGCCGGCATGTTCCCGCAAGTGGATGAACAACAACGGCGAGACGTACGTCATGGTCGGCGACCCGGCCGACCCGATCATCGCGGACTACTACGCGTTCGGCGCGCGCAACTTCGACACCGCGTCCGCGCTGCACGACATGGTCACCGAGGCGAACAGCACCGACAACATCCGCCCCGGCAACAACTACCTGGCGAACCTGGGATATCTGCCCTCGAACGGTTCGTACGGCTGCTGTAACTTCTACGGCCCCGCCTCGACGACGCTGGAGTACAACAGCGCCGACTTCGCGGTCTCGGCCCTCGCCGGCGCGCTCGGCGACACCGCCGACCAGACCGCGCTGGCGAACCGTGCGCAGGGCTGGCGCAACCTGTACAACCCCGGCAGCGGCTTCATCCAGCCGCGCGACGCGAACGGCCAGTTCACCGGCAGCTTCAGTGCGACCAGCGGGAACAACTTCGTCGAGGGCGACTCCTGGCAGTACACGCCGATGGTGCCGTTCAACCTGGCCGGGCTGATCGCGGCCAAGGGCGGCAACGCGTCGATGAACTCGTTCCTCAACACCGATCTGTCCCAGCTGACCGGCGGCAACGGGCTCTCGGACCTGAGCAACGAGCCCAGCCTCGACATCCCGTGGGAGTACGACTACACCGGCCAGCCGTACAACACGCAGAAGATCGTGCGGCAGGTCCAGGACCAGATCTGGACCAACGCCCCCGGCGGCCTGGCCGGCAACGACGACCTCGGCACCATGAGCGCCTGGTACGTCTGGTCGGCGATCGGCATGTACCCGGAGACCCCGGGCACCGCTGACCTCGCCCTCGGCTCGCCGCTGTTCACGCAGGTCGTCATCACGCTGCCCTCCGGCAACACCCTGACGATCAACGCCCCGGCGGCAGCGGACAACGCGCCCTACGTGCAGTCCGCGACGTGGAACGGCGCGGCGTGGAACAACGCCTACCTGCCCACCTCGGCGATCACGTCCGGCGGCACGTTCGCGTTCACGCTCGGCACGTCCGCCAACACCGGCTGGGCTTCCGGCGCGAGCTCGGCGCCTCCGTCGTACGGCGGCTCCGGCGCGCAGTACTCGGACGTCGGCGTCTCCATGGACTCGGCGATGACCGGCGCCGACTTCGACGGCTCCGGATATTCGTACTCGGCGACGGCCCTGTCGGGCGCCGGTGTGAATCCGGGTTCGACAGTTACCGCTGGCGGCTCGACCTTCACCTGGCCCAACGTCGCGCCCGCAGCGCTCTACAGCGCGAAGCCGGACAACTACCAGGCGGTCGGCCAGACCATCCCGGCGTCGGGCTCCGGCTCGATCGCGTTCCTCGGCTCGGCGACCAACGGCCCGTCGACCGGCACGGCGGTCGTGAAATACACCGACGGCACGACGCAGTCCGTGTCGCTGAGCTTCTCCGACTGGACGCTCAACGGCGGCACCGCGTCGGTCCAGTCCGGCAACACGACCGCGATCACCACCTCGCACCGCAACAGCCAGACCGGTACGGCCGACCAGCACAGCGCGTACGTGTTCGCCACCACGCCGGTCAGCCTCACCTCCGGCAAGACGGTCGCCAGCGTCACGCTCCCAAGCTCGGCCAACCAGGGCTCGCTGCACGTGTTCAGCATCGCGTTCGGCGGCAGCGGCGGTGGCGGCGCGCCGACCGGCCCGATCGTGTCAGGGGTCTCCTCCAGCCTGTGCGTGGACGACTCCGGCAGCAGCACGACCAACGGCAGCCACATCCAGATCTGGACGTGCAACGGCACCGGCGCCCAGAACTGGACCGTGCAGCCCGACGGCACGCTGCACGTGCTCACCGGCTGCATGGACGTGACCGGCGCGGGCACGGCGGTCGGCACGAAGATCGAGTTCTTCCAGTGCAACGGATCGGTGGCCCAGCAGTGGCAGGCACGCGCCGACGGCTCGCTGCTGAACCCGAACTCCGGCCTGTGCCTGGACGACCCGGGATCGAGCACCACCACGGGCACCCAGCTGCAGATCTACACCTGCAACGGAACCAACGCGCAGAAGTGGACGCTGCCGTAGCAGTAACCGCGGCAAGTTGGTTCACGAATGGACGGCCGGCGCTCACCGCGCCGGCCGTTCCGTTAGTCGAGCCGCGTTTCGCCGAGCTGGTGGCGATGTGCGTACCCGATCGCGGCGGCACGGTCACGCGAGCCGGTCTTAGCGAAGATCCGATTAATGTGGGTCTTGATCGTGTGGTTGCTCAGATAAAGCCGCGCGGCAATCTCCGGATTGGTCAGCCCCTGCGCGATGAGCACAAGAATCTCGGCCTCACGCCGCGTCAGACCGTCAGGCAGAACGACGGGCTCGCTCGTAGGACTCTGCGATTGACCGCCGGCCGATTCCGCACCGCCAGGCCGCGCGGCCGCCATCAACGTCGCGTGCACGCGCGGATCGAATACGGCCAGACCCCCAGCCGCAGCGTGCAACGCGCGTGCGATATCCGTCCGATCAGCGTCTTTCGTCAGGTAACTACGGGCACCAGCACGCAAAGCCTCAAGCACCGAGTTGTCGTCGGCGTATGTGGTCAGCACCACGATCGCGACCTGCGGGTGTTCGGCAGTGAGCCGCCGCGTCGCCCCGATGCCGTCGAGCACCGGCATGTTCAAGTCCAGCAGGATCGCGTCGGGCTGATGCTGCGCGACCGCGTCAAGAGCCTGCTGGCCGTCGGCAGCAGCCGCCACGACGCTGATGTCAGGCAACGCGTCGAGCAGGAGGACCAGGCCCTCCCGGACGCTGGCCTGATCGTCGGCGATGACGATGCGCAGCGGCGCGGCGGGATCGGCGGCGTTCATCAGGAGCCTTCGCACTCTCTCTTGCGGGCTAAAGCGGCAGGTCAGCGGTGACGATCCAGTGCTGCGTATCCGGACCGGCGTCCAGCGTCCCGCGCAGCAACCGCAGACGCTCACGCATACCAGTCAGACCGTAGCCACCATCGACAGTATTCATATGTTGCTCAGTCTGTTCAGTCTGCAACTCGTTGCTAACGGTGAGCCGGACGCCCTCATCGCCGTAGTTCAGCCGAATCTCGACGTCCTGTCCGGGAGCGTGCTTCGCAGCGTTCACCAACGCCTCCTGCGCGGTGCGCAACAGCGCGATCGTCGCGTCCGGTGGCACCGGGAGCGGCGTGCCGGCAGTCTCGCAGTGCACTGCGACCTTGTGCCGCTCCGCGTGCTGCATCGCCGCGCGCGCGATCTCTTCGTGCAGCGGAAGCGTGTCGCTGCGCAGTGCATGCACGGCGCGACGAGTCTCCGTCAGGCCATCGGACGCCATACGCTGCGCGGTCGCCAGGGACTCGAGCGCACGCTCGACGTCGCCGCGATCGGTGAGCAGAGCACGCGCCGACTGAATCTGGATGCCGAGCGCGCCAAGCGAATGCGCGAGCACGTCGTGGATCTCGCGGGCGATGCGAGTGCGCTCGTCGAGCACGTCGGCGCGGCGCTGCTCGGCGCGTAGCCGTTCGTGCTGGGCCAGCAGCAGCGCGGCCTGTTCGGCCTGGATGCGGTACGCCGCACGGTTGCGTCCGGTCAGCATGCCGACGACGATCAACAGCGGGTATCCGAGCAATGCCGCGATGTCCTCGTCGAACACGATCCCGCCGACCTCGATCGCGAGCACACCCGCCGCGCAGACAGCCAGTGCCGTGCCAAGCGGTGTCGACTCGCCCGCCGACAGCGTCGCGATCACCGCGAAAGCCATCAGAACGTATCCGGCTCCGCCTGCCGTAGCTCCTACCGCCGACGCCGTCACCATCGCGATGAGAGCACCCGGCAGGGCGAATCGCGTGACGCCGTCCACCGGGCGCCGGGCACGGTAGAGCTCGGCCGCCGCCCACACCACGAACACGGCGCACATCACGCCGTAGGCGACCGCCTGCGAAACGAGCCGGTCGTGAATCGTCGGCGGGCTGACGAACGCCACAACGCCCACGATCGCCAGCCCGGCCGCGCGCAGCGCCCAGAACGCCCAAGTCTCCACGCGGAGCATGACCTCAGTATCGCCCGTCATGGTCCGGCCTCTCGTCCTCGAAGACCGGCGGCCAGACGGGGCGACGGTCGGTCCGGGAGGAGTAGCCGCTGTTGCCGTAGCTGCTGCGCTGCCGCTGCCGTAGCCATTGCCGCCGCCATGACCACGGTCGCGATTGCGATCGAAGGCCCCGGCCATGAAGATCTTTCCGTCCTTCTCCGGGGCGAACGGCACGCCGGCTGCCATCGCTCGCGGCACGATCACCGCGGCCTGCGCCAGCCGGTTGATCCCGAGGCTGAACAGCAACGTCGACGATGAGGCCGCGACGTGCGCGTGCAGGGCGGTGGCCATCACGAATGTGACCCCGCGCCACCCGACCAGCGCCGCCCAAAGCCACAGTCCGCGTACCGGCAACTGCGCCCACAGGTACCCGTCGCGCGACTCCAGCCGGGTGATCGCGCCGAACGCCAGCCCGACCGCGGCCGACCCGACCGCGCCGAGGAGTATGCACATCACGTCGGCCGGCTGAATGTGCACGCCATTCTTGCCATGCAGGTTGACGAGCCCGATGACCGTGAGGACCGCGGGCAGCATGACGGCGCGCTTGCCGCGTAACGGCTCGCCTTGTACCTGCCGGAAGATGATGTATCCGACGATGCCGATTACGGCCAGGATCTCCAGTGCACTCACGTCAAGCCCCTTGCTCGCTACCCTCCGCCCGGCGAGGGCGGGCCGGCCGTTCGTGCCGACGTAAGCGACGCTAGGTTTCGGGCCGGTACCAGCGCGTCGGCGCGAGGACCGAAGCCGGTATGAGCTTGGGTGGAGACGCGCGATGGCGTAGTACTACCGGTCTGGTACCAGGTCGGCGCCGAGCGTTGGTACCGGCAGCCAAACCGCAGGCCGATCCGGTATCGGCCCCGAAAGACGACCTTGGGATGTGTCAGCGGAACACCGAACCCGCAACCACCCCAAGGAGCACGACATGTTCAGCGCACTCGCGCAGGCCGAACTCATCAACGGCGCCGTCCTGGTCGCCACCCTGCACAGCGATCTCGGCTCGCACCGCAAGATCGGCGCGATGCGCATCCTGCGCCCGGCGCTCGTCGCCGGAGCGATCGTGCCGATGTTCATCGACAGCCCGGTCAAACACGGCACCGGACTCGCGATCGAACTGGCCGCCGCCGCCGCCGGTCTGCGACGCGGGTGACCCACGGGGACGCGCGGTGCAGGCCGACGTGGATTCGGGTGCGCGGGTTCTCGTAGTAGGCGCGGTGCCGCGTCGTCGGGCGTGGTCATCAGTTGCCGTCGCACCAGTGGGTGCCGTTGGGGGCTGCGCAGTTGGGGTGAACAGGGTGGTGATCTGGCGGACGATGGCGCTCTGTCGCGTCGCCCGGATCGGGTGTCCGTGCGGGTGAGAAAGCGGTTGGCTGTAGCGGTCATCAGGTCGGCTTCGGCAGTAGTGATACAGGGTTCGAGGCCGCTAGCCGGTGTGGCGGGGTGCGCGGGCCATGTAGCGGTCGCGGGCATGGGTGCTCCTCGGTGTTGGCGGTAGCGGTGTGGTTAGCCGATCGAGCACCAGTGGCTGTTGGTCTCGGACTTTTTCCAGACGTAGGGCTCGGTGAACGGGCACGTGTAGGCGGCGAACAGCGTGCCGACCTGGTAGGTGATGGCGGCCATGGTGATCTCGTCAGGGCCGTTGGCTGTACGGATCAAGAACCCCCGAGCGGCCTCGGTCGTCAGGTCAGCTTCGGCGGCACCGATACCGGCGACGTCGACCGCAAGGTTCGTCGATAGCGGGAGCGTCAAGGTGCTGCTCACTGTGGACCCTTCTGTCTGTCGCGCGTCGCGCGGACCCTTGCCGCGCGACCTGCTTGTCAGGATGTTGAACAACAATGCGGGAGTATCACGAGCCTGCGCGGCAGCCATGAGCCGCAGCCGGTCCCGAGCCCTGACACGCGCTAGAGAACCGCCGCCAGGTCGAACCACGCGTGGATCGCGCAGTGGTCGGACAGCTCAGGGTCATACGGCAGTGCGCGCGTACTCGCGCGGCGGTCTCTCACGCAGCCGATTGCACGCGTACAGCCGGTCACAACGAATCGGAGCCTCATGCTTGAACTCCGCCGTAGGCTCACGGCGGACCAGTGCAGTTGGTTCAACACCGCCGCCACGTCTACGAGCTCCGCCGCCGCCAGCACCCCTGCCGCGCTCTCCCCGCCCGGCCGCAGATACCGCAACCGCTTGTACGCGGGCATCCCGCCGCGATCAACCACCGGATCCATCAACCCGTCGTTGAAGTCCCCGCCGCCGATCACCAACCGGCCGTCCGCGAGATTGGCCGTCGCGTACGCCTCCTGCACCCGGATCGAGGGCACGAACGGCGAGAAGTGCGCGCCGAACAACCACAACCGCTCACTCAGGCCGTCCACCTGGACCGACACGCGCGCTTGGGCGTGCCAGAACGGATGCGCCGTCTCGTGACGCTCGCCGGGATCGCGCAACCGCTGCGGGTTAATCCAGACCACGATGTTGCAGTCATGACGCGGAGCGAGCACCCACACCGGCCGCATCCCGCAGCCGCGAGCGCGCCAGCTCCAGCGCCGCGCTATCGCCCCGCTCGAACCAACCGTTGCCCTCGGTAATGATCAGCACGTCCAGCCCGAGCGGCGCGAGCCTCGTCAAGCTGCCGGTTCAATCGGTCGAGCACGATCCCGCCCGACCCATCCCGGTCGATACCGCCCCCGAAATGGTTGTCTTCGCCCCCGACATGCAGAACCAGGCTCATTAGCATCCTTCACATATCAACCAGTACGAACACGAACACGAACACGAACACCTCGCCAACTCACAGCGCTCGCAGCGCCGCCAGGAGCCGCGCCGTAACCTCCGGACCGGTGACGAACACGATCGGAGGCGGCGGCGGAGGCGGATAGCAGGCAATGCCAGCGCAGGTCTGCACAAATGAGCCAAACCACCTGCCCGCACGCTCGCCACCCCACATCCACGGCACGGCGAAAAACCGCTCTTGCCACCCTCCGGCAGTCCCACCGCTCCAAACACGCCCTCGACCTGCTCCACCTGATCCACAACAAGACGAAGACCCATCCGGCACTCCGGCGCGTCCTCGAACCCTGAGAACTCGATCGGCTCACTCACCATCGGCGGAACACTGCTCAGGATCGTGTACCTCCACTACCAGCCGCGGACCCCACCGCTCGATCCACAGCCACACAACCCGCTCACCAAACGGCACCCGACCCCAGTGCACGTGCTGCACCGCGTTCGTCGCCAACTCCGAGACACACCCGACCGCCAACTCCGCAACCTCACCCACGACCCAGCGCGCGCACGTCAGCGCACCACCAACCACGCCGCAGCCGCAGCACGCCCATCCGAGGGCAACAACGCCACTCGCCGCCGTCAAACTGGCAGGTCTAGATCGCATCCCGATTCAGAATCCGCCATCGAGCGCTCACGGGACTCGCGAGCGACGGTGGCAAGGGTGCTGTTGGTCACGGTCCAAGTACAGACGGCAAGCTCTTTCGCCGGGAGTGGCCGATTGGTGGCCAATCACGGGGCATACTCAGAAGCGTGCCGATCGGAACGCGGATCAAAGAACTACGACTCCAGCGTGGGCTCGGCCGAGTCTGAGCTGGCCGCCGAGCTATGCCGACTTTCTGGGCGCGACACCGTCACTCGCGAAACTGTCAGCCGCTGGGAGTCAGGAAAGCGTGAGCCACGCCCGTACTCGCTGCGATACCTCGCCGAGGCGCTTCAAGTCGGCGTGGCAGCCCTGAGCGACGAACCGACTGACCCAGTCCGTGTCGCCCACGAATGGCTCGTTTCAGAATCACCGCAGGTCGTAGAGATCCGGTTCGGGTCGCCACATCGTGGGATCCCGCCTTACCGACCAGCTTGAACGCCGCGTGATTGAGCTGCGTCACTTGGATGATCAACTATCGGGTAAGGACCTCTGCGCCTGTTGTCGCGAAGGAACTGCGCGAAACTCACAACTTGATCAGAAATGCGTCGTACTCCGGTGCCATCGGCCGCCGACTATTGACAGCGTTCGGTGAGCGTGGCGCAGAGTTTTGGCCGGATGGGTTGCGTCAGACGCTGGCCTTTACGCGGAAGCGCAGCGCTACTATCTCTCAGGCGTAGACGCCGCCAACCAAGCCGGAGATAGGTCGCTAGCCAGGCAATCTGCTGTCCTCGCTTAGCTATCAGATCGCGAACGTGGATCACCCGGCGGACGCGCTCTTGATCGCCCGATCCGCAGAACGGGGAGCCCGTGATTCGCCGCCTCGTGTCAGGGCGCTCCTACTCGAAAGAGTCGCGTGGGCTGCTGCTCGCTCCCGCGAAGACGCACTGGCCGCTCGGGTTCTTGACCAAGTCGACGACGTGTTTGAATCCCATTCCTCCGGCGACGACGAGCCTGAATGGGTTTACTGGCTGACGCGCGATGAAGTGGACATCATGCGCGCTCGCTGCGCAGTTGAGCTTGGCGAACCGAGCACGGCTGAGCGCTTGCTAGTGCCGGTTCTTTCGCGCTACCCGGAAGAAAGCGAGCGAGAGTCAGCGCTGTACTGGTCCTGGCTCGCCGAAGCGTACGCAAGGGAAGGCGAGATCGACCAGGCGCACGCGACACTCGACACTGTCCGAGGGTTCGCAGAGTCAGTACGGTCTCAACGGGTCGAAGACCGAATCGATAGCGTCGAACGGCTGCTCATCCCGTAACAGTGCGGCCCGTCCACTTCGAACCGCAGGCCGTGACCTCCCGCCCCGCGCTTGGCGGAAGCCCCGAATCACGCCGCCGGTAGTCACCGCACCAGTGTTCCCGGTGATTGGCCACCTATTGGCCACTATCCGCGATACAGAACCCTGACTCTACTGGAACCATCGAGACGGCCAGGACAAGGACGCAGGACTTGGAGGCCGGCGCGGCGGTCCCGGCATCGCAACCTTCACCACCGAGGAGAACCAACACGTGACCATCACGGTTGACCATCCCGCCAAACCCACGGCGGCCGAACTACGCAACCCGCGCGAGCTGGTCTCACCGCAAACCTTCACCAAGCTCGTCACCTACATCGTCGAGCACCAGCGCGTCACCCGCCCGTACGCCGAACGCATGATCGAGCAGACCCTGATCTACCTCAAGGCGGTCTGCGACAACCCGATGTACGCCTAGTCCCGGATATCTCCGTCGACCCCGGCTGGCACGCATTCCTCATGCACACCATCGAGTACACACAGTTCGAACAAGACCACAACGGCGGACAACGCCTGCACCACGTCCCGATCATGCTCGAAGACATCTCCTCCGGCGCTGCCATGGCGCGCACCGTCCCGCTACTGCACGCCACCGGCTACCCTGTCGACCCGGAATTCTGGATCACCGGCGAATCCTGCTGCCCACCCAACCCACCGGTACCCTGCACCAGCGACCCTGACTGACGCGGACTGCGCAGCGCAATAGACCGCGACGACTTCACCGCCGTCACCGCTAGGCGCACCGAGTAGAAAGCCGAAACAGTGCCCGTCATGATCTTCAACGAGTTGCCCACAGCCGTACGCGAAGCCGTCGCCGACCACACAGGTCAAGTGAACGACTACAGCTCGGCTCCGAACGGCAACCACGCGCAGATCGCCGGGACACTGCACACCGAGCACGGGCGGGTGTTCATCAAGGGCACCCGCCTACTGCCCGACCAGCATTGGGGCGGCCCCGAAGCGTGGTCGCTACGCAACGAAGCCGCCGTCATTCCATACGCACGGCCCTACGCCCGAGCTTTTATGGCAGGTCGAAACGGCCGGTTGGCTTATCATCGCGTTCGAACACATCCAAGGCCGCCACCCCAAATACCACCCGGGATCAGCCGACCTCGAACCGGTCGCCTCAGTCGTTACCGGGCTCTCCGAACTGCCCTGTCCCAACGCCGTACGGCCTACGCGTCGAAGACCGCTATCGCTCCCAGGACGCAGCAGCCGAATCACTCGCCGGGCCTGCATGTTGCATTGCGACCTGAACCCGTCCAACGTCCTGATCACCCCAGCCGGCGACGTCCGCGTCGTCGATTGGGCGTTCTGCTCCCGTGGCGCAGCATGGCTCGAATGCGGATTCCTCCTGCCCTGGCTGCTGCGCGACGGACACACGCCCGAAAACGCCGAGGCATGGCTCGACCGGTTCCCCGCCTGGAAACAAGCTGATCCCACGATCATCGACTCATTCGCATCCTGGCTCGCGAGCGCGTGGTCACGACGGACGTCCCCGGAGCAGCGCCATGGGTCATCGAGTACGCGGAATCGCTCGCACATGGGCCGCATACCGACACAACCGGTCGGCAACCCGAACGCAAGAGCACTGACGGCGGACCTCCTTTCCGTCCTACCATCTGAGGAATAGCTGCACCAAAGGCACGCAGTGGCCGCACCGAAGATGTAGCGGCGCAGCGTTCCTGTCGGTGGGCCACCGGTCTGAAGGATGGTCGGAAGGTCGGGCGGGGCATCTCCGTACGCGCCACCCGCCCCCAGCCACAGGCGCGGCACTGTAGCGAGCGAGGTTGCGTCGCGTCGCAGCTAGAGGACTAGCAGCCGAGCGTGTCCGCCAATCAGGGCACGATTCGATAAGGTACCTCGCCAGGCATCCAGCGACATCCCGTTCAAGTACGCGCTCGCGGACATCCAGCTGTCCCGCGACGGCTACCGCTACTCGGTACCAAGAGGGCATCCACTCAGGTCAGAATAAGTGCGCCAAGAAGGCTTGACCGTCGCGATGCTGCTCACCCGCACCCTCGGCTCGGCTTTCCGAGGGGCGACCGTGCCCCGATCCGCCAGCGCACCCGCGCGGGCCTCGCGCTCAGCAGCTGGCGCGTAGGCAGGTGGGCAGGGTGCCAGGCGTATACCTCCTTGAGCGTGCCCTACTCGGCTTGGCTGAGTACTTCCGTCAAGGTACGCACGGCCTGCTCAGCGTCGGGGCCGTCAGCGGTGACCGTGATGGTGCTCCCGGCAGTGGCCCCGAGACTCATCACCGCGAGCACGCCGACCGGATCGACGCCGACTTGCTCCCGTGCCGGATGCGAATCGTGCTGGTGAAGCGACCCGCCGCCTGAGCGAGCTTCCCCGCCGGCCGCGCATGCAAATTCGCCGGCAGCGTCACTGTCGATTCGAACACCGTTCATTCAAGCACTGCCCGGCTCCAACGCCACTGATTCCCAGCACTTCTGATTCCGCGTCAGAGCTTGGGGACATCACGGGCCTCCTTGGCAGCGTGCGCGACGGCATCGAGATCCGCTCCCATCGCGGCGGTAACGGCGGCGGCGACCGCTCCCTCGACGAACGGAGCGTCAACCAGCACCACGTCAGGACGCGGATGGTCGTCCAGAACCGTAGGCATGGTGAGCCCCGAACTGCCGGAGATAGGGCAGTACCAAGACGCCCGCTCCGCGATCCACCTCGCGTATCGCGCCGAGGACCAACTCGTGACTGGTGCCGATGC